>JBMFPE010000094.1:0-529 GCA_049969275.1 Candidatus Aenigmatarchaeota archaeon | reverse complement strand
TTGAAAAAAGGATTTTTAAGAGCTGGGACACTAGTTAAACTGAAGGTTAGACCAAAGAAAGGAAGATTAAAATCTAAAAGTTCATTCTTGCCTTTAAGACTTGCTGTTAACAGAGATTTGGCAACTTTAGCTGGGCTTTGGCTCGCAGATGGTTGCTACGATAAGGATTCTGTCATTTTTTCTGTAACTGATGAGGAAAGCAGAAAGGTCGTCAGAAAAATTGCAGAAAGGTTCAAAATAGGTTGTAAATTACATAGCGATAAAACTTCTTTGTTGTTAAATTCAAAGTTGTTTAAAATATTTTTCAAAGAAGTTTTAGGGTTGGAAGGAAACGCTTATACTAAAAGGGTTCCGAGCTGGGTTTTTGGTTTAGAAAAAGAAGAGCTTGCAGCATTTTTAAGAGGGTATTTCTCAGGCGGCTGGGTGAGGCCTAACGATGTTGCTGTCTCTTCTCTTTCGTTCAATCTTTTGAAAGACGTGCAAACATTACTTTTGAGGTTTGGGATTCCTTTAAGGATAGGGAAAAAGT
>JBMFPE010000093.1:0-546 GCA_049969275.1 Candidatus Aenigmatarchaeota archaeon | reverse complement strand
TATAAACTTTGCTAACATTTTTAAGCTCAATTAGAGTTTGCATTTTTTTCACTTTATTTCATTTTCTTGATTTTTATGCATTAGTTATTGCCAAAGTACGTGATGCTTCCAAAATCCTCTAACACAGCTGAACCCAATTTTTCCTGTTTCGTTGTATCGCTGTACTAGATGATTGAAATTTTCTTCGTTTATTATTAGTGTCTTACTTTTTGAGGTGCAGGGGCTGGGATTTGAACCCAGGAAGGCACTAAGCCACAGGATTTCTTTCATCTTGAATCAAAACTCAAGCTTGACTTGAGTCCTGCCCCTTTAACCTGACTCGGGAACCCCTGCACTAAATAAAATTATTTTTAAAACAATTTAAAAGGTTGATGTTAGACGTCTAACAGCGAAACTATTCAAACTCCATCTTACTTTTTAATTCTTCTACTTGATCTTTAAGTTCGTTCAGTATACTTTCTACATCTTCAGTTTCTTCAGCAGGTGCTTCTGCATAGCTATAGGGTTTTAAAAATGTTGAATAAAGTTTTGAAATTTTTTCGTCTA
>JBMFPE010000092.1:0-588 GCA_049969275.1 Candidatus Aenigmatarchaeota archaeon | reverse complement strand
GAATATTGGAGGGATGTAATAAGGGTTTCAAAGCACGTGACCCTTTCTAGAAACAAGAGGTGCCTAACGATAATGGGAAGAAACCAAAGTGAACAACTCGACTTCGCACAGTACATTTACCCTCCGATGCAGGGTGTGGACGTGAAGTACCTCGCAGAAGATGTGCCTCAGGGTGGGATGGACCAGAGGAAGGTCCACGTCCTCGCAAGAGAGGTCTTCCCAAAGCTTGGATGGAAAAAACCGATACCACTACACAACCACCTTCTCATGGGCCTAGCAGAACCACCTAAAGCAACTAAGGAGAGCAAGGTGGAGAAGGTGATAGCGGCAAAGATGAGCAAAAGCAAGCCTTGGACAGCCATCTTCATACATGACTCTGATGAGGAGGTAAAGCAGAAGCTACTTAAAGCATGGTGCCCTATAAAGCAAATCGAATTAAACCCAGTCCTAGAACTCGTAAAATATGTCATCTTCAGGGAGAGAAGACAGTTCCTGGTAGAGAGACCTGTAAAGTATGGGGGATCGGTGAGCTTCTCCTCTTATGAAGAACTTGAGAGGGAATACGCCAGCGGGAGGATCCATCCGATG
>JBMFPE010000091.1:0-670 GCA_049969275.1 Candidatus Aenigmatarchaeota archaeon | reverse complement strand
AGGAAGTGAGTAAAAATGGAAGAAAACCCGATGAGAAGAATAAGAATAGAGAAAGTAACTCTGAACATAGGTTGTGCCGGAGACGTCCAAAAAATAGAAAAAGCAAAAAAGCTTTTAGAGTACTTGACCGGAAGAAAGGCGGTAATAACAAAATCTAAAAGAAGAAGCACTTTTGGAATAGCAAAAGGTAAGCCGGTTGGAGTGAAAGTAACTTTAAGAAAAAAGGAAGCAGTAGAATTCCTTAAAAAGGCTTTAGAGGCTGTAGATAAAAAGTTAGAAGCGTCAAAGTTTGACGAAAACGGAAATTTTAATTTTGGAATAAAAGAATACATAGAAATTCCTGGTGTAAAATACTCGCATGAGGTTGGAATGCTTGGTTTGGATGTTGACGTTACCCTTGAAAGACCTGGGTTTAGAGTTAAAAGAAGGAGGAGGCAGAAGAAAAAAATACCAAAGGCTCATGCAATAAGCAAAGATGAAGCAATCGAGTGGGTTAAGAAGAATTTTGGGGTTGAGGTTGTTGAGTGAGTTTAGGTTGTTAGTTTTAGCAACCAAAATTAACGGCATACTTTTAAGAAAAGCAGAGATGACAAAAGATTTGAAAGTTTATGAGAAAATCTTTGAAAAATTTTTTGAAAATGAAGAAAGTATAATAGAAATTTTAGGAAAC
>JBMFPE010000090.1:0-1319 GCA_049969275.1 Candidatus Aenigmatarchaeota archaeon | reverse complement strand
TTCTATCGCTTTATCCTTTCTTTCCCCCCTTAACCATATTATTCCATTCTGGCCTACTATTATTTCACACCCAGTCTTTTTTTTAATTAGGTTTATCATGCTTCCCCCCTTTCCAATTATCCTTGGTACTTTTGTTGGTGTAACTTTTATAATTATTCCCTCTCTTAATTTCTTGCAACCAAAATCTCTCATAGAAACTTGAACTATCTTATTCTTAGGAACTTTTAATATCTTACAATAAATTATATCGTTTATATCGTAAAACTTACTTAGGTCTGTTCTTGAAATGTCAACAAACTCTTCAACTCCTTCAGCAAGAGGTAAGAAAGCACTGTAAGGTGAATTTATGTTCACACCCCATCCAGAGATTTCAACTTCAGATATTATTCCTACAACTTTCTGACCTACTTGCGGGATGTACGCTCCAGCTAAAGGGATAACTGATATTTCATCCTCTTCTACTCTTGGAATGCCTAAAACTTTTGAATAAACTTTGTCATCCTCTAGATAAACACCTCTTCCTATTTTTTTCCCTTCTCTTTCAGCTAGAAACTCACCAGGTAAAACAACTTCCAAAACATTTTTTTCGCTCATATATCCTCCCTCTTTACTATTTTTGACTCAAAATTTCCATGGGTTAAGGATGAAATTTTCTGGAAGATTTCATCCTGTACACCAGCCAAAACTTCAACGCTTATCTCCAAGCTCCCATCGTCTAACCATTTTTCACTTTTCACGTCAACCGACCTTTTAACTATCGAAAAAACCTTTGACGAATATTGGGGTGGGATCTTGAATTGTATGGTTACCTTTTGGAATTTTATAGGCAGCAAAGCTTTTATTTCTTTCAAAACTTTATCAACTTGAAGTTCAGCATCAACAAAAGGGTCGATGTTTACTCCAGCCTGCTCCATGGCGTTTAAAATTCTTTGAGGGGGGTGAGGGGTATTTGTTTGCGGGTTTATTCCTTTTCTTGCGATTATATTTGCTATCTGGTTCTTTTTTTGCTCTACCATCTGTCTCCTTTGTTCAGTTGTTAGTTGTAGTTCACCTTCTTTTATTATTTTTTCTGCGACTTTGAAAACATCAGTAGTACCAAAAAGTTTTTGCAGCTCATTTTCAGGCACGCATTCGGTACTTCTCACGTCACGGTAGATTGCGGGGTAAGCCAAAATTTCGTCCACGTTAATCTTCGCACCTTTTTTAAATTCCAAGGCTTTATAGGGGTCTACCAAAATCTCAAATTTTCTTCCTGAAATAAATAGCCTTGACACTACAGCCTTATCAATACTTACGCTCAAAGAATCACTTCAAAATCT
>JBMFPE010000089.1:0-1434 GCA_049969275.1 Candidatus Aenigmatarchaeota archaeon | reverse complement strand
CCTATTTCTTTTATGATTACTTCTGCTTTTTCTATTTCTACTATAGCATAGCTTGATTCGTTTTTTTGTAAAAATTCCAAAGCACGTACTATGTGTTGCTCCTCGGCTATTTCTAGCTGCTTAAGTTTGTTCTCAAGTCTCTCAATATAATCTTCATACCTTCCTATTGCAGTCTCTGTTTCTCTAATCAACCCATCAATTTTATCAGTTGATAATCCTTTACCTCTTAAGTCAGCATACTCACGCTTCAAGTCAGATAGTAAAGTCTTTGCTTTAGTCAATTCTTCGTTAGAAATTTTAATTTTTAATTGAATTTCTTTTTGAGCATTCATCAGCGCAATCTTAGCACCGTTGAAGTCTCTTGCGTTTATATGCCTCATAGCATTTCCTAAATACCCAATTAAACTGTTAGAAAGCCCTTTTTCCTCATTTTCTAGCTCTTCTTCTGTTTTTAGAGTGGCTAAATCTCTTCTAGCCAGCTTTTCAACAGTTTCGTGCATTCTTAGGCCCATTGCTAAGTTTCTTAGACCAAATCCCCGTTTCGACCATCCCCAAATCATTAAACCAACTAAAAATACTGCACCAATAATAAAAATATAAGCTAGCGCTGCCCACCAAGGCCATACTGCTGCAGCAGCTCCCGTTCTGACTACATCACCAAAAGATTCTTCCATCATTGCTCTCATTCTGATCATAACCATGCCTGTTGTGCCTAAAATGGCGGCAAGAATAAGTGGAGTAATTTCCCAACCTCCTGTGATCTCTTTTTTAGTAAGGTATTGATATACTAGGCCAAGGTACCCAAATATACATAGCACAGGCATAAAAACTATAAGTATTAGAAGTATATCGTCGGGAATGAAACGAGTGCCTATATAAGCAATAATACCTGCAACAAGCGCTCCGAGCTCTCGTTTTTCCTTAAACATAGGAACTGTTGTTGTTAACGCTGAGATAACAATCAGAAATAGAAGAAAGAAAGCAAACCTAGCCCAAAGTAAGGCATCAGGGGCCCCGCTTGGAACTCCAAAAGCATACCTTAATGCACTAACTATTTGTTCTTCCGCTGTTCCAGCTGTTTCTTGAGCTAGCACTGGAACCGAAACAAACAGCAAAGCTAAAAGAACCGGAACAAGAATTTTTTTATTTATTTTTGTGGCCATTTATTTTTTAAAAATTTTTAGACATTTAAAGCTTTCGGTTTAAATCTTTTTGCTGCATTTTGTAAAAAACTAATGGCTTTTTTATCTTTAGAAATTAGTATCGAACACAAAAGTTAAAATTAATTTCAATAAATTCTGCTTTTCACATCATGCTTTTTCGCCTTAGAATGTTTTCCAATTTCCGCAACATTTATATTTAAGCGTCTTTAAAGAAAATACATGGCCATACAATTTTTAGCTCAGGCAGGAGAATTATTGACAAATGAAAGTG
>JBMFPE010000088.1:0-1522 GCA_049969275.1 Candidatus Aenigmatarchaeota archaeon | reverse complement strand
GCTTTGGTTCTTTGGTTAACGAAACTCTTGGAAGGTTTATTTCATCGCTTTTAACCCCAAGAGTTGGTTCAGTAGGTCTAAAAACAGACCCTTACAGAATAATTCTCCAACTCCAAAACAAAAATACTGAATTAATTAAGGAAATTATTTTTAACACAAACCCTGAGCTTCTGAGAAATTATTTGGAATTAAGTCTAGCAAAAAGTGATTTATTCGAATGGAAGTTTGTCCATGTTGCGAAAAGATTTGGTTCTATTTCTAGAAATGCTGACTATGGAAAAACAACAATCAAGAGAATTATAGAAGATTATGCGGGCTCACCAATTTTTAAAGAAACTTTAAAAGAATTGGAAGTTGAAAAACTTGACGTGGAAAGAGCTAAGGAGATACTGAAAAAAATTCAAAATAAAGAAGTAGAAGTTGTTTTTAAACCAGGACTATCCTTTCTAGGAAAAATTGGCATAAGACACAAGTACTTAGAAGTTCTTGGCCCTTCCAAACCTGAGCCAGAAATTTTTAAACTTTTTAAACAAAGGCTTTTGAGCACAAGCCTAAGGTTTGTTTGCTTGAATTGTGGGCAATGGAGTCAAACTTTTGTTTTAAAAAATATTCCAGACGATTTGAAGTGCAAAAGATGCGATGCACGCTTGCTCGGAATAGTTAGGCCTACTAACCAAAAGATTTTGAAAATAGTTAAGAAAAAAATAAGAAATTTGGGGATAACAAAAGAGGAAGAAAAACAGTTTGAAAGGATTAGAAAAACTGCAGACTTGTTCTTAACTTATGGAAAAAAAGCAGCTTATTGCTTGGCTGGAAGAGGAATCGGTCCAGATACTACAATAAGAATTTTATCAAAATTTTATAGGAATGAGGAGGAACTTTTCAAAAGCATACTTGAGGCAGAGAGAAATTATCTGAAAACAAGAAGATACTGGAGTGTTTAAAAATAAATAAATCCATTCCTTAAATTAAATTATGGAAGAGTTTGAAATGGTATTAAAACTAATTCTTTCTGTTTTTCTTGGTAGCCTAATAGGTTATGAAAGAGAAATAAGGGCAAAACCAGCAGGCCTAAGGACTCACATGCTAATTTGTTTAGGGTCTACTCTTCTAACTATAATGTCTTTAACAGCTTTTCCAAACGCAGACACATCGAGAATGGCAGCTTACATAATAGTCGGGATAGGGTTTATTGGTGGTGGCACAATTTTTCAGTTAAAAGAAAAAGTTATTGGATTGACAACAGCAGCTTCTCTCTGGGTTGTCGCTTCTATAGGGATAGCTGTCGGTGTTGGATACTATCTTATAGCCAGCGTTGCAACTCTAATAGTTTACATAATTTTAAGGCTTAGTCTTGTAGAAAGTGAGATTAAAAAATAAAAGATTTATTATATTAAAACCTTAAAAAAATTATGACTGTTTTTGTTGTAAGCATAGATGGCCCAGATTTTTGCGGAAAAACAACAATAGCAAACATAGTAACCGAACTTTTAAGAAAAAAATATAAAAACTTAAAAATTAG
>JBMFPE010000087.1:0-1529 GCA_049969275.1 Candidatus Aenigmatarchaeota archaeon | reverse complement strand
TTGAAAGAACTATGGCAGAAAAGGCTGACAAGATAGTTACTGTTTCTAATTCTATGAAAGAGTTTTTAGTTAAGCTAGGCTATTCTCAAGAAAAAATAGTAGTGTGTTACAACGGATGCGACCCAAAAAAATACGACCCAAAAAAAGTAAAAAAAGAAGAACTTGAAAATTTGAGAAAATCGTACGGAATAAAAGAAGGTGAAAAGGTCATATTCTTCATAGGAAGGCTTACTTGGGTGAAAGGTGTTAAAAATCTTATAAAAGCTATGCCTTCTGTTTTAAAAGACTATCCAGAATCAAAACTCATAATTCTTGGCAAAGGTGAAGAATATTCTGAATTAATCGAGCTTTCAAAAAAGCTTGGAATTGAAAATAAAGTGAAAATTCGTTCTGAATGGGTTTCAGAAGAAGAAAGAATATTACACTATGCTTTAGCTGATGTTTGTGTGTTTCCTTCTATTTCAGAGCCGTTTGGTATAGTTTCGCTAGAGGCTATGGCGATGGAAAGGCCAGTAGTAGTAGGAGCTGCAGGAGTTTCTGGCTTAAGAGAGCAAGTAATTCCTTCTGGTAAGGATAGGACAGGAACTCATGTGAATGGTGAAAACCCAGAAGATATAGCTTGGGGAATAAAAGAAAGTTTTAAAAATTTAAAAGAAGCAAAAAAATGGGGAAAAAACGGAAGAAAAAGAGTTTTAAAAGAGTTTACTTGGGACATAGCTGCCAAAAACACTCTAAAGATTTACGAAAGCCTTTTGAAATAATTACTACTCTTCTTCTTCCTCAAAATCTTCTAAAAGGAGAAATGAAAAATATTTTATCTCAAAAAAATAAATAAAAATTGATAGGCTTGAGAAAAATAGGTATAATTTCTGGTAAAGGTGGGGTGGGAAAAACAACTTTGGTCGCTAACTTAGGCCTAGCTTTGACAGAGTTGAAAAGGAATGTTGCTATTGTTGACTGTAATTTAACAACAGCTCATCTAGGCTTCCACTTTGGCCTTTTCTACTTCCCTAAAACAATAAACAATGTTTTAAAAGGAGAAGCTACTCTAGAAGAGGCGATATTCTACCATCCTTCTGGTCTAAAAATAATTCCAGCTTCTCTTTCATTAGATGACATAGTTGAAGTTAATATAAGCACTTTAAAATATTTTTTAAACGAGTTGAAAGACGTTGAAATTTTACTTCTCGATTCTGCTCCTGGTTTTGGAAGGGAAGCTGTAAGTGTTCTGAACGCTAGTGATGAAGTAATTTTTATTACAAACCCAAACTTAAGTGCGGTTTCAGACATAGAAAGAGCCTATAAGATTGTTAAAGAGCTTGACCTTGTTCCGTTAGGATTGGTTTTGAACATGGTAAAGAACGAGCCTTACGAGCTTACGACAAAAGATGTGGAAGAGCTTACAGGAATGCCAGTTATAGCAACAATACCGTTCGACAAAAATATTGAAAAAAGCCTCATGACAGGAAAGCCGATAGTTTTATCCAGTAAATATTCTCCTTCAGCAATAGCCTTCAGGAAGCTAGCAG
>JBMFPE010000086.1:0-1674 GCA_049969275.1 Candidatus Aenigmatarchaeota archaeon | reverse complement strand
CAAAACTTTATCTGAAATAACGAGGGAAAGCTAATGGAACTGAAATCTGAACTTGAAAAAATCTTAATAAAACTAAAAGAAATAGGCGGAGTTAAAGGTTCTGTGATAGCAAAAGCTGAGGGTTTACTAGTAGCCTCAACTCTTCCCTCAGAAATCAACTCAAAAATAGTTGCTGCTCTAGCAGCTGCTATAATCAAAAGCTCAAATTTCACAGCAAAAGAACTAGGAATAGGTGAACTAGAGTATACTATAATCAAATCTACTAACGGAAACTATGTTTGCTTTAGCATCGATTCTGAGCTAGTCTTTTCTTCTCTTCTATACAAAGACGTAAACCTAGGAATGGTAATAGTGAAAATGGAAAAGGCGATAAAAGAAATCAAATCCCTGCTTTTAGTCTAGAACAACTCTATCATCAATTATCTTTCCGATTTTTACCAAAGTTTCTTTCAAGGAATCACTCAAAATCTTTCCAGTCTATTTCTTTTCCTTCAACTAAAACTGTGGGGATTCTTTTTATTCTTTTTATTTTTACCATGATTTTTCCACTTAAACTACAAACATCGTAAACTTTTAAGTTCCCATCGTTAGCAAGTTTTCTTGCAACTTCCAAAGCCTTTCTATCTTCTTCTGGAATTTGTTTCACTTTCTTGTAAGTTAACAAAGGAGGGAATTCTATCGAAAGTTTAGTATTCTCTAAATAAAGGGTTTGATTAGAATAAAGGCATGGAATTTCAATTTCTTTATTCCTTATGTAAACTTCAACCTTCACAAAATTAAATTAGTAATCAAAAATTAATTTCTTTCTTTTGAAGAATCATCAAGTTTTTCTCAAGCTATTAAAAGGTTTTTTGAAACTACCGTAGGATAAGCTGTTTATCAAGGTCTGACAACCTCAGGCGATTAGTAAAGGCGGGCTGAACACCTCGCTCGAAAGCTTGGTGCGTACACCCCCTTCCTATCAACCTGGTCGTCTACCAGAGCCTTCGTCCCTCTACCGTTTCTTGCGAAACAGCAGAGAGATTGGTTGTCTATTTTCCCGGGCGGTTTCGTCCTTAGATGCCTTCAGGACTTATCCGCTATGGCTTGGCTGCCCGGCTTTGCGATGAACAACCGGTAGACCAGAGGCCACGGATGGGTGTTCCTTTCGTACTCACCCATCCTTCCGGTCAGACAACCAGCACCTCCAGTAGATAGCGACCGAACTGTCTCACGACGTTCTGAATCTGGGACGCCCTAGAATAGAAACCAATTTTGAATTTTTATCTGGATGAACAAAATTAAACTTATTAACAAAATTGAGAAAATCATTTTTCCTTCGAATCAGAAGTAAATATTGTTGTTTTTTCTTACTGTAATGAATTTGAGGTTTAATACCTTTCTGTTGTACTTTCTCCGAAAGCCATGAAATTATTTTTTCACTTTTTGGCCACAATGCAATTTGTGGATTTCTATCGGTTTCAATTCTAGTAGCGTCTACCCAGCTAGCGTCCCCCTTTAACCAGTGGGCACCTGTACCCTTGGCCGCTACTGCACGGCCAGGAGGGGGGGAGCCGACAGCGACGCACCAACGCGCCGGGTCAATTTACCCGCTTGTCGCTATCAAGTGGGATGAAAACCCTTTTGAGCTGTGGGCTTTCACCGGCCACGGGCCCATTATTCGGGGTAATTACC
>JBMFPE010000085.1:0-1716 GCA_049969275.1 Candidatus Aenigmatarchaeota archaeon | reverse complement strand
CTCCATCTTTTTACTTTATTCACGTCTATTCTTCTTGTCCTTGCTCTCTTGAGTCCAAACTTTCTTATGTCTGCCCATCTTGGTGCCATTTTTATTTTCTTTATTTTTCCCAACTTAACTTTCTTTGACAAACTTTTTATCGCCATTTTTATCCCAGCATTTTTCTTATCTCTTTACTCTTTTTTATAGCAATTTCTATCATCTTTAAGACATCATCAAAATCCAGTTCCTTAAGTTGCTTTTGTAAAGAGCAAACCTTGTCGTCATCTCTAACAGAAACACTTAGCTTTGAGTCTAAAATTTTCTCCTCCTCTATCGTCGGGTCAAGAAGGAAGTTATTACCAACTTTACAAACAGTTATGTTTGTTGGTTTAAAAACTACTGGCAAACTTTTTTCGAACTCATCTCTTATTATTTTTTCTCCCTCAACCTTTGGTATTTTTGTGTTAAGTAAAGCAGCTATCGCTGCTAAAGCAGAAGCGTCCAAAAGGTTTCCTTTATCGTTTATGATGTGAATGTCTATGAAAACACACCAAACCTTTTCTCCTGGCTGAACGCAAAGTTTGTTCAGCTCTATGCATTTAGATTCTCTTATCCCTCTATCAACAACTCTTGCCAGCTCTATAGCATCTTCGCTAGGTGGACCTACATCGAAATCCGGGGAAGCTAAAGGCGTGAATTCTGCGTTTACCACAAGCGTTCCTTCTTCAGGGGTATCAGGAAAAGGGGTGCCAAACTCCATCTTAACTCCTGCTATAACTTCTGTTTCTCCAAGTTTTACTCTAGCAGAACCTTCTGCCTTTTTTATTATCCCTTGCTCTATCTCTATCTTTCTAAATTCATCAAACTTTCTTCCGTCGATCCTCTTTCCCTTTTCTATAAGCTCTAACGCATATTTTTCTTCCATCATTCAACTCTCCTGTATTTTTCTTTTAAAACACTTTTTTGCATCTCATAAATTTTCTTGCAAGTATTTCTTGCAGTTTCTAAAAGTTTTCCGATTTCTTCTTTAGTTAAATTTCCGTCCATCTGCAGAAGTGTAACTTTATTTTTTGTAGGCATCATAGCAAAAGCCAAATCAGCTTCAGAGTTTTTATCCTCGTCTCCATTCAAGTCCAGAATTAAAGTTCCGTCAATCTTTCCGACAGAGCAAGCTGCAACCAAATCCTTCATCGGCACACCAGCACTAGCTAAAGCTAAAGAAGCAGCGTTTATAGCTGTTACTCTTGTTGAACCATCGGCCTGTAGAATTTCAATAAAGATATCAATAGTTGCTCTTGGGAAATCCTCAACAAAAATTACAGGCTCTAAAGCAAGTCTAATCACTTTTGTTAATTCAATACTTCTTCTGTCAGGACCAGGAGATTTTCTTTCATCAACAGAAAAAGGTGCCATGTTATACCTGCACCTAACCAAACAAGTTTCCGATTCTTGTAAATGTCTGGGAAACAAAGCTCTTGGTCCATAAACTGAAGCTATAGCTACAGTGTTACCAAACCTAACAAGAGCAGAACCATCAGCTCTACTAACTACATCAATTTTCATTTCCACAGGTCTTAACTCTTCAGGAGTTCTTCCATCAACCCTTTTACCATTTTTAATTAATTCCTTTTTTTCCATTTCATTCACCTAACATTTTTTCAATTTTCTCTGTAAGTCCAATTATGTGTGATTCTTTTTCTACCGTTAAAATAGCTTCTATCGCTTTATCCTTTC
>JBMFPE010000084.1:0-1762 GCA_049969275.1 Candidatus Aenigmatarchaeota archaeon | reverse complement strand
AGTAAAAGTACTTATAAGAATAATCAAAAACTATCGATTTTGCATATTCCTCAAGTATTTCTCTGTTGCTTTCACTTAAGACTTGTCCAAAAGTTGCACTATATTCAAACACGAATCCATCTTTTGCCAGTTCGTCTCTGATTTTTGTCCACTTTTGCTCTTCTGACCTTTTTCCCTTGTGTCGCTCGTCCACAAAAATCAGGTTTTTTCCTTCAAATGCATCAACAGGTAAACTTATTCCACCGCCTTTTTTCTCTTCTACAAACTTTGTAATTTCAATTACAAGGACTTCTCTTTCATTTCTTGATGCTTCGCTTAAACTTCCGGTGTAAAGCTTGCAGGGTATTCCGCTTTTCTGAAGTTCTTCATAATGCTGTTTTGAAAGTCCTTCGTTGGGCGTTATGAAGAGGATGTTGTCGGGTGAGAACAAGTTATAGTTAAAAAATTGGTAGTAGTTTATATGGGCAATTAACGTTTTACCAGAACCTGTTGCCATATAGAAAGCAAGCTTTTTTAAATCGCTCTCGTTAAAAGGTGAGATTTCAATCTCATTTTCTCTTTTGTATCTCTCTAGAAATTGGTTAAGTTCGTTTAAAAACTCTATCTTTCTGTTCTTTAAGTTATCTAAGACAATTTCTGCAAAAAGTATGGCAAGGTACTGAAAGTACTTTAGAGAAACAGGTTCACGTTTGTAGTTTATCTTTCTTACATAAGATTGTATGTTTTCATCATACCTCATGAGGTTGTTTTCTGAAATCTTAATGTTTTCAAGGGTCCTTAGAACGCTCATAAAATAGCTTCTTCCATCACTATCCACGCCTTCTTTTGCACTTCTTAGTTTTTCTAGCAAGTCTTTAAAGTCGCTTACTCCAAAGAGAGAAAGTAGGTACTTAAACAGGACGAAATATTTTTCTATGCTCATAACTTACACCTCCATCAGTTTCTTAAACTCTGGTTCTATATACCGAATTTCTAGAGTAAAGCTACCAAAGTTAGGTGCTAAGATACTTTGAGCGTTTACATAAACAACATGAGGCGACCAAGGTTGAAGTTCTCTTGTGATAAATTCTTTGTCCATCTTGAAGTCGTTATCGCTCCAGTTATCATCGTACTCTCTCCAAACAACTGCTACATTCTTGCCTTCTTTCTCACCAAGAACAAATAAGTATTTTCTGCCGTTGTTGTTTCTTATTTTTAATTTCTTTACTTTTAATCCAAGAAGATAGTTAAACGTTTCAGGTATATCAACAACTGTTTCTTTTGGTTCACCAACCTCTGAAAGGTTTACTTTAAGTTTATACGCAAAAGGATTCTTAAGCTGCTCAATGTTAAGTAGGTAGGGACTTTCCTTTGTTTCAAAATCAAGAAAGTACTTTATAAGGTACTCGTCTTCGAAAAGTTTTCGCATTCTTTCATTTTCCTTAAGTTCAATGTTGTCGAGTGCATCTTCATATTGTTCAAAGATTTGGTATTTGAAAAAGCCTCCTGCTGTTTTCTCATTGTATTTTTCTTTCACATCTTTTTCTTTTGAGATTCCAGATTTATCATAAGCTAAAACTTTCTTCATCCTTGGCAAAACGATTGTCCAGAAATGCTCGCCTATCTCCACGCCAATCCATTTTCTTTTTAGTTTATGTGCTACTGCTGTTGTTGTTCCACTTCCTAAAAAGAAGTCCATAACTAAATCGCCTTCGTTGGATGTGGATTCTATTACACGCTTTAGAAGGATTTCCGAGTTTTCGGTGGGAAACCCCCATCTTCT
>JBMFPE010000083.1:0-1789 GCA_049969275.1 Candidatus Aenigmatarchaeota archaeon | reverse complement strand
TTAAAAATAGATAAAAGAGAAGTTGAAAAATTTTCAGAATTTACAAGGAATAAATATGAAAATATTGGTTTCTACAAAGAGGATTTTGAAAAATTAAAGACTGAAAGAAAAATTTTTGAGTTTCACTTAAATGGTGCTAAAAAAACATTCCTTTCCAGAGAAGCTTTCTATTCTTTCATGGATATGCTAGACTTGACTAGATTTTATTGGTGGGCAGAAGTTAAGGATATTTAACTTTAAAAGTTTGCCTTTTCTTAACCTATTTATGAAAGTTTTTAGTCTAATCCCAGCTTATAACGAAGAAAAAACAATTTTCGAGGTTGTAAGGAGAGTTAAAAAATTAAAAATTTTTCCGATAGTCATAGACGATAATTCTTCTGACAAAACTAATGAGCTAGCAAAAAAAGCTGGAGCAATTGTTTTAAGACACAATGTTAATAAGGGAAAGGGTGAAGCTTTGAAAACAGGTTTTGAGTACTTGAAAAAAAGAAAGGACATCGAAGCTCTTGTACTTCTTGATGCCGACTTGCAATACCCGCCAGAAGAAGCGATAAAACTTTTAGCTCCAATAAAATCAGGAGAGGCAGAGTTTGTTACAGGTTACAGAAATTTTAAGAGTCTTCCTTTTAGACATAGGTTGGGAAATTTTGTCTGGAGAAATTCTTTTAACTTATTTTTTGGAACCAAGTTTAAGGATACTAATTGTGGCTTAATGGCTATAGCTGGAAATAGGATTAAAACTCTAAGTAAAGCTGTTTATGGTGGTTATATCATAGAGAACGCACTTTTTATCGAAGCTTTGAAGAATAAGCTTAAAATTAAACAAGTTCCTGTTAAAGTTTTTTATAAGAAAAAAAGTGGAGTGTTAAGAGGAGTGAGAGTTGTTTTGGGTGTTTTGATTTTTATTCTGAAAGAAGGGATAAAGTTTAGGTTAAGTAAAAAATAAATTTATTAAAAAAGAGGCAAATAAATTAAGAAACGGGACGATAGCTCAGCCCGGGAGAGCAACCGATAGAGTGAGAGGTATGTGGGAAGTAAGAAAAACTTAGAAATGTGGATGAAAGAAATTGGATTTTCAAATCCAAATAAAAGAAAAAAAGCTGAATTTACCCTCTCACTCTAGTTGAGGCTGAAGACCGGTGTGTCGTGGGTTCAAATCCCACTCGTCCCATCAACCCTTTTAATTAATTTAACCATTATTTAATTATGAAATTAAGAATAGTTCCGTTTGGAAAAGTTCCAGAAGAGGTTTTAACTAAAGTGAGAGATGAGTTAAGAGATGCTTTTGGTTTTATCTCAGAAATTCTTCCAGAAAAAGGTCTACCAAAGGAGTTTTACAACCCTTACAGACATCAGTATCTGGCTCCTCAAATCTTGGATTTTATTTCAAGAAATTTTAAAGGCAGGGTTCTGGGAATAACCGACCAAGACTTGTATGCCGAAGACTTGAATTTTGTTTTTGGCCAAGCCCAGCTAAGTGGAAACGTGGCAGTAGTTTCGCTAGCCAGACTTAACCCAGAATTTTACAGACAGGCTTTTGACGAGAAACTTTTAATAGAAAGAGCTGTTAAAAAAGCTGTACATGAAATGGGCCATGTCTTGGGATTAAGACATTGCCAGAACCCAGAATGTGTGATGAGTTTTTCTAACACTATCATTGACGTTGACAGAAAGACAAAGAATGTTTGTAACAAATGCAGGACGCAATTAAAAATTTAAATCATAAGCTGAATTATAAAGAATAAGTGATGGTATGGTAGAAAAAATTTGGGAAGGAGAGCTTATAGAA
>JBMFPE010000082.1:0-1811 GCA_049969275.1 Candidatus Aenigmatarchaeota archaeon | reverse complement strand
AGGATGACTCTTGTAAAAGGTTTAAACTTTAAAAACCCAAAGGGTTATGCAAAATTAATCTCGATAGCTCAACCAGATTATGTTGAGGTTAAGGCTTTTGTTTTTGTTGGTGGTGCAAGGAACCCATCAAGAGGGCTAAAGCTTGAGGACATGCCAACTATGGAAGAAATAAGAGAGTTTGCTAAAGCTTTAGCAGAGGAAACAAACTATATTGAAAGTGGCGAGCATATACCAAGTAGAATCGTTTTGCTTTCAAAAGATGAAAAAACAGCAAAAAAGAAGAAGATAAAATTCAAAAAATAAAATAGAATAAATGGATTAGTATTTAAAATTTTAAAAAAATAAATAAAAGCATGGGGTATATACTAGAATTGAGTTTTTTGGATGTAGCTTTAATAGGTATCATTCTTTCAATCATTCTTGAAATCTACAAACACTTTAAAGACTATTCAAAGTTTTCTTTTACACATTCACCAAGTATTTTAAGGTTTTTGTTTACAACATTTCTTTGCGGCATCGGACTCTTCATAGCCGTTATAGTAGCTTTTATCTCGATGAATATAGGAATACTGATAGCTTCGATAGTTTTCATATACTTATCTTTTTCATTCTTTGAGGTTGTTTTTTCAAAGATTCCAATAGAAAAAGGTTCAACAAGAGTTGGTGGAGTTGTTGAAGAGGTAAAACCTATCTTTTTAAATTCCCCAACACCGGTTAAGAATGTTTTTAGTAGAAAGAAAATACCAAAAAGACCCATAAACCTAAAAAGGTACATTGAAAACAAAAACAATCAGAATGTTTTAATAGCTGGAAGCTCCGGTACTGGAAAAACTTTTCTTTCTAGGTATTTACTAGAAACTTTGACAAGGATCAAAAAATAATTTTTTCTTTTAAATCAACGGATGCTTACCTTTCAATGGGTTATGATATAGTAGACCTCTCAAAATCCATACCAAACCCTTTTGATGATACTGAAGCGTTCATAAGTGCTTTTTTGATAACCTATCCAATAAGAGAAGTTGGAGTAATCGCTCAGTATGTTCCAAGCATACTCAGAGAGATTGCAAAAGACTCAAAGGATTGGGTTACCTTCAACCACAATCTTGAAAAGAGAATAGATAGAACAAAGAATGAAATACAAAGAAGCTCTTTGCTTTATATAAAACAAAACGTAAAATCCCTTTTCAACATAAGAACTTGCGAGATTCCAAAAGAGTATTTTGAAAAGAATATTGTTTTTGATTTCTCAAGTTTAAACGAAGCTTCAAAAACATTCTATGGTGAAATACTTTTAAGAAAGGTTTGGAAAGAGGTAAAGGAAAAGAAGGGAATACTAATATGCATAGATGAAGCATACCGCTTTTCACGTTATCAAGAAAACTACAACTCAGTAATCTCAGAAATCTCAAGGCAGATAAGGGCCTTTGGAAAGCTATTTATAATTACTCAAAACTACAGCGATATTGCAAAAGATGTAGCAAACCAATTTGCAACCCAATTTATTTTCAATACAACAAATGAAGGAGACTTAAAAGCTTTTAAGGAAATAGATGAAAAACTTTCTTGGAGTGTTGCAACTTTAGAAAAGTACAATTTTACTGATGCAAAATATTACTACATTCATGATGTAGTACCTGAGATTGGGCTTTATTATTCTCCAAAAGAATACAAAAGAAACTACGTTGTTACAAAAGAATTTAGACCAACGATGGCGGAAATAAAAGAATACATTCTTAATTTTATTGAAAAAAATGAATGCGCTACAACAACTCAAATCGCAAAAAACGTTTCTAAAAATTTTAGAATGGGTC
>JBMFPE010000081.1:0-1839 GCA_049969275.1 Candidatus Aenigmatarchaeota archaeon | reverse complement strand
AGTTACCATAGAATTGCTTGAAGTTGCCGTGCCTATACCTGTAACTGTGAGTGTAGAATTTGTTAAAGTATTGGAAAAAGCGAGCAAATGATTACAATGGGAGAGAAAGAAACTATTGAAATAATGGTTGAAGGTGGGAAAGCTTCTCCTGGACCGACAACTGCACCAAAACTTAGTGTTTATAAGGTTAACATAGGGGATGTCTTCAAAAAAATCAATGAAAAAACAAAAGAGTATGAAGGAATGCAAGTACCAGTAAAAATTATAATAGATAAAGAAAGCAAAGAGTTTGAAATTTCTGTAGGGTTGCCACCAACTTCCAGTTTGATAAAGAAAGAGTTGGGCATAGAAAAAGCAAAAATAACTGAAGAAGAAAAGGCAGGCGGGAAAACAAGCGTTGGAAATTTAACCATGGAGCAATGTGTAAAAATTGCAAAAATCAAGATGGGAGGAATGCTTGCTAAGGATTTGAAAGCCGCAGTAAAGCAAGTTATAGGGACTGCTGTCAGTATGCCTGTGACTGTTGAAGGAAAGAAACCAAAAGAAATTATAAAAGAAATTGAAGAAGGTAAATGGGACCATATTTTAAAATAAATTCTAAAAAACAATTTAATATTGATGGAAGCTACCGGTCTCTTTGTTGCTGCTGTAAGCACACCTGCCTTGGGTATTGCCACTTGGTTAATTCTTTCTAGACTGTTTGGAGGAAAAAAAACTAAAAAGAAAAATTTAGAAAGTATTGTTGAAGATGCCTCAAAAGAATTGAACGAATTGTATGAAGTTTTAAGTAAAGAAAGTTATAAAAATCTGAGCTTGATTTTCTTAGACAAGACCCAAGAATTACTTGATGGACAAAAAAGATTTCGAGATGCTTTCCTTTTTAGCGAACTAAAGTATGCTAGTATTTACTTAAACCAATTCCTTAAATCGTTAAACGCTGGAAATAAAAACCCTTACTTGATTTACAAGACAAAACATTTTTTAGTTAAAAGTATTGAAAGTATTCCAAGCTTGTACGCAAGAAAAAAAATTGAAAATATCATTCTTGCTCTGGACGAAATCGAAAAACTTTCTAGTTAATTTTATAAGCTTTATATACATATGTAAAATATACCGCAATCACTGCCTAGGCAGGAGGTATAGATGAAAGAAAAAATAATGGCAAAAATAAAGGAATTGAGAGAAAAATCTAAAAAAAGGAATTTTCTTCAGAGTTTTGATTTGATAGTTAACCTCAAAGAATTGGACACAAAAAAGCCTGAAAATAAAATAACTGAAGATGTTGTTTTACCTCATGGGAGAGGAAGCGAGGCAAAAGTTATTGTTTTTTCTGACACTATAAAAAATGTTGATGCCCAAATTCTGACAAGTGCTGATGTAGAAAAAATTGGTAAGAATAAAAGAGAGACTAGAAGAATCGCAAAAAATACAGATTTTTTCCTGGCCGAACCAAAATTGATGCCTTTAATAGGTAAATATTTCGGTCAGTTTCTTGGGCCAAGGGGGAAGATGCCAAAAATAATAAGTGGGAATGTAGAGAAAGTTGTTGAAAATTATAAAAAATCAGTGAGAATCAGAATAAAAGATTCGCCAGTTGTTCAGTGTTTAGTCGGGAAAGAAAACATGAAAGACGAGGAAATTGCCGAAAATGTAGAGGCTGTTATAGAAGCGTTGAAAGCAAAACTTCCAAAAGGTAAGCAAAACATAAAAGAAGTTTTGCTCAAACTCACCATGAGCAAGCCAGTAAAAATCGAGGTGTGAAGATGGTTAAGGAAGAAAAAATCGCAAAAAAAGAGGAACTGAAGGATTTGATAAGAAGATACAATACTATTGGCTTAG
>JBMFPE010000080.1:0-1922 GCA_049969275.1 Candidatus Aenigmatarchaeota archaeon | reverse complement strand
TTTTGAGAAAGTTGAAAAATATAAGCCAGATATAATCTTACTTTCGGTTTTCGCAGAAGATGATGTTTTACCTTTAAACGGAAGTGAGCCGGAAGAATTGAAAAATTTAGTCGATAGGCTTCATAATTTGGGAACAAAAGTTTACTTTAGCTATTCTGTTTTTAGCAGAAGTATGTACGAAGAAATTAAAACTAAAAATTTGAGCTTTGAAGAATACGGTCATGTATCAGATTATGCAAAATACCTGAAAGAAAATGATTTGCAACTTTACTACTATTATTTCGATTATTATATAGAAAGAGGTTTAATTCCAGAAAATATAGCAAAGGTTGAGAGAAAGCCTGTAGAAGGATTTTATGTTGAGCCAGGGCATTATACTTGCATAAACCCCCTCTACAAACCCTACAGGGACTTTATCGCTAAAGTTATAAATGAAACAATAAGCATAGCCAAACCAGACGGCTTAGGTTTTGATCACATAAGATTTTTTACTTTTGACGAAGGCTATAACCAAGATATAAGAGATTATATCCTTCAAAATTTTGGCTTTGATGTTTACAACTATACTCCCAAACCTCCTTTTATTCTTGACAAAAGTGGTTGGAGCAAAGAAGACGAGACTTACTATTATGCAAGAGCAAAGCTTATAGAATATGCTGTTAACGATATTGTTTCAAGGTTTCCAGGTTTTGAAAAGTATGGAACTACTATGGGGATGATAGAGCCTGCAAGAGCTAACGGGCAATACGTTGAGCTTCAGGCAAACATTTTTGACGGCTTACTTCTAATGGCTTATGACGATAATCCTTTAGAGATTGCAAGAAACGTTAGAGAAACTGTAGCAAGAGCAAAAGGAAAGAAAGTAATTCTAGGAGTTTCTGTTATTGTTGATAAACCTATAGAAAACATAAACGCTGGTTTAAAAAATGGAGCAGACGGAATTTATCTCCTTGGCTATAAGTCTGACGATAGCCTGCACGATTACCTCTTGAACCTAAGAAAAAGTTAAAAAATTTCTTTTTATTTAATAAATAATAAAGTATGCTAGACCCGACGGCAGAGCTTGTTTTGACCTGTGAAATCCTGATTTTCATTTGTTTAAACTCGCTCTGGCTTACTATTTACTTGAGCATGAGAAAGAAAGAGTTTAAAAAGGGAAGTTTTGAAGAGCCTATTTCTGTACTAATTCCTGCTTACAATAAAGAATCAACTGTAGGTAAAGTCATAGAATCAGTCTTAGCTTTAGATTATCCAGAAAAAGAAATAATAGTGATAAACGATGGCTCTACAGACAAAACCTTAGAGATTTGTAGGAAGTTTGAAAAAGAGGGAAAAATAAAACTGATAAGCTACTCGAAGAACAAAGGTAAAGCTTTTGCTCTTAACACAGGGGTAAAAGCTTCTTCTCATGATATAATAGTTACAGTGGATGCAGACTCTTTTCCAAAGAAAAAATCTTTAAAAAAACTTGTAAAATATTTCGTTGACCCAGAAGTTGGAGCTGTCGCAGGAACTGTTAAGGTTCTGAACAAAAACAAGCTTTTAACCCTTCCTCAAAGCCTAGAATACCTTCACCAAGGGTTTCAAAGGGTTTGCCAAGGTTTTTTAGACGCTATAATGGTAGCTCCTGGTCCTCTTACTGCCTACAGAAAAGAGGCCTTAGCAAAAGCAGGCTACTTTGATGACGATACTTCAGTTGAAGATTTTGACATGACCATAAAAATTCATAAAGCAGGCTATAAGGTTATAAGCGAAAGAAAGGCAGAAGTTTTAACTATTGCTCCTGAAAGCTTTAACAGATGGTGGAAACAAAGGGTTAGATGGTCAAGGGGAGGTTTGCAAATTTTAAGAAAGCATTTTGATGTTTTTTCTAATAAGAATACCAGAAAGTTAGCATACTTTTCTTTTCCTCTTCATGTTTT
>JBMFPE010000079.1:0-1927 GCA_049969275.1 Candidatus Aenigmatarchaeota archaeon | reverse complement strand
TTCTTGTATGAAATTGGGTTTTTACAAGAAAAAAACAACGAAAAATTGTTAAATTTGCTGCACAAGAAAGCTCACGACGTTCCTGATGTTGTTCCTTTACCTGTTCTTAAAAGGCTGATAAAAGATGAAGTTGGGGTTGAAAGGACCTATAAAAGTTGGAAATCTTGGCACAGAGATTACATCAAATCAAACGTAGGAAGAGAGAAAGAAATAGTGAGTAAGGTTGCAAACGATGGTGGAAATGAAGTTCTAACAAAGGCTTATAACGACATTTTTTGGGATAAAGTGAAAGAAATAAGGAAGAGAGATTTTGAAGGTTATGTTTATGACTTAAGTGTTCCAGAAAACGAAAGTTTTATCTGTAATAACGTAGTAGCCCATAACACTAGAGAGATTCAGCTCCCAGATTTCTTGCACTGGGTTCCTCTAACAACAAGAGAGCCGAACCCTGAAGGGAAGGGTGAAGTCTCTATGTTAGATTTAATGGTCAACGCTTTAAGAATGAGACCAGACAGGATAATAGTAGGAGAAATAAGAAGGGCAAGAGAGGCTGAAGTTTTGTTTGAAGCTATGCATACTGGTCATTCAGTTTATTCAACATTGCATGCAGATACTGCTGAGCAAACTGTTAGAAGATTGGTTAACCCGCCAATAAACGTTCCAGAAATGCTTTTAGAGGCTTTGCATATAATATTGGCAATGCACAGGGATAGAAGAAAAGGGATAAGAAGAGTTTTCCAGCTTTCAGAAATTATCCCAAGCGAAAGAGGAGTTCAGCTCAACACTTTGTTTAGGTGGAGAGTTGACAAGGATGAGATAATTCCTTTCAAGACAAGCATGAGGATAATGGACGACTTAAAGCTTTACACTGGGATGACAGACCAAGAAATTTCTCAAGAGCTGGCAGAAAGGCAAATGGTTATTGACTGGATGGTTAGGCACAATATAAACACTGTTAACACTGTTGGGTTTGTTATTTCTGAGTATTATTCTGAACCAGAAAAAATAATAAGTGCAATAAAAACCAATATTAGTCCAGAGAGGTTGCTTGGAGATTTGATGAAGGAGTTGAAAACTTGAGGGTTCCCTTACTTCCCTTTAAAACCGAAACAGCTTTGAATTTTGCAAGAAAATTTTTTGGTGTAAGCAAAGAGATAGCAAAATTTTTTCCCTCTTTAAGCTATGAACTTAAGCAAGC
This sequence comes from Candidatus Aenigmatarchaeota archaeon, assembly GCA_049969275.1. Classification (GTDB taxonomy): domain Archaea; phylum Aenigmatarchaeota; class Aenigmatarchaeia; order CG10238-14; family SCSR01; genus JAVZHQ01. Next base: position 729 of record JBMFPE010000079.1, on the reverse strand, counting down.
AAAAGTTAACCTGAACCCAAGAGATTACGTTGCTCTAGCAATTTTCACTGCTTTATTCTGGTTTGCTTTGCTGATTTTCTTAACAATTTTTCTGGGAATTTTATCCAACCCTTTAAACCCTCTTGCGGCTTTTACTCCAACTTATCTTGTGATGATGCTTTCCTTGGACGTAGGAGTAGCTTTTGTAGTTTTTTACTATATCATACTTTACCCAAAAATGATTTTGATCAAAAAAATAAGGCTTTTAGAAAGGGATTTGCTGTATGCTTTAAGGCATCTGTTAATTCAAGTTAGGTCAGGGGTTACTCTTTTTAATGCTTTGGTTTCTGTTGCTGCAGGAGATTATGGTCTGGTTTCAGAAGAATTTGAAGAAGCGGTAAGAGAGATCAACGCTGGAGTTTCTGAAATCGAAGCTTTGGAAAACATGTCATGGAGAAACCCTTCTCTCTATTTCAGAAGGGTAATCTGGCAGTTAGTTAACGGGATGAGAGCAGGTTCGGACATAGCAGTAACCTTAAGAGAAATCGTTAATGGTTTAGCAATAGACCAGAGAATTGAGATAAGAAGGTATGGGGCTCAGCTTAACCCGATGGCTTTGATGTACTTAATGACTGCAGTTATAATTCCAACTTTAGGGATAACTTTCCTTATAATTCTCTCATCATTCTTTGGTCTATCTTTTCTTCCTATGGATATACTTTTGTACTTAATCCTAGGCTTTTTAATAAT
>JBMFPE010000078.1:0-1946 GCA_049969275.1 Candidatus Aenigmatarchaeota archaeon | reverse complement strand
GAAAGGGAATAGGTGCTGAATGTATATACGTAGAACTATCCGAAGATGTAGGAACTAAAGATATATTACTCTCTTTTGGTGAAAAAAAGAATATCATAGATAAACCCGCTTTTTTATTAATCGTTGCTGGGGATTCTATTTTTGAAGGAAAAGAAAACATAAGCGTAAACGAGGAAATTAAAGATTTTGTAGAAAAAGCAAAAGAGCTAATAGAAAACAAAGGTGCGAAGGTTGTTTGGGGAGTTATTCCTCAAGAAAATTATAAAGGCGGAGAAAAATCCTTAAAAGCTCAAACGAAATGTGTTGTGGATGAGAATAGAGTAATAAGTGCTAGAAAAAACTGTGAACCGAAAGAAGGAGAGAAGTTGTTTGCTTCTCTTATTTTTGCTAGAGCTGATATATTATTTCGATTAATAAAAAGAGCCAAAGATGTTCATGGTCTCTACGAGATTAAACTTACGCACTCTTTAATAGAAGAAGGATTGTACGCGATCGTTTTAGAAAATATTCTTTATATTAACGTAAACGATTACACCGACCTCAAGAAGTGGTATGCGTTATTAGAAGAAAAGAGGAGAGAAAAGGAAAGCATAAAGGAGTTTGGAGATAAATTGAGAAAAGAATCAACAAAACTTTTAAGAGATAACAAAAAAAATACCGATAAACTTTGTGTTTAATCTTTAGTTTATAAACCTAAAATTTTAATTTTATTTTTGTAATTTTTCTAAAACTTTTTTAATGTTTTTCCAATGCGAACCTTCCCAATAGAATTTTTTACATCTTTCACAAAAATAAACATTTTTTGTTTCTTTCCACTTCCTTTTTTTCTTTTCCATTTCTTCCTTCAAAATATTGATTTCTTCCTTTTTTGCTTTTCTTAGAATAAAGTTACAATTTGGACAACGAAGTTGTGGTTCTCTTGGAATCTTTAAGTTTATTACTTTTTTGAGAAGAAGAAGTTGTTCTTCTATGCTTAGACCATTCTTTATAAAAATAACGTTTTCAGCCTTTCTTGCTAGTTTTCTATCGCTAGTTATCAATATTCTTTTTTCATTCTTAGAAATACGGATTAACTCTTCGTCATCTTTTATTCCATATAACGTGTCGTAACCAAGCATCCTTAACCATCTTGCTAGATTACCAAGCATTAAATCGACTACAAATTTCATCTCAAAACCTAAGGATTAAAACATTCTAAACTTTTGCTTATTAAATATTAACTTTACAAAAAGCTTGAAATCGAAAATTGTTTCTTTTTATCTTCTTGAAAGTTTTGAGAAAGTTCTTTTTTTATAAGTTGTATTCTTTGTAGGAGTGTTTCACTTACTTGATAATTTTTTGCTATTTCTAGTGCTATGTCAACGTATTTTTCTATCCCTCCTTTTGGGATTGTTAATAAAAGCCTTCCCCCATCCTTTGGACATTTTCCATTTAAAGGTGGCCTTCTATAACGCGTATTGCAAATTACACATCTAAATTCTTGCTTAGAAAAAGAATGAAGGTTACCGATTATGTCTGGTAAGAAATGGCTTGTTATCAATCTTTCTGCAGCATCGCTTAACTTTATGGAATTAAGTTTTTTATACAGCTCAAACTGTTTTTCTATTTTTTCGTTCATTGTTTTCAAAGAAACATACAAACTCTCTTTTGGTGAATCTTCTATAGCATTTGAAGAAACTTCATGGGTAAAATTAATATGAAACTTCTTCTCTTCATCATCCAAAATGTCCTTTACTTGTTTTATCGTTACCGAAGAAGGCATTTCTTCTTGTAGTGTTTTATAGTAAAATTCTTTTGGATATTCTTCTATTATTTCCATGGAGTAAACCTCATCATCGATTTCTTTTGGATCAAGTTTTTTGGTTAAAACAATAGGAGCATCCATCGTTCCACCGGTTGATGAAGGAAGGTATTCCTTTGAAAAGTTTATAAGAGCATCGAGAAGA
>JBMFPE010000077.1:0-1980 GCA_049969275.1 Candidatus Aenigmatarchaeota archaeon | reverse complement strand
CAATGAGATTTCCAGATGAAAAAACTATTCTCGTAGAAAATTATATTGACGAGAAAGGAAATCAATACATAATTTTTCACACTTTGTTTGGAAGGAGAATTAACGATGCTTTGTCTCGAGCTTTTGGTTATTTGCTAACAAAAAAGCTTAAGAAATCTGTTGGCTTGACGATAAGCGACAATGGTTTTGTTATTTCAATTCCTTGCGAACCTTTAGGCAAAGGCTGGCTAGATATAGTTAGCTTAAGGGAGAAAATACTCAAAAGAGAAACAGAAAAAGTTGACCCAAAAGAATTAGTAAAATTGCTTAGGCCTGAAAATCTTAGCGAAATTTTAAGAAAAGCTTTGAGGCAAACTGAGCTCATAAAAAGAAGGTTTAGACATTGTGCAACTCGAAGCTTAATGATATTAAGAAATTATAAAGGGTATGAAATAAAAGTTGCTAGGCAACAGTTCAACGCAGATCGCTTGCTAAGAGTTTGTGAAAAATTTGAAAATTTTCCGGTTGTTGAAGAAACTTATCGTGAAGTTATGCAAGATTTTATGGATGTCGAGCATGCAAAATGGCTTTTGGAGCAAGTAGAAAAAGGAAGGATAAAATATGAATTTTTGCCTGAAAGTAATGTCCCAAGCCCATTTTCTCATACTCTCATAGCTTTAGGTGAAAGTGATGTAGTGCTGATGGAAGACAGGAAAAAATTATTGCTTGAACTTCATAAAAAAGTTATGGAAAGGGTGAAGCATGAATGACGTGTGTAAGAAAAAGGTTGGAAGATGCTAAGAAAATGCTGGGTTTGCCTGGGTATTTAGAGAATGTAAAAGCTACTTTAGAAATAGTTAAACCACTTGTTAGCTCCAAATTTTACTGTTGTTGGACTACAAGAGATAATAAAGTAAGTTGTGAAATTTACCAAGAACTTTCCTTTAACGAATTTCTTGAAAGACATGAGGAATGCTGCAAGAAGGTTAACGTTTTAGTTAAGGAAATAGAAAACTATCTTGAAAGTGAGAAGATATGAAGGAGCTAATAGGAAAAAAGGTTAGGATAATAATAGCGATGGGGGACACAACAATTCCTCTAGAGGGAACTTTGAAGGAAGTGGACAAATGGATTGTTCTCGAGACTAAGGGAAAAGCAAAGTTTATTCACAAGGACGCTGTGGTTTATGTGGAGGAAAAGTGAATGGAAATTTTTGAAGGAATTTTCACTGTCAACGGCTTTAGGGCAATATTTCTTGAAAAATTAAGGGCAGTAGCTATCTCTGACCTGCAGCTCGGGGAAGAGCTTTATCTAGCTGAACAAGGAATTTTTGTTCCTCAAGTCCAGCTTAAGGAAATGAAGGAAGATTTAAAAGAAATTCTTAAGGAAACAGAGGCAGAAAAGATAATAATAAACGGGGACTTGAAGCATGAGTTTGGCTCAGCCTCTCAGCAGGAATGGAGGGAAGTGAAAGAGCTTATAAGTTTTTTGAGGGAAAAAGTTAAGGAAATAATTTTGGTAAGGGGGAATCATGATAATTACCTGCTAAACATAATAAGTAAGCTTGAAGTAAAGCTTTTCCAACCTTTTTTCTTTTCTCAAGGAATTTTGTTTGCTCATGGACATAAAAAAATTGAATATCCAAAAGGAATGGAAGTTTTGATAATAGGACATGAGCAACCTTCCTTGGTTTTGAGGAAAGGCTTTGACAAAGTAAAAGTTCCTTGCTTGCTTTATGGGAGGATGAAGAATGAAAAAAATTTTATTTGCTTGCCTGCTTTTTCTCCTTTGGCTTCTGGCGTTGAAATAAACGTAATTTCAAAGGAAGATTTGCTATCGCCAATTTTGAAGGAAGAAGTTGATCTTGAAAATCTTTTTGCTGTAGCTTTGGACAAGGAGGCTGGAGCCTTGAACTTTGGAAAGATAAAGGATTTGAGGGTTGAAGTTTAAAGCTAGAGCTAAATCTTTTTTGGCTAAAAGGAGCGTGAGAATTGAAATTAC
>JBMFPE010000076.1:0-2008 GCA_049969275.1 Candidatus Aenigmatarchaeota archaeon | reverse complement strand
TCTGTGTTTCTTATGGCTTCCATAACCATAAGTTCTATGTCCTCTGTATTTTCTTACTTTTTTCTTCTTTCTGACAACCATCAAATCATCCTCTTTATCAACTCGTTTATTTCTTTCCCTCTATACCCCAAATCCCCTTTCGGATAAGCCTCTTTAACCGACTTAAAACCTTTTGAAGGAGGGGTAAGCCTAAAAACAGGGTTTAACCTTTCAAAATCCTTTATTTTTACTTTTTCTTCGATCAGGGCAGAAGCAAAATCTTCAAAATTATCAAAGTTTGTTGTTTCTTTTAGAATCTTCTCATCAACTCTTTTGTTTCCTCTTGCTCTCAACCTTTTTTTAAGCAGCTCAACTAAAGTCTCCTTCTCTATTTCCCCCCAAGTTACAAAATCCTTGGCTTTTTGTAACATCCCTTTAAAATCAGGTTTTTCTGGTAGAATCACACAATTATTAACGTTCTTCAACCTCAGCATTTTCAAAGTATCTTCAACCTCTCTTCTAGCTTTCCCCCTTATCCTTATCACTGCAAACATTTACTCGCCTCTTTCATAAAAATAAAGTTTTTTCAAAGCATCAAAAATTGCACTTATCAAGTTAATTCTCGTACTAGTGTTTCCAAAAGTCTTTACCCAAACATCTTTTATTCCTGCTAGCCTTAAAATTTTCTTTGCCTCATCACTTGCAACCAAACCCACACCTTTTGGTGCTGGTATTAGGACAACTCTAACCGAACCACTTTTTCCCTTTACTTTAAAAGGTATGGAATGATTCTCCTCACAACTACACTCAAAACTTCCGCAGCCACGCCTAACTTTTATCAAGTTTAGCTTTGCTTTTTGAATCGCTTTGTTTATAGCATCCCTTGTTTCTGGTGCAGAACCCTTTCCAACCCCAACTATCCCATCTTCATTCCCGACAACAACAAACGCGTTAGTAGTAAACCTTCTTCCAGACTTATGCATGGTTGCAGTTATTTTAACAGGGATTCTCTGTATCCCACCACCCTTTCCTGTTCTCCCACCGATAAGTATAAGCTCATTCTTCAAACCAGGCAAAAGCTTATCAACAATCTCAGGTTCGGTAATTCTTCTTCCAGACTTGAAAATTTCTTCTATATCAGTAATCTTTCCTTCAAAAACCTCTTTTCCCAAAGAAGTTTTGGGCTGCCACTTTTCTAAAGCAGAAACTGCTTCAACCTTCGGCAGCTCTTCTTCTACTTTCTCTTCTTCCATGCTATCCGCCTAAAATTTTCCTTTTAACGTTTTCAAAATCTTCTGGCATATTTCTAAACTTTTTAAGATAAGTAGAAATATGCATTCCTTTTATTCTTTCTTCGCTTGGCAAAACGTCTTCACTCACGTTCAACTTTAACCCAGCGTCCAAAGCTCCTTTCACACAAGCATAAACCCTTGAACCTTTTGTCGAAGGGTTTAAACCCAAGTCCAAGACAGCTTCTTTTATTCCTTTTTCTAAGGCTTTTTTACCGGCAAGTAACCCGGTTAGGTAAGAAGCAGGTAAATTGTCACAAGAATAGTTCCACCCAAACTTTTTCAATTCTTTTGACAGAACAAACACTAAAGTTCTGTCTCCTTTTTTTTCAAACTCAACTATATGAGCTCTTATATATTTTAAGCTTTTTCTTACGACAAACCTTGGTTTTTTTGAAAGCAAAAGTTTAAGTCTTCTTCTGTAATCTGTCTTTCCTTCTCTCCTTCTTCTAAAAGGTGCTTTATAAGTAGGTTTAAGCTTCATTCTTTCCCTTCTTTTTAATCAACCCATGTTGCTCCATGTAGATTTTCAAGTGTGATTTGCTTCTGAACATTCCTCCCTTAACAAGTTTATAGATTCTTTTGAAAGTTTGATTTTCTATTTCATTTTTCTCTTTCATTTCTTTCAACATCTTCCTAAGAGCTCTAACAGTAGACATCCATCTTTCCTTTCTTGGGAAAACAGCAAACTTTGCTCCTTTTCTTCTTCCTCTTCCTTTCTTCTTCCCCCTTTCTTTCGG
>JBMFPE010000075.1:0-2087 GCA_049969275.1 Candidatus Aenigmatarchaeota archaeon | reverse complement strand
ACCGATACTGGAATAACAAGTAAATTTTTAGGTTTGCTAAGTAGGAATGCTTTATGGTCCCTTGAAACAAGAGTATAACTTCCCCTCGTTCCTATAACAACCTTAGAAACCTCTTTTGGTTCTGAAAAATTACTCACGTCAAAGAATGAAACCTTTACTCCCAATTCCCTTCCTTGCTCGTCAGCATCTTTGCCTATCCCTATCAGGTGAGTTTCGTCGTAAGGATGCAAATAATCAGAATACCCTGGAATTTTAAGCTCGCCAAGAATCTTTGGGTTTTGTTCATCCTCTAAATCAATAACAAACAAGGGGTCTGTCCTTCTGAAAGTGACCATGTAAGCTTTATCACCAACAAACCTTACCGCAAAAATCCTTTCAGTTCTTGCTATATTCTCTATTTTCCCAACGATATTTAGGTTTTCATCAAGAGTATAGATGTTGTTAAAAACTTCTCTTCCATAGCTAGAAGTAGTGGCTATCCTAAAATAATTGTTATATTCGTCCATGGAAAACTGGTTTAAAACACTTCCTGGAACTTCCCCACTTGTTTTATACTCTATGTTTCCTTCTGAAATTGAAATTTTATGCACAACAGTCTTTTCTAATTCTTTCATTATTTCCTCGATCACTTTTTCATACCTATTCTGTAAATCTTTCATGAAAGAGGCTGCTTTTTCAGGGTCAAGCGTTTGAGTATAATTTTTGATTATTTCAGTAACTTTGTTCATCTTTTCATAACCACTAACGTTCAATTCTTTTACCTCTTCTATCTTTTCTTTTATTTCTTGTGGAACAACAGGCAAGATAGCTTCATCGATTATCCTTTTATAAAACTCATAAACGCTGTAAGTTTTTGTGTAGACTATGTAGATATTGTTGGAAGATACGTAAAGATTTTGGGTTGCACCTACAAGGAAAGTTTTAAAGTTTATTTCTTCCTCATCATTTTGTGTGTTCAAGGCTATGATATTTGTAAAACTGTAAGAATAATCAAAAATAGGGGAATAGTAGATTTCCTTTGCTTCAACTTCTTTTACTTTATTTCCTTCAGCAATTTTTGGAAGAACTATTTCGTCTTCATAAAACTCTAAAGGCTCGCTAACTATAACATAAGCATAATCTCCTATCATTCTCGAATCAAAGTAGGTTCCGTTCAAGGAAACCTCCCTTGTAATTTTCGGGTTAGCTTTATCAGAAACGTCATAAACATAGATGTAAGTTTTTGGTGAGTGATGATAGTAGGGAATCAAACCTCCCCTTACTTCTTTCACCGGAAGAATGTAGAAATAAGATTCACTCGCGAAAATAACAAGCTTATTTTTGTTTATGAAAATTCCTTCAATACTTTGGTTTAAAGAAATTTTTGAAACAACTTTTGCGTTTTCGGCAGGATATGCTTCAACTATAGTCAAATTGTTACCATAGACAGAGTATATATACTGGCCATCGGTTTTCACGATATCTGCTTCGTCTACACCAACAACTTGAACGTTTGTTGTAGAGTATTCTTGAGCGCTTGGTGCAGCTAGGGGAATTTCTGTTTTAATAGTTCCAACCCCATACTCTCTAGCTATTTCCACTCCAGCTATAGGCAAATACTGTCCAGTAGAAGATTTAACAAAATTTTTCAATTCTTCGTAAGAGGAAAATTTCTTTAGTCCTATTTCAGAAACCTGGGACTTTTTTTGGTATAAAACTGAAATAACTACTAAGCAAACAATCAGTAAAAGTATAAAATTCCAAAGTTTCATAAGTATTTTTTATTCGTTTGTTTTTTAAATAATTGTCCATTTTATTTGGTTTTTGCCCTAAAGAAAACGTTTAAGTTTTGCTTCAAACTCACAGTATTCATTCCCCATAGCTACACATTTCCTTTCTTCAACTACAACTTCTTCCCCCCATATTACTGAAGCTCCTCCTGCTATGCTGCCCATCAGAAAAGCGCAAACAGGTTTTTTAGATTTTCCATAAAACTGGGCCTCAAAAGAATTATAAACCCTTCCAATTATTGTTTCACCTTTTTCTAGCTTCCCTTCTTTTACTATTTCTCCCTTTCCCCACCCCTCACCTTGAACTATTTCTAAGAC
>JBMFPE010000074.1:0-2121 GCA_049969275.1 Candidatus Aenigmatarchaeota archaeon | reverse complement strand
ATCAATTTTTTCAAAAGATTTTTGTCTGTAAAGAAGATAACTTCTAAAAGCTTTTTCTGTCGATTCTTTTGCGTCCTTTATCCTACTTGAGGCTAACAATTCACTCAAACTCATAATCTTTAGTTAAACGAAACCTTATTTATACTTTGGTTTCAAAAATTGAAACCTTGAGAAAAGCTTAAATTTGTTGGTGTCAAAATTAAAAAAGTGAGAACGATACAAAAACTTATAATAATAGTAATCATTCTAGCTGGCTTTATTTTTTCAGTTTCTTTTAGTACACTTTATGCTCAAACTCATATAATAGAAGGTACAGCTTGCTCTTGCACTTTGCCCATTCCTCTTCTAATTCCAACGTTTTCATCCCTTGGAGTTTTTGTAGGATCGATAGTTTACTATTTGCTTTTCCCGAAGATAGAGGAAGGAGGAAGTAAAGAAGATTTTAATCTTTTTTTGGACTTTTTAGACCCTGACGAAAAGGTAATAGTTCAGAAAATTGTTGAAAATAATGGCAAGATTACTCAAAGCAAACTTTCTTCTCAGTTTGGAAAGGTGAAAGTTTTTAGAGTTTTGGAAGATTTAAGAAAAAAAGGAATTATAGAAAAGGAAGCTTATGGAAAGACAAACACAGTAAAGTTATCAGGAAAGTTTAGTAAATTTTTAAGCTAGCTTTAAGTTTTTCCCAGTAAGCTTGATTAAACCTACAGCTTGGGTCGGCAGCTTTCAAATCGTTGAAATAACCATAAGCTCTTGCTCTGCATCCTCCACAAACATATTTGTAATCGCATTTTCCACATCCTTCAAATTTTTCCCTATCTCTTATTTCTTTTAAAACAGGAGAATTTTTCCATATTTCTACAAGGCTTTGCTCCCTTATGTTCCCGATTTTTATAGGAATAAAAACGCAAGGCTGAATATCACCATTAGGCTCCATTCCGCAATAAAGCCTTCCTGCTCCACACCCTCCTATAAATTCAGTTAGAGTTTTTGTTCTTCCTTTGAGCAATTCCATAGCCTCTTTGTTGGTAAAGTGAGTGGCTACGGCTGGCCCTTCAGCATACTTTAAAGAAGCAACAGCATACTGTGGAGCTGTAGAAAAAACATCTAACCTGCAACTAGGATTAATAAGTTTTGAATAAAGAAAATCTAGCAATTCTTCCCTTTCTTTCGGGCTTATATCTTCTTCCACTATTTCCCTTCCCCTTCCTGTTGGCACATAGTTGAAAACTATAAACCTGTCTGCAAAAAGCTCTTTTTCTGCAAACTCCATGAGTTTTGGTATTTCTTTTAAATTGGACTTAGTAGCTGTTGTTGCAACACACGTATCTATTCCAACTTCAACACAATTTTTTATTCCTTCTACAGTTTTTCTCCAGCAACCAGGAATTCTTCTAAACTTGTCATGAGTTTCTTCAAAACCGTCTAAAGAGATTTCAACATACTGCACTCCTGAGTCTTTAAGCTTTTTTGCAACTTCTTTTGTTATTAAAGTTCCGTTAGTTGCCAAAGAAACATAAAAATCTTTTTTGTTAGCATAGTTTGCAACCTCAAAGAAATCTTTTCTCATTAGCGGTTCACCACCAGAAAAAGCTATCGCTACTACCCCAGCAGAAGCAAACTCATCTATAGCTCTAAAAGCTTCCTCTGTTGTTAGCTCGTCTGGAGCAGGTTTTGGTTCAGCGTTTTCATAGCAATGCTTACATCTTAAATTGCAAGCTTTGGTATAATCCCAAACTATTAGAAAAGGAGCGTAAGTTGTTTGAGGTCTTTTAACCCCATAGTAAGCTATTCCTTCCAGGATGTTTGTTAGACCTCTTCTTACCAGAGGCAACTTTAAAGATTCTATAAAACTTCTTTTTTCTTTTTCTTCTACACCAAAAGATTCTGCCCCTTTATCTATAGCAAAACTTACTATTTTATAAGCGATAGATTCTTGCAGGCTTAGCTTAACATCCTCGCCAGCGTACTTTCTCAAAATTTTATCCAGCCTACTTTCTCCGTCTTTTCTTTTAGCTATCCATTTAAGAAGCATTCTAGAAAAAGGGTTTCCCAACCAATTTTCTACTGTTCTTGCGACCAAATCAGCTTCGTGCACGAATAAATTTACTTTCTATAAAAGAT
>JBMFPE010000073.1:0-2240 GCA_049969275.1 Candidatus Aenigmatarchaeota archaeon | reverse complement strand
TGTAACCAGCCTTCTCAAATTTTTTTGATAAGAATTCCTCAACTTCTGATTCTCTTATCCCTTCTTTTACAAAAAGCTTCTCTACAGCCATCATCTCTCCTCTAGTTTTATTTCAATTCTTGTGACTTTTGCTTTTCTTCCCCTGAAGCGCCACCTTGATTTTGGTCTTGTAAAAACTCTTCCTTTATCTGCTTTGGCAATTTTAACAAAAAGCCTTTCAGGGTTTAAATTCTTTACCTTTGCGTTTGCTTCGGCAGTTTTTAGGATTTCTAAAATTTTCCTTGCAGCATTAGTATAATATTTTCCGTTCAAATCAATTTTCTTTTCTGCAAGCATTTCTAAAAATTTCTTCGCTTTCTCTATTTTTTTATTCTTAATTTCTTTACAAACAGCAACAGAATGCTTGAGAGAAACTCTTGCATCTTCCAAAACAGCAGAAGCAGTCTTCATAGAATCACTTTAGTGCGACATGCTTTGAACCACGAGTGGCACCGATACCAGGAGCAGAATGTTTTACTCTTTTACAAGTCATTGCAAATTCACCAAGTCTGTGGCCAATCATCTGTGGAGTTATTACTATCGAGACCCATTTTCCAGCTTCCCCTTTTTTTGCTCCTCCTACATGGACCCCAATCTTTGCCCCAACCATCTCAGGTAAAATTACCATATCCCTTTCATGAGTTTTGTGAAACTTTTCAGGGTTTTTTCTTATTTCCTCTAGCAATTTTTTCTGTCTTTCTGTCAAACCCCTTCTTAAACTTCTTCTTTCTCTTGCTGTCAATAACTTGGCAAACTCGTTTATACTCATCTTTTTCAATTCTTCCAAACTGTAACCCCTATAAGTAAAAACTTTTGCCATTTACTTCGCCTTCCTCTTTCCCATCCTTCTTGGTGAAATACTTCCAACTTTTGCTCCTGGAGGAGCATGTCTCGACACTGCTTTGCTTGGTCTTGGCCTATGACTTTTTCCTCCATAAGGATGGTCTACTGGTGACATCACCACACCTTTAACTCTTGGCCACAATTTTCCTCTTGCTTGCATAGCATAAAACTTTTTCCCTGCCTTAACAAAAGGTTTCTCTGTTCTTCCTCCTCCAGCCGGAACTCCAACCATTGCTCTGCATTTTTCATTCAACTCAACTATTTTTCCAGAAGGAAACTGTAGCTTAACTTTATTCCCAACCTTCCCTAAAACTATGGAAAAAGTCCCAGAGCTTCTGCAAAGTTTAGGCCCAGAGCCAGGAAAAGTTTCTATACAAGAAACTTTAGTTCCTTCAGGAATTTTTGATAGAGATAAAACATTTCCAACCTTTGGTTCTCCGTTATAAACTATCAAATCTCCTGCTCTCAAACCTTCCGGAGCGATGTGCAAAACTTCTCTTCCATCCTCAAATTTAATTATTGCAACAGGAGCTGAACGAGCAGGGTCGTGAACTATGTCTATAACTTTACCAGAAATTCCAGTAACCGGAGCATAGCTTACTCTACCCAAATATCTGTGGCTTGTTGCCCTATATCTTGGCCCACCTTTTCCCCTTGCCCTTGCTATTATTCTTTTTCCCATATTCTCCCTTTTTAATTAGTTAACGCAAAAGAGTTTAAAAACTATACCATTCCAAGCTTTGTAGCAACATCTATGGCCTTAAACTCTGGCTTAAGCTTAATTATAGCTTTCTTCTCACCTTTCAAAGTAATCTCTGTGTTTATTTTCTCAACTTTCACTTCAAAAAGTTTTTCAAAAGCTTCTTTTATCTGTTTTTTTGTAGCTTTTCTGTCAACTACAAAGGTAATTTTATTTTCTTTCTCAACTAAACCGATTGATTTTTCAGTTAAGTAAGGGTATCTCAAGATTTTATACGGGTCCATTTTCAACCACCTAGCTTAGCTATAGCAGACTTTGTCCATATGGTTAGTCTTCCAGCACTTGCACCTGGGGCCAATTTTTCAACAGATAATTTTTCAACCCTACAAACCTCTACTCCTGGTAAGTTCTTCGCCGCCTTTCCGATTCCTTTATCTTCAGTTACAACGATTAAAGGACCAACCTTTCTCTTATACTTCCTTCCTCTTGCTTTACCCTTTCCTGCTCTAATCTTTTTCTCTTTTATTCTTTCTATTTCTTTGGCATCTTTACTCCATTTATCGTTATCTGTATATCTAAGATATTTGCTTAACTTTATGGTTTTATTGTTTAAAAATACCAATGCTTTATTTATATCTATTTCAGTCAACCAATAATA
>JBMFPE010000072.1:0-2278 GCA_049969275.1 Candidatus Aenigmatarchaeota archaeon | reverse complement strand
CTTATTGCCTACTAGCCAATATTTGAAGCCGTGGGTTGTTCATAAAGTAGCTTGGTAGCCCTTCAACTTCAATCTTAGAAGGAACAAAGCTAAGTTTTTCTTCTCTTGGCTTTCCCCTTTTGCTTTTTCTTCTTGTTTCAAAGTGCTCGTGCATTTCAAGTTAAAATTTTATCTGCTATCGTTTCGTTATCTAGAATTTTTAACTGTTTTTGAAAACATGTATTTATTTCCTTTCTCGTTTAGAACTCATGAATCTAGCTTTATGATACACAATGTTTTCGATAATCTCGTGGCATTTCTTAAAGTCCTCCAAGCCTTCTTCCGAGATTGGAAGGATAAGGTCCATTTTAACAACAAAATAGCTTTTGCCTATGGTAAAATAGTTTGTAACAATACCTTTCTCAACCAATTCTTTTGCAATTTTTAACATCTCAGCAGTAATCTCCATTTGTTGTTTCACATCCCCCATGTCCAAACACCTACAACTTAATATTCACAGGAATGTTTAAACATTTTCATTTCTCCTTGCTGAGATTAAATCTTTTTCCAAGCTATCCTTTGTTCGTTGCTTTGCCTAAGTATTACAAGCTCTGGAATTATTTGCAGAGGGGGTGTAAAGCCTTAAGTTAATAGTCTCTCCTTAAAAAGTTTTAATATTCCTATTAAGTTTTTAAGAGCATGTTAGAAGACGAGCAAATCGGATATTCACTACGTGAATTTAAAGAATCTGAAACTTACCTAAAGGGAAGCGAGCAAAGAAAGAAAGCCCATGAATTTAACTCAAAGTGGATAAACCCTGAGACCATCAAAAATATGGAAGATGAAGAACTAAAGAAAAAGTTTTTAGAATACTACAGCGGTGGTGAAGGAAGACAGTCATTTAATAAAGTTTATAGGGATAGAATTGTTAGAGACATTTCTCAATTTAAAAATATGCTACTTTATCTTTTGGATGAAAAAATTCCAATTGAGCAGCGCTTTAAAGAAGTTGTTGAAGGTGAGTATCATATAGAAGGCGTGGGGAAAGCTTTAGCTTCAGCTTTTTTGATGGACCTTGACATAGATAAATACTGCATTTGGAATAACAGAACTGAGATGGGTTTGAATGTGCTTGGCTGGAAAGTTTATGAGTCTAAAGACGACATAGGAACAAAGTATGTAAAAGTCCTTGAAGCGCTTAGAAAAATAAGGGATGATATTGCTCCAGAACTCAAGCTAACATTCGATGATGTAGACTTCTTCCTTCAATTCATTTCTGCAGAAGAAGAAGGAATAAAACTTGTAAGTGAAATAACCAAAGGAATGGAAATATCTGTTCCTTCTTCCAGTGAGCAACTTGTACATAGAATAATTGAAAGAAATTTTGAGGAAATTATTGGAAAAAGAATGGGACTAGAACTATACCAAGATGACCCTGAGAACTCTGGAAGTGAATATCCAACGTCTGTTGGGAGAATAGACTTCTTAGCAAAAGACAAGGAAAGTGGGGAGCTTGTAGTCATAGAGCTGAAGTCTGGAAAGGCTACAGACGATGCTTTAGCTCAAGTTCTAAGGTACATGGGCTGGGTAAAAGAGAATATAGCAGGAAATAAGAACGTAAGAGGTTTGATTCTTGCAGAAGAAGTAGATGATAGATTAAAGTATGCTATAAAAAATGTAGAGAACGTAAAAATTTTTACATACAAAGTCTCTTTACAAATATCTGAATATATAAGCTAACTTTCTTTCCTACATCTAATTCTAATTTCTAAAAGCATGCCCAATTCCTACGATTGAACAAATAAGAAATACTTACTGTTTGGTATCCTTCTAAAACCAAGCTTCTCTATTTCTTTTTCTATTACTTTTTCTTCTTCTCTTGTCACTACTGTTCCTTCTTCAAATTCTTCAGGCTCAAAAGTTACTACATCTTTTACTTTCACTAAGAGAAGGGACCTTAGTTTCATATCGTACTCGTTTGGTAATAGTCTTCCTAGCGAACAATTGCAAGAAGCATAAACCTTTAAGCTTTAATTTGACGGTCTCGTTTTGTTATCCATAATATTCTTTTAGCTTTCTAGCTAAGCCATTAGCTAAATCTTTATAAGGAGCACTTTTTTGTGTCCTAAAATACGAAATTAAAAGATTTAGGGTGGAACCATCTCGAAATATCGCTTTTATAACTCCTTCATCCCACAATTTATCGTTATCTAAAATTTTTCTCCAACTTCTTAACTCTAAAGTTTTAATTTCTTCAAAACTTTCTTTCGGTGTTGTATCAAAATTAATTTCTGGCAGC
>JBMFPE010000071.1:0-2342 GCA_049969275.1 Candidatus Aenigmatarchaeota archaeon | reverse complement strand
TGTTGTTATTCCTTCTTTGCTCGATTCTTGGCCTTCTCCAAAGGTTGCTGCAGAAGATGTAGCAAAATTTATATTCTTCTCACCTTGGGTTGAGAAAGTTGCTTATTCAAACACAAGCTCATTTGGAAATGGAATAATTTATGTTTTTGCAAAACCATTAAGTGGTTTTAGAAGGGATGAAAATTTTTCTTCTTTCCTAGATGTTTACATTAAAGAATTAAACTCATACAAAAGAGTTTATATCTCTATTCCAGAAGCAAAGAGCGTTGTTGTTTCAGACCCAAAAAGTAGTTTGATCTTCTCCATTCTACAAATGAACTATACAATACCAAGTGGTATGGATGAACTATTTCCATTCATTCAAATAATAAACTCAAGTGGCAATGAAGTTTGGAGGAATCAATTACCAAGAATTCCGCCAAGGCTTGAAAACCCAACAACCTTTACCACTTCTATACCCTTAAACATCAAGCCTGGTGGATACTTAATCTTTTTAAGGAATATAAATGGTTTAATCCTTGGAGTTTCTTATTTTTCTATACCAAATTTTGAAATAAGCTTGCAAAGTGTTGATTGGCAAAAGAATTCTTTTAACTTTTCAGTAACATCGCAGGGTTCTCCGATAGATACTACTCTTTGCCCTATTTGTAGGATTAAGAATATAACTATTGAAAAAGATGGAAAAACTCTTTATATGTATACGCAACAAGACCTTAGTATAAAAAACGGTATCTTAACTTATACTCTTCCACAAGGTTCTATACTTGAAAGTGGAAGGTATAGTATAAAAATTTCAATACTAGGATTAAGCTACATCATTAATGTAGAAAAGCCAGTGGGTTATATACTTCCAAAGGAGGTTGTTTACTTAATAATAGCAGCTTCTGTTGCATTCTTGCTTATGATACTAACAAAAAGACCTGAGGTTGTTGTTTATGCAATAGACATACCAGATTTCATACCAAAGGAAAAGGAAAAGGTAAAAGTAAAAGAAAAAAGCTTCATCGAGCTTTTTGATAAACTCAACAAAAAATACCATTGGAATTATATGCCAATAACAATAGAAGAATTAAAAACAATTTGCATGCAGGAAATTCGCTACTCCGGTGAGCCGGTTGTTGTAAGCGAGCTTAACCTTCAGATGATACTCTCTAAGCTTGAGGAAGAAGGAAAGATAAAAAGGGTTGAAAACCTTTACATGCCAAGTGAATGGAACAATTATTATGATGCAAAATACTTAGCTATATTCAGAAAGCTAAGAAGTTTTTTTGTTGCAAGGAGCATTCTATTTACTGATTTAGGACAAAGCGAAAATGATATGGAAATAACCTATAATGGGGAAAAATATTTATTAACTTTCTTTGTTTGTGATGAAAGCCTAAAAAAGCTTAAGCTCGTTGAGGGAAGCAAGCATATACTCGTTTTCTTGAATGAGTTTGAGCTTGAAGATTTTAAGAAAAAGCTTTTTTTGAGCTCATCTTTTGAAGCAAGCTTACTTCGATTAGCGATTTTTTCGCAAAAGGTATTTCTTTTAGCCGCTGAACCTTCTTCTTTGAGCCAATTTTTCGTTAGCTGATAGTAATAAAAATAACATTACAACATTATTCAACATTATTACTACAACATTAGTTTAGAAAAAATATTAATAATTAAATATTAAAAAAATAATATAGAATTGTCCCAACCACAAGGGTCTAATATAAAATGTGTTAAAATGAAAAAAATTTTAATTTTCTCATTGGTTTTAATTACATTAATTTTTGCACAAACATCCACTACTCCTCCTACATGTCCACTTGATTCTTGGGTGGAGTCTGGAGACCAAATACCTCGGGATAAGATACCGGTATATTTCTCTAAAGATTTTGTACTTACAAAACCAAAGGATTTTGGAGAAATTATAACAACAAACAATGGCCCATATATCGCAGCAAACATAAGTGAAATAAATTTTCTTAACGTTCAAAATAATATTAACCTTTTAGGTGGTTTCTCATCAATCTTTACTTTTTCAACACCCTATGGCTTCGGTGCTTCTTTTTCTTCCACTTACTCTGGTAAAACTTCTGTAACGGCTACCGAAAGCTCGACAAGTGTGGATAATGCTGGTAATCTACAAGTAAAAGTATATGGTATCTCTCCTGAAATGCATGAAAATTCTTCCGTTGTTTTTAACACAAGGGGCTTTCCACAAAGCGAATTTGAACTTCAAACGCCAATGATTATTTATGGGTTCTATGGGAATTTTTCATCCGGTTTTCCACTCCCACAAAGTAATATTGCAAGTTCTACAATAAAAGATTTTTTAATAAAAAAAATAATTGTAACAACACCAAAACCAG
>JBMFPE010000070.1:0-2423 GCA_049969275.1 Candidatus Aenigmatarchaeota archaeon | reverse complement strand
GTGGAAAAATCTAAAAAGAAAGACCATAATATTTTTTCAAAAATTCTTCTTCTCTAAGCGTGTGAAAATCATAAAATTCTTTTTCTCTACCCAAAAATCTTTCAAAAACTTTTTGTAGATTTTCAAAGTTTCTTTTTGGTCAAGATTGAACTCTTTTCTCATTACTTCAGAAACTTCTGCAAATGTCCAAGATGAAGTGAAAAGTTTAAAGTTTGGGTTTGAGCTCAAAGTCTTAAGGATGAAGGGTATCTTTTTCTTGTTGCAAACAAAATTCTTAAAATACCTTACAATTATGTTTGAATCTAAGTAGAGATTTTCAATTTCTATAAATTTATGCATAGAAACATTTAAATACTTCTTGATATTTAAATATTTTGGGAGTTCACTTCCGGTGATTTGATGAAAATAAAAAATGTAGAATATGACACAAAGAATGCCCAGAAAATATTTGAACTACTGGAAAAAAGTCCTAGAGGTTTAACGATAAGTGATATAACAAGAGAACTTAACCTGAACAGACACACTGTGACAAAACTTTTAGAAAGAATGCTTATAGAAAAGAAAGTGAATTATGATGAAAAAGGACCTGCAAAAATTTTCTATTCAGTTGGGACAAGCAAGTTTGTTGGGAGGATCGACCAAGGAAAATGGGATACTTTATGGTTCAATGTTTTTAGGCCAAAGTATTCTGGAGAAGAAGAATTTTTAAGGATAAACCAAACTAAACATGATTTTCTTATAAGGTCTTCAAGCAAGTTCAAATCTGTTGGTGCAGTTGCAATTAAAAAAAGTAATTTAGTGAGCGTAATAAAACTTTTGAAGGAAGTAGCAAAAAGAGAGTTTGACCTTGAAGTCTAAGAAGCTAAAAGCCCTAGTGTTGCTGTTATTATAAACACTATCTGTCTTATCTCAAACCTAGGTCTCCAGTGAAAATATCCAGAAGAAAGCTTAACAGTACCTTTATCTCCGTTTATCGTTACTTGATACTTGTTAGAATTCAGAAATTTTATTTTTGGCCTAAAGCTTATTACTCTTAAGCAACTGGGGAATTTTGACAAATAATAATTGAACTTCTCATTTTTTTCTAAATAGTTTCCTCTTAGAATTTCATATATTAATCCCTCCACATTCCTAAACATAGCTTGCTTTAGTTCAACCCCATGCCTAGTATAGATTTCTTTTAGTTTTCCAGAATCTAACCTAAGAGGTGAAAATTTGATTTTTAGCAGACTTTCGAGAATAGAAACTATCTCTTCAGTTTTCTTGTCAGGACCACGATAGATTTCTAAAGTTCTTGTTAAAGTGTTGATAAAACAATAAGTTCTTTTTAAAATCTTATTTTTCCCGTTTTCTTTTAAAAAACTTACTATTTCATACATATCTTCCTCAGAAAAAGCCTTTTTCAAACTTTCTTCCAAACTTTCGTAGTAGAAGTATTGGATAAAAACTTCATTTTTATTATACTTGCTAATCTTTGCCTGTATCCAAGATTCTTTGAATTTTTTATCGTTCAAAATCTTGCATATTTCAAAAGGAGTTCCCAATTTTTCAAACAAAAATATTGTTATTGTGGGCATAATTTTTAAAGAAAAAATCAAATTTGATATAAATTTTTAACCCAATTTGGTGGTAACTACCAAACCATCACTCTCATCCAAACTTTTTTAACCTTCCCGTTCAAGTCTTGAATCAAAACAGGTTCTTCGTAAACCACCCTATCTGCTAGGCCAGAAGGAATTTTTCCATAACTTGGGGCCACTTGAAAACTAGTTTGATTGGAGATGCCGTTTATATCTACAAAAACTTGATATTTTTTAATTTCACTTGGAGCTTCAAAAACACAAAACCATTCACCGTTTGAACTGGTATTTGGACAATCTATTTCTTTATCGACAAAAATTTTAACTTTAGCGTCAGAAATCGGTGTTCCATCAGAGTATTGTGCTTTTCCGTAAGCTAAGATGCTATCTTGCCACCAAGAAATTGAAGAATTTAAGTTTAAAGTTACTATTTCTTCTGAGGCAGAAACAAAAGTTAGAAAAAATAATAAGAAAAACGATAAAACCAATAAAAGCTTCATGTTTAATATTAAGTTACTTTAAATTAAAATTGTGGTGGTATGGAAGAAAAAGAGTTTCAAGAAAAAATCCTAGTTTACAGATTGCTTGAAGCTAGGTTAAATTCTTTGATGAAAGAAAGGGAAATGCTACTAACAAAACTAGTAGAAATTCAAACAACCATACAGAGTATAGAAGAAATTAAAAAAAACGATGAAATACTCTTTGGTATAGGTTCTGAAGCCTATGCTTTCGGGAGGATAAAGGAAAAAGGAAAGTTTATAGTTGAAGTTGGTGGTGAAGTAGCTTTAGAAAAGACAACAGAAGAAGCAAAAAAAACATTAGAGAAAAGAAAGCTTGAAATCG
>JBMFPE010000069.1:0-2461 GCA_049969275.1 Candidatus Aenigmatarchaeota archaeon | reverse complement strand
TAAGCTTACTATAGCTTGACTAGAAAATTTTTTTTCTATTTCTCTTAAATCTTGGTCAGAAATTTCTGTTTCTCTTCCTATTACTTTTATTTTAATTAATGGCGGTTTCAAAAATTTTTGTTCAAGTATTCTTTTAATAATTTTTTCTATTTTCTCCCTAGCCTGTCCAGACTCTACCTTAACTTCTTCGAAGAAAAACTTTCTATTTTTTTCAAGTTTTTCAAACTTAACCTTTAACTCTTCTTCTATCTCAAGTTTAAAGAAACCCTTTTCTGTCAAAGCCTCATTCTTCTCGAACTGGGTAACTAAGGTACTTCCAGGAAATATTAAAAGAGTATTCCCTACTTTTTCCTGACAAGAAGAATGGACGTGACCATCTACTATGACATCAAAACCTTTTGGAAGGTTTGACAGGTTTAAACTTGGTGGTTCAAGTGGGGAATAAACAAAGGGGTCAATACTTTGATGCATAAGCAAAATGTTAAAACAATCCTCTAAAGGCTTTGGGTTCCATGAATACAAGAGATCTTTTGCATATCTCTCAGGTACACCAGACATCCCATGAATTGCAACTTTTTTTCCACCTTTTTCAAAAACTATTGTGTCTTGGTGCAAGTGAATTAAAATTCCTGCATTTTCTAAAGCTTGAACAACATTTATCTCATCTTTCCCTCTTCTTTCATGGGTTCCGTGAATTGCTATTATTGGTAAATGAGACAAAGTCCTTTTTGATATTTCTTTTAATTCCTTAGAGCAGGAAATCAGTCTCAAACCAGTACTTTCCTTAAGCAAGGGTTTAACCAAAACTTTTATAGCTTTAGCCCAAACACTTGTTTTTGGTATTCTTGAGTCGAAGATGTCACCCGCAAGCAAAATCAAGTCACAATCTAAAGCTTTTTCCATAGCTTCTTCTGCATTTTCAAAACTATCGTTTTCCAATTCCGGAGTGTATGCAAAACCAAAATGAAAATCTGAAAGTACGGCTATTTTCATAGTTTATCTATTTAACTAATCTCTGCTAACTTATAAAAGTTTTTAAGTGTTGGAGTCAAATATTAAAGTGGTATGATGGGTGAATTGTTTCCAGAATAAAAAACTAATTCTTTTATTCCCAAATCTTATTAGGTGGAAAAATGGCTAAGGAAGAAGGAATAACAGTAAAAAAGGATGAAAATTTTTCTGAATGGTATACTCAGGTACTTCTCAAATCAAATTTGATAGATTACGGACCTGTTCAGGGGACGATTGTCTTGAAAGATTATTCTTTTGAAATATGGGAAAAAATTCAGAAAATTTTTAACGAAATGATTAAGAGTACTGGACATAAAAATGCTTACTTCCCTTTGTTAATACCAGAAAGTTTTTTAAAAAAAGAAGCTGAACATTTTAAAGGGTTTGTTCCAGAAGTCTTTTGGGTAACTCATGCTGGTGACAACAAACTTGGAGAAAGATTAGCAATAAGACCAACTTCAGAAACAATAATCTATTATTTTTACTCGAAGTGGATAAGAAGTTGGCGTGATTTGCCAGTCCTACTAAATCAATGGTGTAATGTTTTAAGAGCTGAAATAAAATCAACAAAACCTTTTATTCGAACTTCTGAATTTTTGTGGCAAGAAGGTCACACAGCCCATGCAACGAAGGAAGAAGCGGATAAAGAAGTAATGCTCATCTTGAATTTTTATAAGGAGTTAATCGAAGGTTACCTAGCAATTCCTGTTTTAGTTGGAAAAAAAACTGACAGGGAAAAGTTTGCTGGAGCTTTATACACAACAACAGTTGAAGCAATAATGCCTGACGGGAAAGCTTTACAAATGGGGACTTCTCATAACTTGGGCCAAAACTTCTCTAAACCTTTTGAAATAAAGTTTATGGATAAGGATAAAAAAGAAAAGTATGTTTGGACAACCTCTTGGGGAATAACCACCCGTCTGATTGGAGCAGTTGTAATGACTCACGGTGATGATAAAGGAATTATTATACCACCAAAAATCGCCCCTTATAAAGTAGTTATAGTACCTATATACTATAAAGAAGAGGAAAAGGCTCTTGTTATCAAAAAATCTAAGGAAATTCTTGAAGAGCTAGAAAAAAATGGTATCGAAAGCATTCTCGACGAAAGAGAAGAATACACTCCAGGGTGGAAATTCAACGAATGGGAATTGAGAGGTATACCAATTAGAATTGAAATAGGTCCAAAAGATGTTGAAAAAAAACAAGTAGTTGGGGTGAGAAGAGATACCAACGAAAAAATCACAATCAAAGAAAAGGAAATTGTGAAAAAAATAAAATTGCTACTAGAAGAAATTCAAAAAAATCTTTTCAATAGAGTAAAAAAATTTCTTGATGACCATATAAACTCGGTAAAAGATTACAAAGAATTCAAAGAAAAATTGGAAGAAAAGGGTGGCTTTATAAGAGCTTGCTGGTGTGGAAAAGAAAATTGTGAGGAAAAAATAAA
>JBMFPE010000068.1:0-2560 GCA_049969275.1 Candidatus Aenigmatarchaeota archaeon | reverse complement strand
GTGTGTTTTTAGTATCTGCGGCGGGTATGTTTTTTATAATTGCTATAAAACTAACCATTAGTGGACACCTCCCCCAGTTAAATCTATTTTTTCAGTTTTTAATTCTTTTTCGGTCAAAACTAAAGCTCTTTTTGGTTTGTAATTTTTCAGAAAACTTAAAAACCCTTTTCTTAACTTTCCACCACTTTTAACTTCGATAGGAATTATATTGTTATTTAAACTTAAAATAAAATCAACTTCTGCCTTTCCCGTTGTTCGCCAGTAGTTAAGTTTACCCTCAAAATTTGCCTTTAGTTCGTTAAAAACAAAATTTTCCAACAAAATTCCTTTGTCAGTTCTATTTTCAAGTGAAAGAAAGTTATTGAGTATTGAATTTCTTAAACCAGTGTCTACAAAGTAAACCTTCTTTGCCTTTTTTAATTCAGTCGATAAACTTTTGTAAAAAGGTGAAACTAAATTTATTATACCTGTAGCATTAAGTATTGATAGATAATTTTCCACCGTTTTGTAATCCATTCTAAGTTCTCTCATTATTGACGATACTTCTATCAAAGAACCAAGATTAAAACTTAAAAAAGCTAGGAGAGACCTAAATTTTTCCAGGTGTGCTATGTTAAGAAAAAAGAAAATATCCTTCTCTAAATATGTTCTTGTTAAATTTTTCAATAGCTCCTTTTTCATCTCATTATCTTTTTCTTTAACGATAGCTGGAAAACCACCGAAAATCAAATATTCTTCAAGTAAGGAAGTAAATTCAGCTTCGAACGCTGGTTTCAACTTTATTGGTTTACCATTAATGACAAAATTTTTTACTGCCTTTTTATAAGAAACGAAAATTTTATGTAAGTCTCCTGCTTTCCAGATTAAAAATTCTTCAAAATCAAGAGGTAAGAGTTCGAAGTAAATTGCTCTACCAACTAAATATTTTCCAACCTCAACCTTTATGTCAAAAGAACCTGAACCGGTAACAACAAGCTTAAGCTTCTCTGAAAATAAATCGTAAAGTAGTTTAATGATCTTTCCAGCTTTTTTGCAATACTGAACTTCATCTATGAACAAAAAATTCCTTTCTTTTTCTATGAAGCGGCTTGCAAATTCTTTTGGAGCATTTTCAAAAGTTTTAAGTATTTCTTCGTCTTCTAATGTAACATACTTTCCATTGTGTTTATCCTTTAAATGCAAAAGTAAGGTTGTCTTCCCACTTTGTCTAGGACCTCTTACTAAAATAACCTCTTTTTTTTCAATCCATTTCTCCAGTTGTTGCTCTATTTTTCTTGGATAATACTCCATAAATAATAGAGTTATTTTGTGAACTTATAAACTTAATCCATTACTGCATTTCTGGCTCGAGCTGCAGTCCGCTTTATAGCTCTGCACGCAGTAGAAAGGACTGGTGGAAATAATGAAGAAACTAGAAGGAATAGAGGAGAAATTAGATTCTTTGCCAGAGCGAATAGCTAAAGCTATTGGGAAGTTTGGAGTTCTAATTTGACAATTGAGTGTCAAGTATTTAAATATTATTGACAAAATCACAGGAGACTCTGTACTTTATCCTTTTGTTCAAAAGAGGCTAAAACCCTTTAAATTTAAAACACAGCTAAATTTTCTGAAGATGATAGATACATATTTGGTTTCAATGAATCATAATCTTGCAGAGCATCTGATTGTAGTGGCAAGAAAGGTTTAGAAGACTATCATCCTTCTAGAAATCCAATTTCTTATCAGAGCTTTATCTCCTCCTCCGCTTCAGTTCCGTTTGGAAGCTCAACAAAGAAAGAGGTAGACTTTCCTTGATTTTGAAAGCTATACTATACTATCAAATACTTTACAATTCTTGCAATGCTTTCGGGAGAAAGGGAAGTGTATTTCTCTTTACAAAACTTTCTTATCTTCTTGGCTCTATCTCAGAAGCTATCTTTTTC
Organism: Candidatus Aenigmatarchaeota archaeon; assembly: GCA_049969275.1. Taxonomy (GTDB): domain Archaea; phylum Aenigmatarchaeota; class Aenigmatarchaeia; order CG10238-14; family SCSR01; genus JAVZHQ01. The sequence continues at coordinate 638 of JBMFPE010000068.1, read as the reverse complement.
AGAAAACGAAAAGTATTTAAATAAAACGAGGTGCAGGGGGTGGGATTTGAACCCACGAAGGCACTAAGCCACAGGCGCCTCAGGCCTGCGCCATTGACCAGGCTAGGCGACCCCTGCCTATAAAATAATTCAACTTAAAACTTTTTAATTAACTTATATTTAAAATTATGGAAGAAATAAAGAAACAACTAATTCAAGAAATACTTCTAACTATAGAGAGGAATTGTAAGGAAAAAGAGGTTGGAATTTCTTTTTCTGGTGGAGTAGATAGTTGTTTACTTGCAAAAGCTTGTGAAAATCTTGGGAAAAGAGTTAACCTTTTAACTATAGGATTGCCAGATTCTTTTGACTTAGTAAACTCAAAAAACTCAAGCAAAGCTCTTGGTTTTCCTCATTTCACTAAAGTTTTGACTTTTGAAGAAGTTGAAAACGGAATAAAGGAAATAATAAAAATTTCTCAGCCTAAAACTTTAGTTGACTTGGAAATAAGAGTCGGCTTTTACTTCACCTTTATCCTCGCAAAAGAAAAAAACATAAAAACTGTTTTGACTGCCAACGGGATGGACGAGCTTTTTTGTGGCTATAAAAGATGCTGTAAATTTTTAAAGAGTAAAGAAGAGCTTGAAGAATTTGTTCAA
>JBMFPE010000067.1:0-2561 GCA_049969275.1 Candidatus Aenigmatarchaeota archaeon | reverse complement strand
AAGCAAGAAGTCTTCCATATTTGTCCCTTTGCTGAATGTCAAATTCAAGCTTTACCTTTGTACCAGGAGGAACTAATTTTTCAACAAATTTTTTTGCAAGATTTCCATAATAAAGAATGGTTTGAATATCTCCAAGAGATCTTTGTTTTTCTATGTGAGGATTAATAGTTGATTCAGGAGTATCAATTCCGATAAGTCTTACCTTTTCCCCTGAACAGATAAGTGTATCTCCATCAATAACTCTTTCAACAATACAATCATAGGCAAAAAGAAAACTAACTAAACTAAATAGAAAAACAAGACTAAGCAAGCATCTAGTTAAAACTCTCATCAGTACCTCCTTTTATAATTATCTACCTAATATTATTAGAAACAAAAGAAAAAACAAGACTACAGAAAGGATAAGAGTTAGTGTTTTATAGAGTGATGTAGAGTTTAGAGCTTTTTTGAGTTCTTTGTCAAGCTCTTTTATTCTTTCCTCAAGAAATTTAAATTTTTCTGGATTTGATTCTTCAAGTCGGCGTAGGAGAATGTAATGTTCAATCAACATTTTTGCACTTTTACCAAGTTCTGTTCCTGCCATGCTCGGAGTAGCAAAACTTCCTTGACAGGCTTTTTCAAGAAGTGAAACTCCTCTGTCAAAAGAATGACCTATAGCACAATAAACCAGGACTTTACTTTCAATTATGGCATAACAAGTTTCTTTTCCACCGATTTTCTCAAGTTCACTTTTTCTCCACCTCCACGTACAATAAAAATCAAGTCATGATTTTTTCCTTTTCTTACAGCTTCTGCAAGTTCTTTATCAGAAGAAAGAGTTATTTCGCAAAAACTAAGATCAAAAAAGCTAAAATATTCACCTGCACCATTCCTCAAGCCTAGCTCAAAATCTTTATGAGTTTGAGCATTTCTTCCATGAATAACAAGGACTTTTATTTTTTTATTTGGTTGAGAAAGATCTAGAACTTCAGGTAACAATTTAAAAACAACTGACTTGAGATAAGGTAGAAAACCGTAATGAGGAATATTTGACAGAAGTTTAACAAGTTCTTCGTCAAAAACACTTTCATTTAACTGTTCTGCAACTTTGCCTTCAAGGAAATAAACATTCTTGGCTATAAGTCTTGGATAAACTCCACCATTTTTATGAGAAACACACTTGATGACTCCTTCGATCATAACAGGGAATTCTACAAATTTATCTAGGCTAGTTAACAGATTTTATTCAACCGATAACTTGGTACCATCATGGCCACAGAGTCTAAAATATTCATTCTCTCTTTTAAGAATTCCAGAGACACGAACAACTGAAAAACTATTACGTGAAACGACAGCATCAAGGACTTCTAAAGGAGTGAGACAAACTTTTTGAAGACTTTCTGAAAAATCAGCATTTTCGGAAACGTTACTTGAAGGTTTATTAAACTCTTCAGAAAAACTTGAATCTTTTCGGTCAGTTGGTATGCAATGACTCATACTTTCTTCCTACTTTTTACTTATTAGATTAATTTTTACGACAATTTGTTTATTTAGTCAAGATTGCGAATTGCCTATGTAGTTTCAATTTTAAAATGTCACGGAGAAAGTTTATGGATAGGTGTAGGAGTGTTTATAGAAGGCTTCAAGAGAAGCAAATATGGGATAAGAAGTTTTTTTAAGGAAGCCAAAGATGACATTTAGTTTTATTAGCAAGATATCCCCTTGAGATGATTATTAGAGGGAGATTGCCAGATAGGTGACATTTTAAAATTAAAACCACACCACAGGGCATTAAAAGTGTCTTGACAAATGGGGCACAATCCATATCTCTTTTCTTCGGTTTCCACAGTTCATTACATGATAAAATGCCCTTTCATACTCTATCCTTGCTGGTCTTACCACAATGACATCATAGTCTTTTAATTGTCAATTGGCTAGAAATGCTTTTAAGAAATAAGAAATATAGAAGTAATGGGGGTTGGAGAAAAAAAGACAATTAAGGGATTAAAGGTAAAGGCAGTTCCAGCTTATAACATAGGAAAAGCCTTTCACACAAAAGATAAAGAATAGCTGGGTTTTGTGATAGAAATAGAGGGTGTAAAAGTTTAACATGTAGGGGATACAGATTTTATTCCAGAAATGGAAAATATAAAGGCAGATATAGCACTTTTACCTGTTTCAGGAACCTATGTTATGACTGCAGATGAAGCAGTAAATGCTGCGCTAACTATTAATCCACAGATAGCTATTCCCATGCATTACGGAAGCATCGTTGGTTCAGAAAAGGATGCCCAAAAATTTGCTCAAGCCTTGAAAGGAAAAATAGAAGTAATTATTTTACGAAAGAAATAAGGCTTTAACTAATGCTATTTTATCTTTATTCCCGACTGATTTAACCTTGCTAAAATTTTATCTTCGTACTCCTTAGTTTCTAATTAGGTAAGTGGGCTGAAAAGCTTGGTAAATTCTTGTTTTTAGCTTAGTTGAAATTTTTCTGCCAAGGGAAAAGAGCTTAACGCTTCTACCCTGGTTTTTTATTTTTCTCTTTTAAGCTTCAGCATTTATATTTAAAAAGCTTAATC
>JBMFPE010000066.1:0-2699 GCA_049969275.1 Candidatus Aenigmatarchaeota archaeon | reverse complement strand
GTCTTTCCCCAAATTTGTTAACTGCTTCCCTAACCTCCAACCCACTTATGTTAAGTTTAGAAGAAACTTCACCAATTTTTTCCATTAGACTTTTTAGTTCTTCTATCTTACTCCTTTCGAAAGGTAGACTTTCAACCCATTTCCTTGAAAGAGTTTCAGAACCTTCTGGATTAAGAGTACCGTCAACGTCAAACATTATAGCTTTCAGAGAATTTGAAAAAATTCCTCCCCAACTTTTTCCGATAAAAAATATGGAATCTAAACTTGGGTCAAAAAACAAATCTTTTTCTAGATAAAGCTCCCCTAAAATTTTTTTATATTCTTCCATCCTCAATCAAAGCTAAAAGGTCTTGCATTTTTCCACAAACTTTTCAAGTATACGTCAAAGACTCTTACCAAAGAGGCGTCACTAGACCAAACAGAAGTAAAACTAAAGTTTTCTTTCTTTATTTCTGTATCGAGCCTTATCAAAATCTCTCTTCCATCTATGTCTATCATTCTTGGGTGCAAGCTCGTCTTGAAAATTCTTATCTCAACGCCATGGTCATTAAACCATTTTGCTCTTCTATAATTTGACTCGTTTATTTCGCCTATTGCTATTGTTCTAATTTTTACTCCTCTTCTTACACAAGAGTCGACTGCCTCAGCAAGTTTTGAGGTCCAAGAAAAATCTCTACTCACAACATAAGCATAGCTTTTTGTTCTGTTAAACATATCACAAAGTCTATCTATAAAATTTTTCCAACCCCTTCCTTGAGATGTCCAGATTCCATTCAGGACTTGACTTTCACTTCTTGGTTTAAGAACAAAAGAAATTTTTTCAATTTTTTCTTTTGCTTCTTTTATTCTTTTTTCACTTTCTTCTACCAAGCTCCTAAGTGAAACTTCTGGGCTGACTGCTTTGAATTCTTTTGGTCTTATACTATAAATTTCGACTAACTGCCTCTCAGCCAACCTTTCAAGAATTTCATAAATTTTTGATTGAGGAACTTTAGACTCCCTACTTATTTCACTTGCTTTAGAAGGACCAAGAAAAACTAGAGCTGAATAGACTTTAGCTTCATAATCGTTCATACCAAAACTTCTAAGTATGTTGACAAGTTCTTCGCTACTTATCTCCACAAAATAAAGTAATCCTAACTAGTATAAAAATTTTGTTAATTTCACCACTCAAGTGGTAAATATCTAACAACCACCAAGGTAGTTAATACCAAGATTTTCGAAACAAAAAAAGTGCTATAAGTATATCATATTTTTTCTTTCAAGATTTGGTCATGAGAAATGAACTGGAAATCAAAAGTTTGATTTCTTGTCTGTATGAGGTGAATAAATGAAAGTAACTAATTACTTAAAAGGTTATTTCAAGCCGTTACCAATTTTGGGTGGCTTGATAGGCTCTGGTACATTTTACTGGGCAGGTTTTTGTATAGGTTTTTTGAAAGAAGCTGTAACAAATTTTTTACCAGCTATAGCTAACGGAAATTATCAACAGCTTCTTTATAATTCATTCCAAAATGCTTATGCTTCTGCAGCCCAGCTTGGACTGATTGGTGGAGTAAGTGGTTTGTTATTCACAAGACATGGGCTGGAATATCTTGTTAAAAAAATTAAGGAGGTGAAATAATGGGAATAGTTGAATGGTTGAAGACTCCTGAAGGAGCGTTTATAGTAGCCCTTCCTGTAGGATACTTTGGAGGAAGATGGGTAGAGGGTAAGTTGAACAGCTACTTGCAAAAAAATAGAGAGGTTATGAGAGAAAGTATAAAACAAGCAGTGAGAGAAGGTATAGGGTCTGCAACAAACGGAGGTTCATTTTACTCAGATCGGGAATACATGACAAAAATCTTAAGAGAACTTCAAGAAATTAGAGAGACTCTAACTACCAAATACCAGGAATTAGATTCAAGAATTTCTCGACTTGAGAATTACGAGAAAAGAGGACAGTGAGCATTATGGAAAATGAAAAAGGCTTGAACGAGTTAGAAAAAGCTCTTTATGTTTTTTCAAGAATAAGAGAATCTGCTTTAGAAGCAATTAAAGAGTGTGAAAGTAAAAAAGTAGAGTATAGTATAACAGATGAAATAAAGAAAAACTTTGATTTTTCTTTGGACGATGTTATAGACTTTCTAGTTCCAGACACCGAACTTAAAAATTATATGAAAGCCATGAAAAAAGTGGAGTGGCCTGTTGCTATAAAATTCTTTTCTCAATTTCTCGAGGGTTATTTAGAGACACGATACAGTAAGGAAAAAACAGCAGAAGAAGTTATAAAGGATTTTTTCAAAAGAAAATTCCTGGATTACATCAAGGGATAAGACTTGAGTTTTTTAAAGAGAATAAAATACGAGGAGGAGTTAAGCAAAATCAAACTAGACGAAAATTTAAAAAAATACTATCAAGAAAATCCAGAGAAAAGAGAGGAATATTTAAAAAAGCTTAACTCTCTTAGAGATAGAATAGTTGAAGATGAAGAAATTGGAAGCTACTACAAAAAAAGTTTTCTTTCTTCTATAGAAAAGAACAGGAACTATTTGAACGAAGGAAAAAACCAAATTTTAGAGGTAGCGTTTCCTCTTTTGGTTTTCATCTTAGGTTTTATGGCAAGAGGAAAGCTAGAAGAATTTTTTCAAAATTACAACAAGGAACTTGCTTTAGACATAAACAAAACAATTAAAGAAGAGTTAAAGTGTCTTTATGGA
>JBMFPE010000065.1:0-2828 GCA_049969275.1 Candidatus Aenigmatarchaeota archaeon | reverse complement strand
TCCTAAATTTTCTCTGATTTTTTGAGAAGAAGGGTAAAAAGGAAACCGAAGACAAAGCCGCCGACATGAGCAAAAAAAGCTATCCCGCTTCCTACCCCACCTAAAAAGCTGATTGTTCCAAAAAGGAATTGGAGGAAAAACCAGAAACCTATGACAATAAAAGCTGGGATCCTAACAAAAGCATAACCAAACCTGGTTAAAATCCCTTCTCTTGGAAAAAGAAGAAGGTAAGAGCCTAAGACTCCTGAAATTGCTCCCGAAGCTCCTATTGCAGGAATTTCTGAGCTTAAGTTTGTTATGTAATGAAGGAAGGTTGCTGCTACTCCTGAGAGAAAGTAGAGTAGAAGAAATTTTAGTTTTCCTAACCTATCTTCAACGTTATCTCCAAAAATCCACAAGTACCACATGTTTCCAAAGATGTGATCTATACCACCGTGCAAAAACATAGAGGTAAAAATTGTTGCTACAGATGAAAGGGAGAAGAAAGAAAAAGCTGCTGGGATAAACCCGTACTTTAAGTAAACTTCTGGAATTTCTACTTTTTCACCTTCTATTGTATAAGGGATATCTGGTGAAGATAAACTCCAAACAAAAACCAAAACGTTTAAAATTATTAAAGCAATCGTTAGAACTGGAAAACTTTTTCTGGGAGCAGAGTCTGCGTAAGGGAAGAATTGCCCTTTCTTGTTTTTAAAACTCATGCTTAAAATTAGCTTTTGGTTTTATTTATTTTTTGAATATTTACTTTTTGGTAGTAATTATAAGTTAACTTAAAAAAATAAAGTTTTTAAAGTTATCGAACTTAATTTTATATAGTATGATAGATCAACTGAAGGCTTTAGCAGCACTTGTTAAAAGACTTTACAGAAAGCCTGTGTACGGTAGTACTGTTAGAGAAGAGAGGATTTTGGTAGACGGAAGAACACAAAAAGTTGATAACTTTGTTTTTTACACTTCATACCCATACGATGAATCTAGGGCAATAGTAATCAAATGCCAAAAGAATAGCTTGGGTGAAAAAGTAAAGGAATTAGAAAAATATTGCGAGCAAAGAGATTTGATGCTTGCTAACATTTTAAGGTATTGCAGAGAAAATAGGGTTGATGTGCCGACTGATTATTTGGACCATCTTGAAAGAGCTGACCTTAAAACTTTAAGAAAAATTTTAAAAAATTTGGAACAGGATTTAGCAGACCCACAAATAGCTAGCTCTAAAAAGAGATGTTTAGTTTTGTACTACACAGTAGAAAACGGAGAGAATGTTGTTTGCGGCGGAGGAATAACTTTATACCCACTTCCTTCAAACAAACCAGAAGAGATTTTGCCGGCTGAAAAATTCGAAAAATTGAGAAGAGTTGTCCCCTGGGAACAAGAAGTAAGAGAAGAGGAAGTAAAAGAAATGATTGAAGGGTTGGAAGAAGACGAGGAATACCCAAGCTATGATTTTGAAATAAAAGATTAGGCAATGTAGGAAAGTTTTTCTTGATTTTTTTCTATTTTCATTTCCCCTCTTTTAAAACCTAGAGGGATTAAATAACAGTCTAAAACTTCCGTTTTCTTGTCGTAAAAAATACTGTCAAAAAGAAACTGCCAAGTAAAAACTGGAGCGCATAACCTTTCTCTTGCAAAAGGCTCTGTTGAAACGTATTCCTTTAAAACTTGAATTATCTCTTCTTTTTTACTTTCTGCTAGATTCAAGATAAAAGGACCTGGGTAGATGTCTTCAATTCTGTATCTTTTTATGTTGCTCAAAATTAAGGACTTGAACTCTTGAGGTATGTTCAAGGATTTTATATAACCTCTTATTTCTTCGATTTTGGCTAAAGGCTGATTGAGCAAAAGAATGCTGGGCTCAATAAATTGGGAAAGGGAGTAGATGATTTTTCCTTGACCAAAAGGGCTTTTATCATACTTCCCTTTTGAAATAATTATTCTTGGGTCTATTTCTTTTTCCTTCTTTTCCTCTTTCTTCATCTTTTCTATTTCTAAAATTTTCTTTCTTTCATACTCTGATGTGTAAGACAAAGCAGTTTTTGCAAGTTCTGTTTGAATTTTCCTGATCTTAGAATATCTTAACCAAGAATCCGTTTTTAAAATTCTGCTCATGTAAACCGGAGCCATGCAAAAGTTTGAAGCTTGAACTCTTATTTCTGACTGATGAAAGCTCCATTGAGTTACATCTACTTCTGAAACTATTTTTTCGCTAACCCTCATCGCCTCTTTTATTCTTTCCCTTCTTCTGTCTTTCAGCTCTTTTTGGAGAGTTGAACAGGAAGTAGTTTCGTACAGTTGAAGAAGAATTTTTTTGTACTCGTTCATAATAGACTGATAAGAATCGATGCTATTAGGAATTTTCCTGCCCAGATTTCTTAGGTTTTCTAGCAAGCTTATGCATACTCTTGCTTCCTCTTCTAGACTTACAGGTTTTGAACTCATACAAACCACAATTCTCAAAAAAATCATAAGCTTGAAATTTAGATATCTTCCTTAATTTTTAAAGTTTTCGGTAGAATGCTAAAAAAAATTAAAACAAACTGTAGTAGGATGCTCTGCAAGATAACTCACCAACAAAACGGAAGGATGAAACTTTTGAAAGAAGTTAAGATGCTTGGCTGAGAAAATCTTTAATTTTTTGGTTTGCGTTTTCTTTTATCGGTTCGCCATGCCCTGGAAGCAACAGATCGATTTTAAGCTTGGAAATTTTTTTAACAGATTCTGTTATTTGATTTTTATCGAAGTTAAACTCTTCAGGAGCAAAACAAAGTTTATTTTCCTTGTTTAAAATTAAATCCCCAACAAACAAAACATTTTTATTGTCAACTTTTAAC
>JBMFPE010000064.1:0-2846 GCA_049969275.1 Candidatus Aenigmatarchaeota archaeon | reverse complement strand
CTTAACTTTCGAACTGAACGTTGTGACGTTTTAGCTCAACCTCTTTTGAAGTTCTTGAATTTCTTTGTCTTTGCATGCCCAATGCCACTTACCTTCCTTAAAACCTCTCCAAACTTCTCCTTCCTTTCCACAGAACTCGCATTTCCCTTTGTATCTGTGAATTCTCATTTCATTCACCTTTAAGTTTCTTTATGAAATCAACATAGAGTGCGATTTTTAGCTCACCAGGCTTTTTCCACTTGTAGGCAACCCGCTCGTTGGTCAGCCTGATTATCGCTTTATGTATATCTTCTATAGAATAACCAAAGAATGACTCCATCTCTTCAGAGGCATTAAAGAGACTAAACTTTTGTCCGGTTTCTAAGTAATGCTCAAAGAGCTTTCTAGCAACATCTACTACCACCTTTTCGTACTTCTTTTGCTTAAAGAAGTCGTCGAATGCCTTTTTCAGTTTCTCTTTTCTTAAGAAAGGTTCTTCTTTTACTATTATTTTACTTCTTCTTTTACTTACTTTTACTTTTTCTTTTACTTTATTTATATTTATTATTTTATCAACAATATCCATTTTTTCTGGGATAATTGTCCAAGAGGCACCGTCCTTCTCTATTAAGGCGTACTTTTTCAGATTGTGGAGGTAGGGCCGTAAAAAGTTTCCTTTTACCTCAAACTCGAGGCAGAGCTCGACTGTGGATTTAGGACTTTCTCTTAGAGTTTTTAATAGTTCTACGGAAAGGCCTCGTACTTTCGTGTAAGTAGTGGTAGTAGTCATGCCGTAAGAGTTATAAACGAAGGGGGACCCCATTTTTCTTATGGATAATAAAACTTTTAGCAAGAAAAATGAAGAAAAGAAAGCTCTGCAAGTTACAGTAGCACTTAGTGATTTAGGAATAGACTTCAACTATGAAGAATTCTATGAAAAACTTCAGGAAAGAAGCTTAAAAAAAGGAGACATTTACCAACCAATATTTCAAGGAGGAGGAAGTGGACCAAGTGAAAGCCAAGCAACTTTTTCTTTTGAAATAAAAGGCTTTGAAGGCTGTAAAATTCAAGTTTCTTCAAAGGGTACTATGAATATAACGTTTCCAAGGAAATATTTTAACCTAGAAGGAGGACTTCCGCCAATTGCTCGTTGGACGGTTACAACTTCTGAAGAAGAGCTTAAAGCTCAAGAGGCTCAATTACTACCATATGAAATATTCCTTTTCACGTTGTCTAAAATACTTGTTGAAGAATGCAACTTGATTTCCCCCTTACCACCAGTAGTAAGAACAACAAAGGAAATGCTAGAAAAAGATGAAAAATTACTAAAGTTAATAGGAAACCAAAGTATAGATTCACTTGTAATTACCTACTTACTTTTGCATGCAACAAGTTTTTCAGAATGTTTCCTTTCAATTCAACAACAGTTTTCAGAAGCTTCTTCCAGTAAAGTGAAAATTCAATATTTTCAAGGAAGTCTCTTTCTCTTAGAAGAACTAATAAAACTAGAAAAGGAGAGCTATGATTTCTTGGATGAACTTTCAAAAAACCTTCTTGAAATTCACGACGCTCTTAAAGATAAAGAGCTTAAAAGAAAGTTGCAACTTTCGATTGTTTCGTTGACAATAGAAAAAATGAAGAGGAGAACAGAATACTACAGCTATGAAAAGATTAAGAAGCTTGCTGAACAAGGTTTGCTTCACCTTTAAAAAGGAATTTAGAACTGCTTATATCGTTTTAGTATTTCTCTTAATAAGAAAATAAAGTTGATGTTTTTCCTTTTGTGTTGTAAATCTGGTCAAGTTCTATTCTCGTCATGATTCTATCAGAGCTTCCTACTCTTATGTAAGGTCCTTTACCTTTTACGACGTATGGCTTATCCTCGCCTTCTTTTACGTTTATTAAAACAATTTTCTTACCTCTAGCCTTAACTCTCTTTATGCTTATTTTAGGCATTGGTTCACAGTTATCTCTAACAATATCATAAATCCTATCTTTGTCTAAGTCTTTTCCAGTAGCGCCAACTATGCTGCAATTATCGTCAACTCCAAGAAGCACAATTCCTCCTTTTTTGTTAGCAAATGCAACAATGCTTTCTACGAATTCTTTCGTATTGGAAATTTCTTTCTTAAATTCTACATGTTCATTTTCGCCTTCTTCAATTATCGACTCTACAAACTCCTGTGAAGGTTCAATAGAAATACCAGGGCTAGGATAAAATGAACACCATGAATATGTTCCTTCTTTGTAGTCTATTATTTCTCCTTCCTTTGTAATCAAATAAAAGTAAAATACATTTACTTCATCTTCAAATTCTACTTCTTCTTCAGGTTTCTCAAACTTTATTTCGCCCTGGTAAACTTTTTCTTCTTTAGAAACACAGTAATACTTGCAAAGAAGGTTCTCTAACTTTTCTAGCTTAGCATCTAGTTCAACTTTAATCCTTTTTCTAGAATGGAGAACTAGCCTTATTCTAGCTCTATAGTCTGGAACTATTATAACTACTTTTCCAAAGTATGTTTCAGGAAGTCCAACCTCTTTCCTAATTGCATACTCTAAGTAAGGATAAAAAGGGAAGATTAGGATTAATAAGAGGTTTGTACAACAATGAGTTAGAGATACTTAGCTGATTAGAAGTATAGAGTATGCTTGGCCATTCAAGTAGCATACCTCCATTCTCGTGGTAACTATCGCTAACATCATACCTAGAAATTTGTTCTCTAGTTAAGTTTGTAGGAGCCTCATATTCTTCTAGTTCTGGTAAGGATATCTCGCTTTTGTTCATTAAGTTCTTTAAAACTTCAACTGCCTTTCTAGCTTCAATACTTCTAGAGAAGATTTTTACGTCACCATAATTATATGTAAAC
>JBMFPE010000063.1:0-2879 GCA_049969275.1 Candidatus Aenigmatarchaeota archaeon | reverse complement strand
GAAAAACAAAATGAAAAATAAGTTCAAGTGTCGACCGACACTTTAAAGATATACCTAATTTACTCGTTAAAATTTAAAAATTTTGACGAATATAGAAGCATTGGCTAAGCCATTTCCAAAAAGGTTTAAAGACAATTTTTTATTTTTAACTCATTATAATTGAACAAAAATATTTTGATACACAACATGAAATTTCTTTGCCCATAATGCTTCTCTAAAAAATTTAATCAATGCCCCCAGGGGGATTTGAACCCCCGACCAACAGCTTTCTTGCTTAGATAGAAGGTTCAGCTTAGATCTGCTGCTCTATCCAAGCTGAGCTATGGGGGCTTTAATAGAGTTTTTAGTTAATAACTATTTTGCTTACTTTCCTTTAAAACATTTTCCACAACAATTAAAAATTCCTTGCATCTTTTATTGTTTTTTAAATAAAACAATTGTTTTTTTAATTAAACAATTTAATTGCTCTCAAAGAAAATTTAAATACCTTTGCTCTATAAAAAGAATTATGGAATTCGGTGAGCAAGTTCTCCAACTTTAAGTTTAACTTTTTCTATTCCTTATATTATTGAGGAGATTTCAAATGACGATAAACTTTAAGGCTGTAGAGAAAAAATGGCAGAAAATTTGGGAAAAAGAAAAAGTTTTCGAGGCAAACATAGATGAAAGAAAACCTAAATTTTTTGTTACTTTTCCCTATCCATACGTCAATGGCAGCATTCATGTGGGAGCAGCTTTTACTGCTTTCAGAGTAGATTCTTACGCAAGGTTTAAAAGAATGCAAGGCTTCAACGTTTTATATCCTCAAGGTTTTCATGCTACTGGTGAACCAATTCTTGGAGCAATAGAAAGGCTTAAACAAAAAGATAAAACGCAAGAAGAAACTTTCAAGCTTTACGGTGCGACTAAAAAAGACATAGAAGATTTTATCAAAAAAGGACCAGAATTCACAGCAAGATTTTGGATGAAGCGCTGGATAAAAGACTTAGAGCTTGCAGGCTTCTCTATTGATTGGAGAAGGACTTTTATAACAGCAATAACCCCAACTTATTGCCGCTTCGTAGAATGGCAGTATAACACTTTAAGGAAAAAAGGTTATGTAGTTCAAGGAACTCATCCAGTAATTTGGTGCCCAAAGTGTCAAAGCCCGACAGGAGATCATGATAGACTAAAAGGTGAAGGTGAAAGCCCAATAGACTTCCTTCTTTTAAAGTTTAAGCTTGAGTCTGGAGAAATCTTGCCCTGTGGTACTTTAAGACCAGAAACAGTTTTTGGAGTGACAAACGTTTGGGTTAACCCGAGCGTAGAATACTTGAAAGCAAAAGTTGATTCTGAAGTTTGGATAATAAGCAGGGAAGCAAGTGAAAAGCTAAAAGACCAACTAAAAAAAGTGGAAATTTTAGGAAAAATAAAAGGGGGAAAACTTGTAGGAAAGTATGTTGAAAACCCGAAAACAAAAGAGAAAATTATAATTTTACCAGCAAACTTTGTTGACCCTGATTCAGCTTCAGGGATTGTTATGTCAGTTCCTTCGCATGCCCCTTATGATTGGATTGCTTTGTATGAACTACAGAAAAACCCTAAGGAGATAAAAAAATATGGGATTGAAGAAGAAGTTAAAAAAATAAAGCCGATTTCTATAATAAAAACCCCTGGTTTTGGGGAGCACCCAGCAATAGAAGTTTGTAACAATCTAAAAATTGAAAAACAAGAAGAAAAAGAAAAGTTAGACGAAGCGACAAGCATAGTTTATAAAAAAGAGTTTCATCAAGGTGTTTTGAAGGAAAATTGTCAGGAATACTCTGGTTTAAAGGTTTCTGAATGCAAGGAAAAACTTTCAAAAGAATTTGTAGAAAAAGGAATCGCAGATGTCATGTGGGAATCTACAGGGGAAGTTGTTTGTAGATGTGGGACAAAAAATCATGTTAAAATTCTGGAAAACCAATGGTTTTTGAAATATTCAGACGAAGGATGGAAGAAAAAGGCCTTAGAATGCATAAGGAGGATGAAATTCTACCCAGAAGAAGTAAGGCTGCAGTTTGAAAAAACTGTTGAATGGCTTAAGGATAAGGCATGCACAAGAAAAGCTGGCTTAGGAACTGTTTTACCTTGGGATAAAGAATGGAAAGTTGAAACTCTTTCGGATAGCACTATCTACATGGCTTACTATGTAATAGCGAGAATTATAAATGAAAATAAAATTTCTGCTGAAAAACTTACAGACGAAGTTTTTGATTATGTCTTCTTGGGGGAAGGAAGTTTAGAAGAAGTAAGCAAAAAATCAAAACTTGATAAAAAAATTATAGAAGAGATGAGAAAAGAGTTTGAATATTTCTACCCTGTTGACTTGAGAAATTCTGGGAAGGATTTGGTTCCTAATCATCTGACGTTTTACATCTTCCACCATGTTGCAATTTTTGATGAAAAGCACTGGCCTAAAGCAATAGGGGTTAATGGTTATGTAAACGTTTATGGAACGAAGATGAGCAAGTCAAAAGGAAACATAATTCCTTTAAGAGATTTGGTTGAAAAAATAGGCTCAGACCTGGTAAGGATAAACTTGATAGCCTCTAACGAAGGTTTGAACGATGCTGAATGGAGGGATGAAAGTTTAGAAGGTTATAAATCAAGAATCAGATTCTTAGAAAATCTCGTCAATAGTATTAAAAAAGCAGGAAGAAAAGAGGTTAAAAAAATAGACTTGTTCTTGCAAAGTAAGGTTCAAGAACACATAAAAAACTCTACTCAAGACTATGAGGAAATGAAGTTCAGAAGTGCTGTTCAACATGCTTTCTTTGAGTTTACAAACGATTTGAAATGGTATGTTGAAAGATGTGGGAAAGTAGAGAACTGCAACGAAAAGATTTTGAGGGAAGCTC
>JBMFPE010000062.1:0-3029 GCA_049969275.1 Candidatus Aenigmatarchaeota archaeon | reverse complement strand
TTTCCTTCCTCCTAAGGTTTGAGGGAAAATGGTTCTATTTTTCAGAAAAGATAGATAAAATTTTTGTGATTAAAAGCTATGCCCTTCCTGCCTTTTTCATGACAATCCTAAGCCTGTTTATAAACAACTCCCAATATTTTATTCTAACTTTTATAAAAAACCCAGAAGCAACAGGAATTTTTGGCACAGCTCTAACAATTTCTTTTGTCATAACTCTAATCCCAAACATTCTATCAGCCTCTCTTTTTCCTATAATTTCTCAGCTTTCTGTCGCTAAAGGCAAACAAACAAAACAATCTTACTTAGCAAGCATCGTTACACGCTACATACTTCTTTTCTCTATACCCTCAATCCTTTTCTTTTCAATTTTTTCAAGAGAAATAGTACTTTTTTTCTCAAGTCAACAATATTTGCCCTCTTTTCAATTTCTACCTTTACTGACGTTAGCTTCCTTTTTCTTCGGTTTTGGTAATTACTTTTTAACTTGTTTGTATGGGATAAGAAGAACAACTCTTACTCAAAATATTTCACTTTCTTTCACTTTCATTTTTCTTTTATTAGCCTTGCCTTTAACTTACCTTTTTTCTTCTTGGGGTTTATCTTCAGCTTATTTCATAACGATGCTTCTTTACTTCCTTGTGGACTTAGCTTTTATGAAAAAATACCTCAAGCTTAAGCCTTTAACTAAGCCGTTAGCAAAAATTCTTTTCGCTTCAGCTATTTTTGGCCTTTTACTTTTCGCTTCTGAAATTTTTACCCTTAAATTCTACTTCAAAATTTTGGTTTTATTAGTAGCAGGCTTCCTTTATTTTATTCTACTCATACCCCTCAAATTCTATCAAAAAGAAGAAGTGAGAATCTTAAATTATTTTGGAAGAAAAGTTCCTTTCTTCAAAAATTTCTTCTTCAAGCTTGCAAATTTTCTATCAAACTGGCTTGAATAAAATAAAAGCTAAAAAAGCAAGAAAAACTTCTATCAGCAAAACAGAAAAAACAACTCCCCTCTCACTTCTAACAAATTTAAGTAAAACATGGGTTAGTGAGCCAATTTTTTCAGGAGCTTTTAACCTTCCGTCTTTTTGCGGTATACCAAAGCATTCAGTTTTAAACCTGTTCTTAGCTTTAATCAAAAACTCAAGAAAATAAGGAATGAAAAGGAAAACAGCTACCTTTTCCATGTTTCCAGTTATGGCTATACAAGCTATTAGTGCGCCCAAAGAATAAGTAAGAGTATTGCCAGGAAAAACTTTTGCAGGGTATTTGTTGAAAATTAAAAATGCAATCAAGCTAAAAACTGCTGAAAAGGAAATTGTGGCAACCCAAAGAGAATTGCTTAACCAGGCAAAAATTCCTAGCATGCTAAGAATTAATACACCCATAGAAGCTTCTAAACCATTATAGCCTGCAAGCATGTTAAAACCGTTAGCAGCTCCTACTATTCCTATCGGAACTATTAAAAGAGGGTATAGAATTCCAAAATCTACTTCGCCAAAAAAAGGAATGCTCATAGTCGAATAGCCAGCGTTTATTACCATCAAAGGAATTGCGATGGGAATTGTCAGCAAAGGTTTTTGCCATTGACTCAATCCTTTTTTCCAACCAAGAATATCGTCAATAAAACCAACAAAACCTGCTAAGAGCAAAGTCAAAAGAATCGCTAAGATTTCAACTAAGTTTGTTGTTGAAAACAAGTAAAATGTTTTTATGAAGATGTAGAGAAGAAGAGCAAAAGTTGTGCCAATAACAAAGGCTATTCCACCGGCTTCTGGAACTTTAGGTTTAGAGTATTTGTTCAAATCTTTTCCAACCAACTTTGATTTTTTAGCAAGTTTCATCCAAAATTTTGTCAAGAAGAAGGTTGTGACGAAGGAAGTAGAGACTATGAGCAAAAATAAGTTAGCAATAGAGTCGCTCATATTATTCACTAGTATTTTATTTCATAGATTATGTTTCCATCGCACTGGTAACCTCTTTGCCAATAAAGTTGACATTCTTGCAAGCTTGGACCGTTTTCATAAACTTTAACAAAATGCTTAGGGTTAGCTTCTAAAAACTGGACAAACTCCAAATCATAATGCTCAGAGTAGTGTTTGTTTGCTGGGTCGATACTAAACTTTTGAATAAAAATATGTGTTATTTTGTTAGCTTTTGCTACTTGCAAAGTATAGTTTAAATCTCTACTTAAAGCTATATCTGGATAATTGCCTATAACATTTCTCTGGCAGTTGTAAACAGCCCTGTAAGACCAAATAGTCATAAGCCTAACGTTTTCTGGTAGCTTTTCTCTTACCCATTTACAAGCGTCAAAGAATAATGAGGAGAACTGCCTTACTTGAAGCAAAGTAGAAAGTCTGTCAAGAAAACCATAACCAGTTATTCCAAAAATCTTTAAACCCCAAATGCAATAGATTAAAACAAGAACGAAAACTATAGCCCCAAGATATTTATAGTACTTGCTTAAGAATTTGTTTACTTCATCAAACCAAAAACCAGCGACTAAAGCAATTATCGGAGCCCAACCCAAAGTATACCTTGCAGTATCTTCGGCCCTTCCTACCGAAATGTAAAATATTGGAACAAGGCTAAGCAAGATTAACAAGATTAAAGTTTCTTCTTTCTTTTTTGCAAAGACGAGGAGAAAAACTCCTGCCAAAAATGGGAAAATTGTTATAAAAAGGTTTCCGTAAGCAAACTCAAGATAAGAAGTTAGACCAATAGCAAAAACATTTGCTTCGGTTCCAACTTGCTCAACTCTTCCAGCAAACTCATACTTTTCCTGATGTAAGTCTATTGTGCAACCTTTATTGTTAAGTAAAGGAATTTTATCAAAAAAGCTCGGATAATAAGGATAATAGCAAAGACTTTTGTAATAATAAATATTTCTCAAGTAGAAAGGTCCTAGAATTAAAATCACAACAACAAACCAGAGTAAATATTTTTTAAAAGTTTGGAAAAATTTCTTTTCTGTAAAAATTTCATAAAGGAAAGCAAAAGCAACAAAGAATAAAAGGCCAAAACCTGCAGTCTTC
>JBMFPE010000061.1:0-3158 GCA_049969275.1 Candidatus Aenigmatarchaeota archaeon | reverse complement strand
GGTAAGCAGCGTTTAAAACATCTGCAAGAGTTGCTTTTGGATTTTGCTCAGCTATTTCTTTAATAGAATAAGAGGTAAGTTGCATTTTCTCATAAAGCATTCTGTCTAATGCTGTAAGCTCTGCTACTCCTTGTGTAATCGTTCCTAAAAATTCTCTTCCTTCTTCGTAAAGTTTTATCGCATCTTCTTTTTTCATGTTTTAAATGTTACCACTAATTAGTATTTAAAGATTTCTATTCTTCACTATATAATAGTAAAAACTCCCTTTCTGTAAAGTGAAGAATTCCTGGGATTATAACAACAGCTGGTGTCTCTACATCTTTCTTAACCAAATCCTTAATTTTACCAAAAATGATTAAAGGCTTTTCGCTCCCTGCTTTTGAAAAAACTACTACTTCCGATTCTTCAGAAATTACCCTTTCTTTTCTTTTTCTCTCTATTTCAAGAAGAATTTCCAAACCTTCTCTTGCTTTCATGTACTTATTTTCCTCTGCCAAGACATCTAGCAAGCATAAAGTATGCAAGCCTCTGGCCCTATTCATCTTTACTACTTCGTAAACCGATTCTGGAAGCTTTCCTTTTGTCCTTTCGAGAAAAGGAATCGTAACATAAGGGCCAAACTTTTGAGGGTGCAAACCTGTTTCTGCTATAGCTGAAATTATAGAAGCGTTATGAACGACTTTTGTCTCTATCCCGAGTTTTTTTGCTTCAAGAATTAAGGAAGAATGGGTTGTTTGAACTAAAGCATCACCTTGAACAAACAAAACCACTTTTTTATTCTTAGCTAGCTCAAGAATTTTTTTAGAGTATTCTTCCAAATCTTTTCTTTCCAAAATTTCAACTTTCTTTCCAACAATTTTTTCTAAATTTTTTAAATTTCCGAACCACTTGCTAGTGTAAAGTTCGATGAAAATTTTGTCTGAACTTTTTGCTTCTTCCACTTCTCTTAAACTCAAGTCCTTTTCATCGTAAAGACCAAGACCAGCTAATATCAACATGGTTACACCAAAACACAGGATTTAGCAAGCTCGTAAGCATCTTCTGCTTTTTCTTCAAGGTTTATCCTCAGAAAAGCTGCTTTTCCACCATAAACTTTTGTTGAAGAAATCGTTAGAATTTTTCCTCCATGACTTACTTTTACTCCTTCTAAAGGAGGTTGATGACTTCTTATCAAAGTCTTGACTTTTAAATTTTTTAAAACCTTTTCTGTTATATCTTTTCCAAAAAAATAGCCAACTCCTCTTTCATGATTTGGTTCAAACCCTTTGATTTCTTCAGGGTCGTTCCACAAAATTTCTATCAAGTCTGACTTTTCTGGATAATTTTCCTTAGCTTTTTCTATCTCTTCTAAAGAAGAAAGGTTTATCGGAAGGCCGCCATGAAGAAAAATGTACTTTTCTGGCAAAATTGCTCCGATGTAAAGCTTATCAAAAAGCTCGTGAAGCCTTCTGTAAATTTTCTCCCCATCTCTTCCGTATTTTCCAGAAAGTCTTAACGGTAAGTCATGGGGATAGAAGTCAACATACTGAGGAGCTTCGTGATTCCCTCTAAGCAGAAAAACCCTTTCTGGATATTTCACTTTCAGGCTCAAAACAACATAGTAGACTTCTGGAGAGTATTCACCTCTATCGCCATAATCTCCAAGAAAAAGGATGTAATCTTTTTTGTCGAGACAACTCTTTTTAACTATCGAATAAAGACTTCCTAAGTCGCCATGCAAATCACCAACAACTAACAAACTTCCTTTTGACGGTAAGTAGCAAAGACTTTTTTTCCCTAAAAGACTTGAAGCCTTCTCTATAATCTCCAGCATCTCCTTTGAATCAGCTTTAATAGATTTTTCAAAAATTTCTTCTATTTCCATGTTTTATAAATCGAGAAAGAGATTAAAATTTGTTATACTTTAACTCTTAAATTAATATTATGGTAATTCCTTTGATCGAAAAGTTGAAAGAAATCTTTAAGGATAAAATAACAGAAGAAGAAATGAAACTTTTGCCTTCTAGTTTTGACATCGTTGGTTCAAGAGAAAGGGCAATAGCCATAGTTGAAATTCCAGACGAGCTTAAGGATAAGCAGGAAACTATAGCAAAAACAATAATGAAACTTCACAAGAACATAAAGACTGTTTTGAAAAAAGCTTCTGAGAGAAAAGGAAAGCTGAGAATAAGAGAGTATGAGTTGATCGCTGGTGACAGCAATACTGAAGTTATTCATAAAGAGTATGGCTACTCGATAAAAGTCGACCCTCAAAAAGTCTATTTCTCGCCGAGAGAAGCAACAGAAAGGCAAAGAATTGCAGAGCAAGTTAAAGCTGGAGAAGATGTTTTAGTGATGTTTAGTGGTGTTTGTCCATATCCTTTGGCGATAGTTAAAAAACAGTCAAAAGTTGGAAAAATTTTGGCAGTTGAAATTAACCCTGATGCTCATAAGTATGCGGAAGAAAACGTGAAGTTGAATAAAGTAGAGAAAAAAGTTTTTCCGATTCTTGGTGACGTAAAGGAAGTATGCCCAAAGTATTACGGAAAATTTGACAGGGTTGTTATGCCCTTGCCTTTGGGTGCTGAAAGTTTTTTGGACATCGCTATAAAATGTTTAAAGCCAGAAGGTGGAATAATCCATTTCTACAACTGGGGGAACGAAGAAGATTTATACTCAAGAGCTTTAAAGCTAATAGAAAAGAACACGAAAAAATTGAAGAAAAAGTTTGAAATTCTTGATAAAAGAAAGGTTTTACCTTATGCTCCAAAAAAATATAAGGTTTGCATAGATTTTAAGGTATTTTGATAATATTCTGTTAGGCAGGGGTAGCCAAGTCTGGTCAAAGGCGCAAGGTAGTGGAAGACCTTGAATCAGGGCCTTGTGGCTTAGTGCCTTCCTGGGTTCAAATCCCAGCCCCTGCATACATACTTAAATACTTTTCCTTCTAGCAAGTCGCCCCAAATTTATACCTTGGAAACTTCTCTTAGTCGCAGTCTTTTTTTAAATAGTATTCTTATTATACGAAAAATTTATAAAATAGTATAAACATAATACTATTATGTTTAAAGAAAGTTTAGTAGCAGAATACTTTGAAAGGTTAAGGGAAGAAAAGATCGAATATGTTGAGAGAGAGATAAAAGTTGATGCAATTACGGGAAAGGCAATTTCCATTATAG
>JBMFPE010000060.1:0-3341 GCA_049969275.1 Candidatus Aenigmatarchaeota archaeon | reverse complement strand
TTTGGAAGAAGCAAAAATTTACATGAAGCTTTAGACAAAAACCAAATTGAAGAAGCAAAAAAAGGCAATATAGTAATTGGTGGAAAACTTTCGATCTATTTTCTTAAGGATATAGCTGATTTTAAAATCTGGGTAGATGCTCCTTTAGAAGTAAGGGCAAAAAGAACTGCAGAAAGAGATAAAATTCCTTTTGAAGAAGCTTTGAAACAAATAAGTGAAAGGGAAGAAATGGAAAGAAAAAAATGGAAAGAAATCTATGGTTTTGATTATTTTGATTTGAAAAACGAGGCTGATTTTGTTTTGAACAACTCAAACCTAACTCTTGAAGAAGCAGTAAATAAAATTTTGAAGTTTATAAAAAGTAAAAAATGATTTTATGAAAATTTTACCTTTAACGTTTGATTCCATAGGAACAAGAAGTATGGCAACTTTCGTTGAAACTGAAGATGTAAGAATAACGATCGACCCAGGAGTTTCTTTAGCACCTGTAAGGTATGGTTTGCCCCCTCATGCATTAGAACTTAAAAAATTAGACGAAGGTTGGAAAAAAATAATTGAGTTGACAAAAGAATCAGATGTTCTAGTTATAACTCACTATCACTTCGACCACTACAACCCTTGGGAAAATCTAGAAATTTATAAAAATAAAATACTTTTAACCAAACATCCGACAGAAAAAATTAATTTTTCACAAAAAGGGAGAGCTAAATATTTCTTGGAACAAATAAAAAATTTACCAAAAAAGCTAGAATACTCTGATGGAAAAGAGTTTGAATTTGGAAGCACAAAAATTAAATTCTCCCAGCCAGTTTTTCACGGTTCAAACTCACGCTTAGGTTATGTTCTTGAAGTTTTGATCGATGATGGAAAGTATAAATTCATCCATACTTCAGATGTAGAAGGTCCAAGCCAAAAAGACCAAGTAGATTTTATTCTAGAAAACAAACCAAACTTGGTTTTTCTCGACGGCCCATTATCATACATGATTTACAGGTTTGGTGTAGAAAATTTAGAAAATTCTGTTCAAAACATGGTAAGAATAGTTGAAAAATGTCCTCTAGAAAGTCTAGTAATCGACCATCATTTTCTTCGAGACTTGAGATGGAAAGAAAAAATATCAAAAGTTTTTGAAGTCGCAGAAAAAAAAGAAGTTAAAGTTCAATGTGTAGCTGAATTTTTAGGAAAACCTGTAGAAATGCTAGAAGCAAGAAGAAAGGAACTTTACAAGAAATATCCTGGAATGAAGTATGAATCAAAAATAAAGGTAGTAGAAGAGTGACTGGTAAAAATATTTAAAAAGAAATGTTTATTAGTGATAACCTTGAAAGAAAAACTTCTAGTAATAGATGCAGATTACATTCTAAAAGAGAATAAAGGTGTTATAAGACTTTTTTGTAAGAATGAAGAGGGAAAAACTGTACTAGTTGAGGACCAAAACTTTGAACCTTATTTTTATTCGATGCCAAAGGATGGAAGAATTGGAAAACTGAAGGAAAAAATTGAAGAATTGGAAAAGGAAAAAATTGGGATAAAAATTTTAAAAACAGAAGTTGTTGAAAAGATTTGGAATGGAAAGAAAACAAAACTTATAAAAATTATCATCGACAACCCAAGAAAAATTCCTGACGTTAGAGATGCTATAAAAGATTGGGAGGAAGTGGAGGAAACTTATGAGTATGACATTCCTTTCTATAAGCGCTATATAATAGACAAACAAATTGAACCAATGGGTTGGGTTCTTGTGGAAGGCGAGGAATTAAAAGAAAGAACAGAATGTCAAGTTGAAAAAATAATTAGGGCTAATTCTGTTAAGACAATCGACTTTAAAAAAGACCTTGATTTTAAAATAATGGCTTTTGACACAGAATGGGTCGAAGAAGACAATAAAACAAAGCTGATAATGCTTAGCTTGGTTTGTAGTGATGGGAGCAAAAAAGTCTTAACATGTTATGAATGGGGGGAAAAACCAAGTTATGTTGAGGTTTTGAAAGATGAAAAAGAGATGATCGAAAAGTTTTTAGAGGTAATAAAAGAAAAAGACCCAGATTTTTTAGTTGGTTATAACTCTGACGGTTTTGACATACCAAAGCTTAAGGATAAAGCTAATGAGTTGAAAATCCAGTTGAAACTCGGTAGAGAAGACACCCCTGTTCATGTTGTAAGAAGAGGGAGAATTAGTTCAGCAAGGACAAAAGGAAGAATTCATTTAGATTTGTTCAATTTCATCAGCCACATTCTGTCAGCCTCCATGAAAAGCGAAGTTCTTACCTTGGATGAGGTAGCTCAAGAGCTGTTGGGAGTAGGAAAAAAGAAGATGGAATATAAAGAAATGGTGGAAATATGGAGTAAGAAAGAACAGCTTGAAAGGTTAGCAGAATATTCGCTCTGGGATTCTGAACTAACTTTAAGATTATCGCATTTGATTCTTCCTCAAATATTTGCGTTGGCTAAACTAACAGGCCAGTTGCCGTTTGATGTCTCCCGTTATACTTATTCCCAGTTAGTTGAAGCATTTTTCATGAGAAGAGCCTTTCTTGACAATGTCTTGATACCGAACAGACCAAAAACAGAAGAAATAGAAAGAAGAAGGATGGCCCCTGTTTATAAAGGAGCAATAGTAATAGAACCGAAAAAGGGAATTCATTCAAACATTTTAGTTTTTGACTTCCGCTCGCTCTATCCTACAATAATAGTTACTCACCACATCTCGCCAGAAACTTTTAATTGTGAACATTCAGAGTGCAAAGAAAAGAATAAAGTTCCAGAAACAAAATGGCACTTTTGTATAAAATCAAAAGGGTTTATTCCAAAAAATTTGGAAGACATTATTAAGTCTAGACAAAAAATCAAGGAAGAAATGAAGAAAGTTAAGAAAGAAAGTGAAGAATGGAAAAAATTAGATAACATGCAGTATGCTTTAAAAATAATAGCTAACGCAACTTATGGCTACCTTGGATTTTTCAGTGCAAGATGGTATAAAAGAGAATGTGGAGCTTCTGCAGCAGCATTTGGAAGATATTATATTGGTAAAGTTATTGAAATGGCAAAAAAAGAAGGGTTTGAAGTTATTTATGCAGATACGGATTCATGTTTTGTTAAAATTGAGGAAGAAGTCAAATGAAAATTATAGACTGGTATAATAATTCGATAGTAGACTTGCAAAAAAATTTTTGGATGTGATATGTATAGATATTCAAAATCTATCAAAAAAAAATTCTTGAGAATTTGGAAGAAAAATAGATTCAAAAAATTTTTAGCATTAAAGCTGTACCCAGGCTACCAATACTTTTATTAAATGAGAAAAGATGTAAAATAATTTATAATAGCTGAAAGATATAATG
>JBMFPE010000059.1:0-3399 GCA_049969275.1 Candidatus Aenigmatarchaeota archaeon | reverse complement strand
AAAAAAAGTATGAAAAAGTTTGGTTGGAATATCGAGGGAAAAATCATAGTTTTTATAGACGTTTATTCTTGGCAAGTTGGTGGAATAGAAAAAGATAGTTATGTAATCAACAACCCAGCTGATTTGAATGAGTTTAACATAAAAATTTCCCAAGCAATAAAGGAGTTGCAAGATAAAAACCTTAAAAGATGCTGTATAGACGCAATTTCTACTCTTTACTTGTATGTTCCAAAAGACCTTTGTGCAAAATTTTCTTCAGTTCTATTCGCAAAGTTGAAATCTTCAAAACTCACTTCCCTATCAACTGTTGAAAAGGATGTTATAGAAGCAAAAGATATGGCTACTTTGGAAGCCTTAACAGACGGAACTATAGAATTAGGTTTTGACCCTACAGCTTATACTCAAAGACTTATGTGGATAAGAAGGTTAAAAGACACTAAACCACCTTTTGAAGCAATAAGGTTTACCATAACAGATAAAGGGTTGGTTGTGGAAAAGTGATGGGATGAAAATCTCAACAGGTATACCAAAACTTGATGAAATTTTAGGAGGAGGGATAGAATCAAACTCAGCGGTTTTATTCTTAACAGGCACACTTATAGATAAATCAAGCTTTTCTCAACACATCCTTTCAACAAGAATTTTAGAAGGAGATAAAGGAATTTATCTTACAACTTCAAAACCACCTTCAGTAATACTTAAGAACATGTACGAGCATGGATGGGAATCTGAAGGTATAGTTTTTATTGATTGCATTTCTTCTACACTTAAGCAGAAAAGTGATGCAGAGTATGTTCTTGAATCCTTAGTTACAAGGCCAGAACAAGCATGGGAAGAAACCTTAAAGCTTCTTGAAAAAGCTTTAAAAGAAATTCCAGGGCTTAAAACAGTTGTTTTTGATTGTTTAGAAGTTTTTATGGGGGTTGGAGTAAAAAGAGTTACAGATGATATAAAAAAATTGAAAAAAACTTTAGAAGATACAAAATCAACCTGCCTGTTTTTATTCACTAACTGGGGTTATTCAGAAGAAGAACTAGAAGAAGTTTGCAAAGTTATGGATACTGTCATTAAGCTTGATAGTATTGAAAAGAAATTACTTTGGATGAATTATTTCCAGTATGACGACTCACCAAAAATTTTATTCCAAATAACCCCACTTGGGGTAAGCATTTATGTTCCAAAAATTTTGGTAACCGGTCCTTTTGGAGCAGGTAAATCAAGTACTGTACATTCTATTTCAGAAAGAGCTGTTTCTATAGATAAGTTAGGAACAACTATAGCTTTAGACCACGGTTATGTAGAGAAAAAAGGCTTGGTTTGTGATATTTTTGGAACTCCTGGCCAAGAAAGGTTTGACTGGATATTAAACATTCTATCAAGAGATGTTTGGGGGGTAATTCTTGTTGTCGATTCAACAAAACCTGAAACTTTTGAAAGAGCAAAAGAAATGCTAGAAAAGGTTAGAGGTTATGAAATTCCTTTTGTTGTTTTTGCAAATAAACAAGATTTACCAAATGCTTTGAGTTTAGAAGAAATTAAAAGAATGCTGGGATTGGAAGATGTGGTCGGAACTTCTGCGATTAAAAAACAAGGAATTGAAGAAGGACTGAGACTTTTGTTCGATAAAATATTTAAACTAAAACCCATTTAATTTAAAGTGAGAGGATGGCTGAAAAAAAAGAGCTTGAAGATGTTTTAAGAGAACTAGAGAAAATCGGTGACATAATAGGTTCAGCGATAGTAAGAAGAGATGGTTTATTGATAGCAAGTGGTTTGCCAAGCGAAGTAAACGCAAGGGCTGTTGCTGCTATGGCTGCTGCAATAGTTGGAACCTCTGAGACTTCAACAAAAGAACTAGAAATAGGAGAATTCCAGCAAGTTGTTGTCAACGCTTCTGAGGGGCAGTATGTTGCTATAGGAGCTGGAGAGGAAGCAATACTAATAGCTTTGCTGAGAAAAAATGCTAACATCGGACTCATTCTTCTTGAAATGGAAAAAGCAGCAAAGAAAATCGAGAAGCTTGTTTGAACTTCTTTTGGTGAACACAGTGAAAGAGAAAGAGACTTACGTTAAAATCTTGAATGAAATGATTAAAGCTATGACTGAACTTCTTGGAAGTAAGGTTGCCTTGATTTGTGCAAGAAGAGCGCCCCTGATTATTAGTCCAGAAGGGAAAGTTGAAGATTTTTACGGAGAGGGTAAAATTGCTGTTGAAACTCTTTTAAAACAATACGAAGAAGTTATCGGTGAAGTTTGTCACGAGCCTATAAGGAAAGCTATAAAACCTATAATAGAAAAGAAAAGAGTTGAATTACCAAAAAGTTTAGAATGATTATTTTTCTTTAGTCATTTTGTAATGAATAGCTAGTGCGTAAGTTATTATTACTGCGCAAACTGCCATAAAACTCATTTTTACCAGTATAAAGTTGAAGTTAAACCCAAAAATAGCAAAAAGTGGTGATGGTATAGGCATAACTGCTAATATTTCTGGGAAAGTTTTAAACATGTACTCAGCAGGCATCATGTTTGGCATAGCTTGAACTAAAAGAGTTTCATCTATGGAATGAAGGATTTGAAATATCCAGCCTATAGCAAAAATAATAAAGAATTTCTTGTACAACCCACCAAACTTTTTTGCCATGTAAAGAGCAAAGAAAAGAATTATTAAAGTTATTATAGGAGTGATTATGCTTTCTACCATTATAAATGCCATTATATATTCCATCATTTCTTCTCGCCTCTAATCGCTTTGAATATTATGTACAACCCGACAATCATCGGAAGATAAGCTACCATTTCTATTATATAATGAGCAATAAGGTAGTATACAGCATTAAGCCAACCAAAGTATATTACTAGCAAGTCTATTACCATGTAGATTAGAATGGCAAAAAGTGAAAAACCAACTACTTTTAGACCAGCACCTATGGTGCCACCAATTTTTTTAACCATGAGGTAGATAAGAATATCATCAACACCACAAAATACTGCTGTAAGTAAAAGAAGAACAAAGGCTGGGTCTATCATAAATTTTAATTATTTTCCCTCAAATAAATAGTTTTCTTAAATTTTGAATATTCTTTAAAGCTTGATTAAAGCCTATTTTTTTCTCAAATAAGCAGCCAAGAATTAACCCCGATGATATCTCAACGCATAAGTAAAAGCCTTTAGAAGCTTTCACTAAAGCATAAGAGAAATCCCCAATTTTAAGTTCTCTTGAACTTATTACAGAACTTTTAATTATCGCTGCAGTCATCACTGCTAGCATTTTGCTGGTTTCAGGAGGAAATTTTGAATTTAAAAATGAACCATCATTTCTTGCTAAAACGAACCCTGAAATTGTTTTTATTTTCTTTAGTTCTTCAGCTATTTTCTCAACTTCCATTTTCATTTCTCCTT
>JBMFPE010000058.1:0-3405 GCA_049969275.1 Candidatus Aenigmatarchaeota archaeon | reverse complement strand
GGGTTAAAAACAATATTTATAAAAAGAAAAGAACATAGTCATGGCTATGTTCCGATAAAGGAAAAGGCTAAACCAGATTTTTCAGTTAAAAAGTTAAGCGAAGCTTACGAAATAATTAAATGTTTGAGTAAAGGGCCTGTAGCTCAGCATGGTAGAGCGGCTGGCTCTTAACCAGAAGGTCCGGGGTTCAAATCCCCGCAGGCCCATACTCAAAAAATCATGCAAAAAAACGAAATCGAAAGAGTGCTCAAAAATAAGATTGAACAAACATTGGAAATAAAAAAGACGCTAGTAAAATTTTCTAAATTTGCTGGAAGTTAGAAAATCACTTCAAAATTTTAAAGTTTTATTTTTATATAAATTTTCCATCTTTTTGAATTGTCTTACCGTCAGCGAAAATTGTTCCTCCTTTCATAGTTTTAATCATATCTAAATGAATTGCACTTTCGTTTTTCCCTCCACACTCCTTGTAAGCACTTCCTATTGCTAGGTGTATAGTACCTCCTATCTTTTCATCAAAAAGAATGTTCTTTGTGAATTTTTTTATCTTTTCGTTCATCCCAATTCCAAACTCGCCCACAACTTTTGCCCCTTCGTCTATGTTTATTAATGTCCTGAGCAAATCTTCATTCTTTTCAGCAGAAATTTTATTAATTTTTCCGTTCTCAAATTCAACTCTTATTCCAGAAATTTCCTTGCCAAAAGCAATAGCAGGAAGGTCAAAATAAATTTTTCCGTTCACAGAATTCTCTACAGGAGCTGTAAAAATTTCACCCCCAGGCATGTTATGCTCACCTGCATCAACTATTGCTTTTCTCCCTTTCACAGACATTTCAATTTCTGTATCTTCACCAAATATACTAATTTTATCACTATTTTCGATGATTCTTTTAATTCTCTCCATTTTACTTTTTTCTTCTTCCCAATCTAACAAAATTGCCCCATAAACAAAATCTTCGTATTCTCTTAAAGACATTTCTGCTTCTTGTGCGTAAGAAACACAAGGGTATTGAGTAACTACCCATCTCTTCTTCAGATACTCTTCTTTTATAGGTTGGATGGCTTTTGACCTTAATCCAATTTTCATGGGATTAACGTTAGTCATAGCTTTAAGATTTTCTTCTCCTTTAATACTTACAACAACATCACTTTCTTTAAATAAAGTATAAAGGTTTTTTGGAAGCATGCTTAAAAACCTTTCAGGAGTAAGCTCATAATATTCTTTCATCATCTCTGTGGGTGTAATTACTATCAAAGGACTTGCCCCTATTATTGCAGCCTGTTTATAAATTTCAGAAGCTAACTCAAGCCCGTAGTCCTGCATCAAAATTAGAACATTGTCCCCTTCTTTAACTTTTGTAGAATACTCAACAAGAATTTTTGCATGTTTAGCAACTCTATTATCCATAACTTTTATTTCGAAGAAAAGATTTAAATCTTTAAACAAAGACCAAATTCCTAATAAAGTTTTAAAATGAAGAAAATTAAGAATATTACATGAATATAGTAGAAACTTTCAACCTCACAAAAGAATTTAATGGAATAGTAGCTGTGAACAATGTCAACCTAAAGATAAAAGAAGGAGAAATTTTCGGCTTGCTTGGACCAAACGGGGCAGGAAAAACAACTTTCATTTCCATGCTTTGTACTTTATTAAAACCAACGAGAGGAACAGCAAAGGTTAATGGTTTTGACATAGTTAAACAACAAAATGAGGTTAGAAAGTCTATAGGAATAGTTTTCCAAGATCCAAGTTTAGACAACAGATTAACAGGAAGAGAAAACTTAGAAATGCACGCAGGCTTATACGGGGTACCAAAAAGCGAGAGAAAGAAAAGAATAGACGAAGTTTTAAAGCTTGTCGGCCTTTACGAAAGAGCTAGAGAATTGGTAAGAAATTATTCTGGGGGAATGAAAAGAAGACTTGAAATAGCAAGAGGTTTGATTCACTACCCAAAAGTTTTATTTTTAGATGAGCCGACCTTAGGTTTAGACCCGCAAACAAGAGAACACATTTGGGAATACATTAAAAAATTGGCTGAAAGGGAAAGAATAACAATTTTACTCACAACACACTACATGGAAGAAGCTGATGCTTTATGTGATAGAGTTGCTATAATGGATTATGGTGAAATAAAAGTTTTGGATACTCCTGAAAACTTAAAGAATAGCTTAGAAGGAGATGTTCTAAGTTTAGAAGTTAAAAATCCAAAAATTTTTGTAGAAAAAATTAAAAAACTGGATTCGATTAAAAAAATTCACGTAGCAGAAAATAGAATCAGCATGACAGTAAAAAATGCAGAAAAACTTGCTCCAAAAGTTTTAGATTTTGCAAGAAAAAATAAAATCCCAGTAAGCTCAATAAGCATAAGAAAGCCGAGCTTGGGAGACGTTTTTCTCCGTTATACCGGAAGAGAAATTAGAGAGGAAACCGGTGAACCAAAAGAAATGATGAAAAGGAGGATGAGAAGATTTTGAGTGAGTTAAAAGGTATATATACAATCTGGTTGAGAGAAATCATAAGATTTTGGAGAGATAAGTCTAGAATAATTAGCTCACTAGTTCAACCTTTACTTTTCTTAGTAGTTTTTGGTGGAGGTTTTTCTTTTGTTAGACTTGGAGGCTTAAATTATCAAACATTTTTATTCCCAGGAATAGTGGCTATGTCTTTAGTAGGTGTTTCGATAGCTTCTGGTGTTTCTGTTATTTGGGATAGAGAATTTGGGTTTTTGAAAGAAATTCTTGTTGCTCCGGTGTCGAGAACTTCCATATTTATTGGAAAGGCTTTAGGAGGATGCACGACAGCATTAATTCAAGGTTTAATAATACTAAGCCTATCTTTTCTCATAGGAATTCCTATTTCTGCTCTCTCTTTTCTAGTTTCAATCAGCTTAATGGCTATAATCTCCTTGGGGCTTGTTAGCATAGGTTTAATTATAGCCTCCCTCATAGAAACTTTCGAAAGTTTCGGGGTAATAATGAACTTCATAATTTTCCCGTTAATTTTCTTGAGTGGCGCTTTCTTTCCTTTGCAAGAAGCTCCTGAATGGCTAAAGATTATTTCTTTTGTTAATCCTTTGACTTATGGTGTAGAAGCTATAAGATTTGTTATAATAGGCTTTTCTTCCATCTCTTTTTCTATAAGCTTAACCGTCATCTCAGTATTTTCTTTAACAGTAATTCTACTAGGTGGAATAGCTTTTAACAGGCAGAAGTAGAATCAACTTTCTATTCTAATAGTTTTTGAAGCTGAAGCTAAAACTGTATCATTATAAATAACTTTAGAAGTTATTTCATGTTCTCCAGGGCTGACTCCTGTACAAGCACTACAATAAGGTGCTCTAGAAGAAAATTCAATTATATTTATTTAAGTATAGTTAAATCTGTCGTAAATTGTCTTCTTAT
>JBMFPE010000057.1:0-3511 GCA_049969275.1 Candidatus Aenigmatarchaeota archaeon | reverse complement strand
AATGTGCCATTATACATTAATAAAAAAGATCAATTTTTAGTTGATAGGCTAGGAGAGACAGCACAATATTTTTTAAATTACAAACCAATTATTTTCCCAATTTTAAAATTTAAAAATTTAGAATTTAATAATTTATTAAAAATTAAAAATTTTAAATTAAAAATTTTAAAGGTCTACGCCATTCTTCTTACAAAATTCTAGTGTTGTTCTTAAACTTTTCTCAAGATTTTAACAAAATCACTCAGGTTTTCATGAACTATTTCGGCCTTTATATCAGCATACAACTATTATGTTCCTCAAGCCAACAACCTCTTCTAAATTGTTTGCTTATTCTTCAAAATTTTATTCTCTTTAAGGATTTTAACAGTTTCCTTGTAAGTAGACGGAACTTTTAAACCTTTTTTTGATATTATAAGGTTTGATAAATCTATTATTACTTGTACAAACTTGCAAGTTAGCTCTTGACGCACACCTACAAGCTTTAAGAGTAATTTTTTATAAAGAGTTTCTTATGACAGGAAAAACTTGAACGAATGCTACTACACTAACCCATTTACTTTTTTCTAAACTCTATAGAAAATTTTTAAGTATTAACCTTTCGTGTTTATACGTTTCTCGATTTCTTTTAAAAAATTTCTTCCAGGAATTTACTGGAATACTAGTAGTTTGAAATAGAACTTTTAATTTTAAGATAAGCTAGCAGACTTTGAAAAGAATTTTTTGCTTTTTTAAGTAGCATAAAGAAATTTTCCTATTCTATTTTCTACTTTTTATCAAGAAGATAAATTTATAAAAGATTAAGTTCAATTGAACATTAATGAGAGAATTTAAATTCAAAAAATTTTATGAAAGATTAGAGAATCTAAGTAAAGAATTTCAAAACTTAACTAGTGCTCATTATGCGTTAATGAGTATGTTAGTTCCTGAATCAAGACCAACTAGAAAAGAGGTAGAAATGCTCAAAAAAAGAAAAAAAGAAAAACTAGTACCACTTGAGAAAATAGAAAAAAGGCTGAAAGATGTTCAAAGTAGTTCTTAAGAAAAGCGAAAAATTTCTTTTCAGTTGATGAAAAACTAAGAATTAAAATTTTTAAAGCTCTTAAAGAGTTGGAAAATAATCCTATTCCTTTTAAAACTTATGATTTAGTAAAGCTAAAGGATATAAAAATTGCTTCAGGATAAGAAAGGCAAAGTAAGAATCGTTTACGAGTTTTTGCCAGAAAAATTAACAGTAATAGTTTGGGGTATAGATTTCAGAGAAAAAGCTTACTAAATTTAAGTCAAAATATTTTAAAAAGAATTTTCTGCTTTTTTACAGTACATAAAGCAACTTTTCCTATCCTTCTTTGCTCTAACATTCCTGCTTTTGCTAAAGCAAAAACATACTTTGAAGCGGTGTTTCGATGAATGCTTAACCTTCTCGCTATTTCTGTTATCGTTAAACCTTCTGGGTTTTGTTTTATTTCTTCCAAAATCCTTTTTTCTATCTCATTTTCTAGCATGGTTGACCAGCCTCCACAGCCTTGAAAATTATAGAAGTGTTGTACTTGCCTGAAGGAACGTAGGGAGGAACGAAGAACCAAAACCTTAGGTAAAGATATTGATTAGGAGCTAAGCTGTAAGCTGATTTGTTCCCTGAATAACTTAAAGTCAAAGGATAAAGCGTGGAAAAGCTTGGGTTTAAGGCATCGTTTAAAGTTGAGTTGCTCCAGGAAACGTTTCCTATGTAAATTTCATAACTCCCGCACCAAGGGTCTTGGCAAACCATGTTTGAATTAGCTTTTTGACAAACATCAACTTCATAAGTTCCGTCATTTCTTATCCAGTACTCTGTTTTTTTGGTTGAAGAGTTGTAGTTCCAGGTTGCGTTGTTCCAATCGTTTATGTCAACGTTAAACTGTAAGTTGAGCATAGAGCCAGTAAGATTTGTGAAGAAGATTCCTTTTGTTAGCTCGTCAGAAAGAGTTAGGGTTAGAATTCCTGGGTTTACTTTTAGAGGAGTAAGTAAAGCTGATTGAGTGTAGTTTTGGGTTTCGCTTGCGTTGCACAAGTAATAATAATAGCCTGCTGTTAGGTTTGCTACATGAGGGTTGGCTACTAGGCTTGTGTTAAGATAAAGGCTTGGTGTTACTTGCTCAGTTTTTGCTGAGCAGGAAAAGTTCGTTTGGGTTTTGTAAGTTACTTCGCTTTGGTAAAGCATTTTGATTTCATCTTGGCTTAAGCTTCTGTTCCAGATTTTTACTTCGTCAAAAGTACCATTTACATAACCATTCTGGTAAGGACAGCTACTGGTATTGGTTCCACCTGATAGAAGTAATGGTTGAGTATTAGGTACCATTAAACCAGTTATCGTACGATTTGCTATTAGTGTACCGTTTTTATAGATTCTTGTTGCATTAGTCACACTATCGTAAACAAAAACTAAGTGTACCCATTCGTTTATAGGTACAACCCCGCTACTCGTCCTTAACCTATTCTGCCATGATGTTCCATTTCCTATGTCAAATTGAAGCGCTCTGTCTTCCTCAAGAACTATATCCCAACCTGTAGCAGTACCAGCTGTACTTCCTTTTCTCACAAATGAACGCCAATTGTTAAGATCATCACAATCAGGGTTGGAGTTCAATTTAAACCATAAGGAAAGCGTAAAGCTTAACGTATTTAAACTACTCGAATTCGTTAAGTTCAAGGACTGGTTAATACCGTTAAAGTCCAAAGCATTACCAAACATTCCTTCTGTCCAGCTTGGGTTGTTGTACAAAGTTCCATCATTCCCATAACCAGAATGATCTTTTGTTATTGAGCCAGAACCTTCTTCGAAGCGCCAGTATCCTACCAAGCCAGAAGTGTTTATTGAGAAAGTAGCGTTGCTTATCGCAAGAATTGGCTTTGCTTTTTCTATAGTGTAAAGCCAAGTGTCGCTCGTGTTAGTAATGCCAAAAGTATCGTTGCAAGTAAAGTTGAAGTAATAGTTACCTGCTGGCAAATCAGTTAAAGTTGTGTAGAATTCGTTGGTTTGGTTGTTCATCGGGTAGTTACTACTGTTGAGGGTAAGCCAGGCATTTGTTATTCCTGTATTGTCTGTGCATGTGATGTTGAAGTAGTAGGACTTGCCTTGCTCGTAAACTGTTGGGCTTGCTGGATAAGTTTTGTTGTTAGACCATTGAGGAGCTGGTTCTTCTTGAACTTTAATTTCTCTTTCTCCTGATAGGAAGATTGTGAAGTTAAGGCTTCCTTGCGAGTCTGTTTTTAGGATGTAAGTTAAGGTTGAAGTGTTGTAGACTAAATAATATTTGTTTGGGTTCAGGCCTGTTAGATTGTAATAAGCTATTATTCCTGTTCCAGTAGTGTTTGTGTCGTTCCATTGAATTAAGCTTTCTTGCCAACTAGTAAGTTTTCTTGTTATTGTTGCAGCAGATGAAACTGAAGTTTTTAGCCACAGCTCTACGTCAGTTCTGTTGTTGTAGTTGAACCAGCTTGAATTATCGGAGAAATAGATTGTTCTTGAAGC
>JBMFPE010000056.1:0-3536 GCA_049969275.1 Candidatus Aenigmatarchaeota archaeon | reverse complement strand
CCGATAGATTGCCATTGTGGCAATGGAATTTGTGAGAAAATTCTTGAGGAAAATTATGAAAGTTGTCCACAAGATTGCAAGCCTGAGAAACCAGTTTTTTCATTCTATCTCTATGCTTTAATCATAGCTATAATCTTTATTTTAATTTTTCTTATTTTTTGGAAATCTAGGAGGCTAGCGTATGAAAGCACAACTTAGCTTTTTGATGAAAGGAATTTTTTTAATTCTAAT
The DNA here is from genome assembly GCA_049969275.1 of Candidatus Aenigmatarchaeota archaeon. Classification (GTDB taxonomy): domain Archaea; phylum Aenigmatarchaeota; class Aenigmatarchaeia; order CG10238-14; family SCSR01; genus JAVZHQ01. The sequence goes on along the minus strand of JBMFPE010000056.1, from coordinate 3,305 downwards.
TTTAATAATAACATCAATCTTTCTAAACCAGTTAATTTCAATAACTTTAACCAATGCTCAAATTTCTTCAGAGTTAGAAATGTATGAAAAAGCTATAACAATTTCCCAGCTTCTTACAACATCCTCCTCTTGTTTAGCGTACGAAGAAAAAAATAGCTTTCAATTTGAATTTTCTAAAGTCACACAAAAAGTTCTAGATATAAATAAAATTCAAGATTTTTCAATCAAGTATGAAGAAATAGAACCACCTTGTGCAAAAAGCTATGCTTATGGCTATGAAGTTTCTATAGAGTCTTTTCCATCAGAAGTTAGCACAGGTGTTTACACTTTTAAACAAGAAGGAAAAACATGGAGGTTTGGGTCAAAAAATTTTTCTGAAGGAGAAGCACTTAAAAAATCTTTAGAAATTTATTTTCCGATTTCTATAAGAATAAATTCATCCTTCTTGCAACCTGGCGTGTTAAGGTTAAAAGTGGTAAAAGGTGAGCTCGAAGAATTTGCTGGGTTGGTAAATAGGGTTTGCGACACCAACGTTTCTCTGGAGCAAAAGATATTTACATCCTATGTTTTATTTTCTAATAGAGATAACATTTGCCAGCAATTACCTTTTAAAACAGTTTGTAGGAAAGTCTACTGCGAAGTGGATATGAGGAGGTTTCAACCTGGAAGTTATAATGTCTTGATTAGAAAAATAGGGGGAAAAGTTCTTGTCTCGTAAAGCTCAAACGTTAGAAATAATAGAAATTCTTATACTTGTTGTTGGTGTAATCGTTATCCTTTCAATTCTTTATTTCCGTTATTTTACTTTAACTGAAAGTCAAAAAGATTTGTTAGTCAGAGAGCAAATCTACAACAGAGTTTCTGACGCAATAATAACTTTTCAATCATCAAAAATCTACGGGACCGAGAAATCCCTAGCTTCTATAGTTTCTGATGCTGTAGTTTCTGGAAACTTAACTGTTGATTACGGGAAGGGTTATGGTGTCATAAATGTTTCTAAAATTTTGCCAGAATTTTTTGAAAACTATTTTGACAAAAAATGGAAATTTATGATTAACGTCCCAAAGGAATGGGTAAACGTTGCTTTATTGTTGGATACTTCTGGAAGTTTGAAAGATGAGGTGGATGTGATAAAAAGCAAAATAGAAGAAATAAACCTGATAGCTCTGAAGAAAAAAATAAAATTAAAAATTTACACGTTAAGAGGTACAGGTTCCCGTTGGGGCTGTGAAATATTCTCTAACACAAAACTAAAAGACGATTGTTATGAGCTAGTCGGATGTCCCCTTCTCAAGCAAACTGAAGAAGATTGGGGAAACGGTCTTAAATGTTTAATCGAGAAATTTAACCTTACTGCAGTTATCATAATTACCGATGAACTAACAACAGGAAGCGATGTTTGTTTATGCACTAATGGAAATTTAATGGGTAACTTTTCACAAAGTTTTGATAATGGGCTAAAAGCATGCAAATCTCAAGATGTTTCTGTTTTTACTTTAAAAGGTAATTTTAGCACAGACGAATGCCCAAACGTCGTCGATTGGAAAAAGTGGTGTGATCACTTTTACCCAAGTTTTTCCCCCCAACCAACCAAACAAAGTTGTGAGTTGTGCGGTGTGAAAAAAGTTGTAGAAGCTCTTAAAAATATATCAACAGAATGCAACGGGAAATATTTTGATTTAGAATTAACTAACCCAGCAGAAGCGGTTGAAGAAGTAGTAAAAATTATTCCTTCAAAGCCACCAGTAATCTTTGGTTATGAAGTTCCTCCTTCAACTAATACTTATACTTTTCAAATAAGCTTGCCATATCCAAATTATGAAGGCGAGACGATTAAATCGGAGCTGATAGTATGGTAAAATCACAAGCTAGTCTAATTATATTAGTTGTAATAGTGGCCATAGGAATTCTTTCCTTACTTTATTTCATTTTCATCAGTGTCGAGTTTAGGGAAAGCATTATCAAGAGTTTTGAGTATTTCAAAAGTTCAATCTATCTTGATTACATAAAATTTTTTGAGAGAATTTCTCTTCATTTTTCTGTCCATTCTGGAGTAAACGAGGTTGCAAAAAGAGGTGGAATATCACAAACAGGTGAGAATTATCCCAGAAGTTGGATTTGTAACGAAGTAGACATACCAAGCATAGAAGAAGTTAGGTTTTTCTTATCAAACGAAACGATGCATTTTCTCAATTTTTATATCAAAAACTTTAACCAATCTGATATTCTAAGAGTTAATCTTTCAGAAGTGAGTTGTGTAGATTTTAAAGTTTCACAACAAGAAGTTGAAACTGGCAAATTTGATGAAAGTTTTGAGGCTCTTGCCTTTGGAAATAACATTTCTATAGCGCTTGGTGAAGAAAATATAACTTCTTCAGGAGATTTGACAGAAAAAATTTCTTTGCTTAGATTTTGGTACATGTACAGAAAATTTAGCGAATGGGCAAAAACTTACGGGCCAGTATACATCCAACATATGTGTGGAGATTTGTCAAAGATATGCTATTGTAAAGGTGGGGGAGGATGTGGTAATTGTCCAGAATTCTTATCAGCAGTAATCGAGATGGCTAAAGAAGAAGTAAACAACTTAGAAAAAACTTTTTCAGATCCTTATGTTAAGTGTTACTACAACATTTCTTGTTGTGTTTACAGAAAAAGTGACTGTCCTCCAGAACAATATCAAGGTTGTAAAGAGTGGGAAGAAGCACCATTCTGTAAAGATTGTGTAAAAGTACCATTTTCCAAGCCTTGTGCAAGTTTACAGGAATGTAGCGGTACTTGTGCATACTTTGCTGAAGTAAAAGGTGCAGTAAAAGTAACTTTTGGTTGTAACGATACAAAGTATTATGTTTCGACACCAAAGGGTCCTCAGCAATTAACATTTAAGGTTGATGTAACAACTTACCTTAGAAAAATAGATTGTTATAAAACAGAGTTTTGCCGTTACATACCCACAGGTTTGAAGAAAGAATGTGTAGAAATCCCTCCAGGATCTGGTAAATGTTATTGGGTCTATCCCGGCCAGGAGTGTAAATGTCCTTTAGAAGTCTATTGTAGTGATAGTTGTTCGGGAGAAGCAATTCCTTCTACTATAGATGGTGAGTGTGAGTGTCCTTCCCCAACATCCCAACCGTCTTCACCGCCAGGTTCCCAACCATCTCAGCCTCCAGGTTCCCAACCATCTCAGCCTCTAGGAGATCCACCTTAAGCGATTTTCGATAGCTTAAAATATTGATATCTTTTCAATCCAAATTTTAAGCATGAAAGAACTGGAAAAACAAAAAATAGAAACTATTGAAAACTTT
>JBMFPE010000055.1:0-3646 GCA_049969275.1 Candidatus Aenigmatarchaeota archaeon | reverse complement strand
GAAGTCGCAAAAAAAATAATAAAAGAACTTAAAGAAAATCTTGTTGGGAAAGAGGTTAAAAAAGGTGAGGAAAGGAAAGTTATAAAAGAAAACTTGAGGAAGATTTTGCTTGATATTCTTTCTGTACCAAAAATAAGTCTTGAAGAAATAATCGAAAAAGCAAAGAAGGAAAATAGACCTGCACTTCTTGTTTTTCTTGGTTTTAATGGAGTTGGCAAATCTTTAAACTTGACAAAAACTGCACTTTGGCTTAAGAACAAAGGCTATAAGCCTTTAATCGCTGCAGGTGATACTTTCAGAGCTGCTGCGATAGACCAAATAGAAGAATACGCAAAAACTGTGAACGTACCTTTAATAAAGCAAAAGTATGGTGCTGACTCTTGTGCAGTAATTTACGATGCAAGGAAGGCTGCAGAAGCAAGAGGGTTTGATGTTGTTCTGGCAGATACTGCAGGAAGAAGTCACACGAATAAAAATTTGATGGAAGAGCTAAGCAAAATTTGCAGGGTGAACAAACCTGACTTAAAAATTTTGGTTTTAGATAGCTTGAGCGGAAGTGACATGCTTAACCAGTTTAATTTTTTTGATAAAGCTGTTGGTGTGGATGCTATCATTTTTTCTAAGGTTGATGTTAATGAAAAGGGTGGAAACATACTTTCTGTTTGCCATTCTTTCAGAAAACCGATATTGTTTGTAGGTGTGGGTCAGAATTTAAAAGATTTAATCGAGTATAACCCAAACTTTTTTGCTTCAAACTTGCTTGAATAAAAACAATTTAATAAAAATTGTATCGAGCAATTTTACTAAATGTATCAGTGGGAATACATTCTCTTTATTAAAAAAATTACTAACGCAATTCCTAAAACCAAAAGAATCGATAAAGTATCTAAGTCGCTCATGCTACTACTTCCAACTTTAAGGTTTATAGTTAATTCTTTGCTTTTTCCAGAACTTTTTGAAGTTACTATAACTTTAACATTTTCTCCTTGGGAGGAAAGAGCAAGAACTTTTACTTCTACTTTTGTATAAACTATCGAACCTGGTAAAATGTTTGCGAGCTCTCTATCATAAAGTCTTGCCTGAACGTTTGAAGATGAGGTTTGAACTGAAAACTCATAACTGTCTTTTGAATTTCCTGTATTCTTAACATAAATAATAACAGGAAAAGTTTGGCCTAATGTTGCGCTTAATTCTTTTATTCCAAGCCAAGCATCAAAATCTATTAGTGAAGAAGGGTTGCAAGTAACTTGCTCGGTATCGTTTTCTACTCCATCTATAAATAGCTTATAAGTATAGGTTGTTCCTCCATCTGAGTTAACATCCCATGGAGTACAATCGTACAAAAAGTTATTTCCAGAAATTGACCCTGTACATTTAACATTTCCGTTTTCATCTTTTACCTCAAAATTTTTCCCATCACAATTTGAAGCTGTTACTCTTGCGTTTACTGTACAGGTATCAGAGCCTGTTATAGTTAGTGATAAATCGCCAACACAACCAACTACACCAATAAGTTTTTCTGCACTTGAACCAACATAAAACCAATCTTGTGGGATAAACTCAGCTTTAATTTTTGTTGTCCCTGGAACTAGATTCCAAGAATATTCAAAATAACCGTTAGTAGAAGGAACTGTTACTGAGCCTATCGGATGCCAACTTCCATCAAAATAAGATAAATCTATTTGAACATCATAGTGTATAGGGTTGCCATCTTCTCTCAACAAATAGCCAGAAATTTTTGTTCCATCATAATCTAAATTTTCAAAATGAGTAAAAACTTTATACCATATTGTTATTGTTCTTTCACAAGCTGCCATAGTAAAAGTGAAAGGATTTGCAGAAGTATCCAAAGCATCATTTTGGTTGCAATCATTATTAGCATCATGATCCCAAAAATGACTAAACGGTCTTGTTCCAACTAAATCTTCTGCTTTGATAAAATAAGAGCCAGGAGAAAGAGAATAAGTTGTTTTTCCTGCAGAATCCGTGTATTTCACATCATTACTTACATTAACTTTTACACTTGTTAGAGGCTTGGATAAAACATCGATCTGGGTTTCTACTGTAAGAGTGTAAGTATTGGGAGGATTTATAACATAACTTCCTGTAGCTTGTCCAGAATAGCTTGCATCGTTATCATTTATTGCTCTTACAGTGAAACTGTAAGACCCAGGAGATGCTGAAGAGGGAGAAGTAACACTCAGAGAAGTTGAATTAACACCCCCAGGAGAAATTTTAAGGGAATTTTGGGCTAAAGTACAAGTCCAACCTGTTGGGCAGTTTACCGATAAACTAAAAGTTGAACTTCCACAGTTTGAATTATCATTATTCGATACGTTGACGTTATAAGTTAAAGTAACTCCTGGGTTGTTGGTTGATTGAGATTGGGGAATAACAGTTACAGTTGGGTTATTCCTTACACAAGTAGGCGGGCCTGAAGGTACCGCTTTACAGCATATCTTTCTTGGGTACGCATTGCAATCACCAACATGCGCGTTAGTTCTTGATGAAATAGAAGCTAAACAAACATAATCAGAACCTAAAGCGCTACAATCGTTATCAGCATACTGACAATCTATAGTCCCGCTGGTTATGGATAAACAAACTGAGTTAGCATAATTTGTATAAGTTTTTTCTTCTACATGCGCGTTAGTTGAAGAGGAAAGTTTTAAAACTAGACTATAAGTTCCGCTGCAGCTATTTCCTAAACCATTTTCATTGCAACAAATGTAGTATCCGTAATTTGTTTGACTTGGTAATTCAGCATGGGCATTAGTTAAAGAGGAAATTTTAAAAACTGTTACTGCGTTGCAACTTGTGGAAACAGTACAAGTGAGAGCTAAGCTTATGCTTGGAATAAGAATTAATGAAATGAAAACTGAAAGAATAATTTTTTTCATTTGTTCACCTTAAAATAATTCAAACAATCTTCTTTTAACCAGTTGGTAACTATTTTTCCGCATAGAATAGAATCTTTTCTTTCTATAGCCAAATCATGAAGAGCTACATCTCTTGCATAACTTTCATCAGCGTTTGGGTTATCTTTTAAAAATTCTTTTGTTCTTTCCTGAATTTCTGTTTCATAATTCTTTCCAAAAAAACCGAAAAAGTAGACTGCGAAGATCAAAAAAAGACAGATAATAAATGCTAAAAAGATAACCAAAATTTTTTTGTCCATAATTTAAATTAGTCTTTCCGAATAGTTAAAAATATCGAACTAAGTGATAGTAAAAATTATATTGAATAAAAACCAATTAAATATTATGAATAAAGCCCTAATTTTATCTTTTCTAACAATCTTTTTCTTAGGTTTATTAATTGGTTATATTCCAACTTTAGCTTCTCCTGGGGCAGGAGCTCCTAATCCTGGGCATACAGCAAGCGAGATTGGTGGAACTACTGATCAAGAAAGAACTTTTAATTCAACTGGAAAGTATACTTTTCTTGGAAACTTAGATGTAAGAGGTAACATTCTTGTTTCTGGCAATGTTGGCATCGGGACGACAAGTCCAGCTTATAAATTGGATGTTGCTGGTACAGTAAGTGCCTCAACTTTCCGTACTCGTAATCAAACTTGTCCTTCTGGTTGGACTTGTGAAGTAAACACTTGGGATATAGCAGCACAATCCATTAGAGCTTATGGTAG
>JBMFPE010000054.1:0-3650 GCA_049969275.1 Candidatus Aenigmatarchaeota archaeon | reverse complement strand
TAGATTGATTAACAAAAGCAGAAGTAGCATTAATTTTTTCGTTTAAAATTTTTGGAGCAAAAGTATCGCTCAAAATTTTTACAAGCTTGTAAGAAAAGCTCGTTCTATTGCTTAAGTTCAAAGCCTCTATTGCTAAGGAATAAATTCCTTCTTCGCTAAAGTTTGCAACAAAAGAATAGCTAAAGCTTCCGTTAATTATTCCTATTTCTTCTGAAAAAAGAATTGAAGAATTGAACTCCAAAGATAAGTTTGCTTTAGCATCAACTCTCATTCCTTCAAAAATAAGCTCACCAAAAGCTTTTACAGTTTCATTTTGAGTATAGTTTGTCTTATCAGTAAAAATTGTTAAATAGCTTAAGCCAATTTCTGGAATACTTACTTCGCTTTGATTTTCTTCTGTTTTTCTAACTTCAACTTCTTCTGAGGAAGGATTTAAGAATAAGGAAGAGTTTCCTTCAAAAACTGCCTTCAAAACATAATAACCGTTCAAACCCAAACCAATTTTAGCTTCTCCCTTTTCATCAGTTATTCCAGAAGCAAAAAAGCTTCCATTCAAATAAAACTTGATTTCCTGCTCAGCCAAAGCAGAAGAATTGTCCAATAATAAGCGTGCTATTATAAGATTTTTATTAGCATCAATCTTTAAAGAAGTGTTTGCCCATACTTCTACAAGAGTTGAAGCTGATTCCTCATTCCTTAAAACAAAATTCCCTGTTAGGCTTGAGTTTGTTGCTACCACCAAAGTAATTCCTGACAAGAGTACTAAAAAAGCTAAGAAAAGCTGGCTTTGCCCTACTTCAGATTTTTTCCTACTCATAACTAACCAAAACCCTTACCTCATTTTCTCCAAGTTTTGTTAGGAAGGAAGAGTAAAGCGTGATCTGAGAAACACAATAAGAATTAGCTTCCAGATTTCCACAATCTTTTTCTTTTTCACTAACTTCAAAACCTTCAGGAACCTGCCAGAAAATTTTCAAGTTTTTAACTTCAGAGTTTGCCTTAACCTCTGCTCTTAAGGCTAATTGCTCTCCTCTTGTAATCTTTTGAGGTTCTGTCAAAAATATTTCGACTTTTTTTGTCTCGACAGTTTGATTTTCTTCTGGAATTACTTCAGAGTTGTTCATAAGGCTTAAGTTTTCGATGGAGTAAGCAGTAAGAGAGCCGATTAAAACTATAGTAAAGATTGGTAAGATTGCGCTCTGCGATTTAAGCTTGGATAAGGCCTTCATTTCTTTCACCTTTCGACAACCTTGCCTTTTCCAAGATTTTCAACTCTGGCAAAGAGTCGATTCCTGTAGAATTCAAAAAAATTTCGACTTTTCTGTCTAGTAATGAATAACATTAATGTTAACTATTTTTGTCGAAGTATTAGAATTTAGAAAAGTTTTTTCTGTCGATTGGAAAAGTGCGCATAAATCCGATAAAAAGTCAAGAAAAACTCATTTTAAAAGCAACTTTTTTGTTGAGACTAAAAGAAGAGTTTAAAAAATGTGACTGTCGGCAGTCAACAATCAGTCGAGTGAAAAGATTTAATTCGACAATTCGACATATTTTAATTATGAAAAGCATAAGAGAAGAGCAGTTTTACTTTATTCAAAGGGTTAAAAACTTTCTGGCTCCAGCAAAACAAGAAACAAAACAAGAAATAACATTAGAAGATATTGTTAGAAGAATAGAAAAACTAGAGTCGATGATTCAGAAAGAAAGTGAAAATGAAAGCGTGAGAAAAGCAAAGATAAAAGACCAGATAATTTCTCTATTAGAACAGCACAAAAGGCTTACTTCCTCTCAGCTAAGCAAGCTAATAAACCTTTCAAGAACAAGATGCAACGAATACTTCAGAGAACTAACAGCAGAAGGAATAACAGAAGGAGTGCTTGTAGACAGAAAGAAATACTACAAGCTGGTGAAGAAATGACAAGAACAATAGGAATAGTTGCAGGAAAAGGAGGAGTGGGAAAAACAACTGTTGCTATAAACTTAGCTTGCGCTTTAGCTTTGTTGAACAAAAGAGTTGGCCTAATAGACTTTAACTTCACAACTTCCCACTTAGCTTTAGAGTTTGGAATGCTTCCTGGAATTACTCTAAACAACGTTTTAAGGAACGAGGCAGGAATAGAAAAAGCCCTATACCCAGTTTTTAACATTTATGTCGTTCCTGCTTCCTTAAACTTAACAGATCTTTCGGGAGTAGAAACTATCGACTTAAAAGCAAGAATTAAGAATTTTATGAAAGATTTTGAGATAGTCTTCCTTGATTCTGCCCCTGGTTTTGGAAGAGAGGCTTTAGCTTCTATTCAAGCTAGTGATGATATAATTCTTGTTGCTAACCCTACGATAACTTCAATCGTCGACACTATCAAGTGCAAAAACCTTGCTCTTCAGCTAGGAATAAACCCTTTAGGAATAATTTTGAACAAGTATAAGAATAGAGATTTTGAGCTTAAGCCAAAAGAAATTTCTCAGTTAGTAGAACTCCCTTTAATAGGGGTGATAAAAGAAGACGAGGATTTTTTGAGGAGTGAGGCAGCAAGAATGCCCCTAATTTTTTATAAAAGGAAAAAGGCAGAAGAATTCGTTAAAATTGCTTGTTTTCTTTCTGGTATGGAGTATAAAAAACCGAGCTTTGTTTCGAGGCTTAAAAGTCTTTTCTACTAAGCGTCAAAAGCTTCAAGTTATCCTAAGCAACTCTATTAAAAATGGAAAACTATATATTGGTGTTTAACACTAATATTAAATATGAGAAAAAAACAATATTCAAAAGAAATAATCCTAGATATTTTAAAAAGTCATCCGGAAGGTCTAACAATCCAAAACGTTTCAAAACTTGCTAGAATGAGCAGAATTACTGCGACGAAGTACGTTCATGAGCTTATAGGTGAGGGAAGAATTGTAGAAAGGAAGATAGGGATAGCAAGACTTTTATTCTTGAAAGAAAAATTCATGGAAATGGTTAAGGAAGAAGAAATCTTGGAAAAATTAAGGAAGAAAATTTAAACCCATTCTACAAACTTCATTTTTGTTAACTCGTTTAAAATTTCCTCTACCACTGGTTTAACATCTTCTGGCCTATGCGAAATTCTTTTTGCAAGCTCGTCGACAATATCCTCGACAGTTCTTTTACCGTCACACATCCTTAAAATACCAAAAGCAACTTTATCGATCTTCCACATGCTACTGCCGTTAAAAGTAGCGTAAAGAGTGCCCAAGTAATCTATAATCTTAAGATTTTTTGCTTTTACAGGCTTTCCTTCCATTTTATCAATAATTTAACCATATTTTTAAGCCTAATAAAACTTTTGCTTATAGTTCAATAAAAAATTTTTCAACAAACGCTGAAATTAAAAGAATCGCATAAACAATTCCCATATTCTTCCATGTTTTCTTGTCTTTTAAAGTCTTCCTTGCCTCTTTTTTAAAACTTTCTAACTTTTCTTCAAAAACGTATTTTTCCAATTTATCTTTTATTTTCAAGGCTTGAAAAGCTGAAAAGGAAAAAGCAAAGGTTTCAAGAAGAATATGAGGAAAAAGTTTAATTAAAATCAAAAGAATCGAGAAGCCAAGGATGCCCAAAAATATTGAGAAAAAACTTGAGATTAAAAAAGAAAATAGGAAAATACAGCCTAAAGGAAAATAAAAAAGAGAAAAGT
>JBMFPE010000053.1:0-3744 GCA_049969275.1 Candidatus Aenigmatarchaeota archaeon | reverse complement strand
GCCAGCTAAGAAATTTAAGCTTTCGCTCTTAAAAGTATCTTCATGCTCATACTACTTCCAGAAGATTTCGGTCCAGCCGAAAAAAGATTTCTGCAAGCGTTTTTTCTGAAACTTTGATCAGAAGCAACTAACAAAAAGTTTATATACAAGTGTTGCACACGACGTCTCTAAAGGTGAGTGAAAATGAGTTTTATACTTACCTTCTAGACAAAAATTTCCTCTATTACTCTCAACGGTTTTATTGGTTTTACCTTTTTACAATCCTCGGTCCACTTATGCTTATAAAGTATTTTTCCATCGCCTTCGGCCCAGCATCCAAGCTCTCTTGTTAACAAAGGAAAGTCTACTATAAACCTTTCTTCTCCATCTACTAACCTAAACCCTTTTGGGTATAGACCCATGTCATAAATTTTAACAACCTCCTCAAAAGGGTTGTTTTCATAGCCTTTAACATCTCTTATAGTTTCCCAACCAACATCCAAAGCAACATCTCTAGCAGCATCACAAGCAACCCAAGCAGCATGCGGAGCAGCCTCTCGAGTAGCCTTCAGAGCAGCATCCCAAGCAGCATCCCAAGCAGCACGCCAAGCAGCCTCACGACCAGCATTCCTAGCAACATAGAAAGCTGCCTTCGGAGCAGCTCCTCGAGCAGCAATCCAAGCTGCCTTCAGAGCAGCACCCAGAGCATCCCCAGCATCATAGTGTGTTGTTTTATACCATGGTCTTAACGCTTCTTTATGCTCATCGACAGCTTTTTCTACTTCAGGTATCAGCTTGTTACATTCCTCCAGTTCTCTGGGTAAGAAATACTTTCTGCTCCTTGCTTTCTCTATCTTCTCGTTTATCCTATCGTCTATCGATTTTATTCCTGTGTACTGCATAAAAAATTAAATAAACAGAAAAGTATTTAAAGCTTGTAAGACTTCATAAAGCCAGATATGTTTTCGAGCTTTTTGTGGGTGGACGACCTAGTTAAAGATAACCCAATCCACTTGAAAAAATACTTTATTCCAGGCAAGGAACAGAAGACGGTCTTCAAATGCCTTCACATGCCAGCAAAGCATGAAATTGAGTTGAAAAATTATTTTGCACTTATGAGAGCTTTTGAGCAACAACCAAGAAATTATGAGGAGCTTCGCTACACTTTCCTTTAATTTTTTCAAGGCTGAGGCTGAAAATCTTAAAGCTGTTATCCTTACACTCACTCAAACTACCGCTAAGGCCATACCTGGCACAAGGATGGTATCACCTTCACTTGCATTCCTCTGGATGTCAGCTAAGCTTGCTTCTACTTTACGTCTTCTTGGTTTTTCAAGCTTTTCGGTCGCTGCCTTCCATATGACTACTTTTGACTCTATCGACTTCTTCTTCACTTGTCGATCAAGCTTCGGACGTACGGATTTGTCGGTCCTGTTCTTCTCATTCCTATCACTTTGAATAATTTGTATTTTTAGTTTTTATATAAAAGAATTTAAATCTTTTAAATTAACTTAAGAAGTTTAAAAGACCTGATTTAAAATCAAATCTTTCTCCTTCTTTCAAGATTTTTACATTTTCTCCAATTCTTTCCTTGATCAATAAAGCGTTCTCCAAACTTGAATGAATAGGCAAGATATTTCTTGGCTTGATTTCTTTTATCATCCATAATAAATCTGAATGTCCCATATGTCCTGATGAATGAATTCTATAGTTTTTAAGTCTAAAATAATTACACCAATTTTCTATTCTTGTCTCGTCCAAAGTAGATTCTTCATCAAAAGGTTCCGGGTTGTTAATTATTAGAACACTTTCTTGTGGAGGAGCAAAATCAACAAGCTTATCAAGCTCATAAAAGCTTAAGTTTACTATATAATCTTTAGGGTTTTTTCTTATTTTTTCATCTTCAACCACTTCAACATTCTTATATTTTGAGATGGTTCTTTTTGTTCTTGTGGTTGAAATATCTTTTTCAAATACAAGAATTTTTGATGACAGGCTTGGGTATTTTTCTTTAATTAAATTTCTCATATCCCTATACAAAAGAAAAAGGGCATTTTTGGGAGAAGTTACAAATTCTCTTCCTGTTTCTTCTGCTATTCTTTTATAAATTAAAAATTCTTCCAAATTCCTTGAAGAAAAGTCTATTAACACTAACCCTTCTGTTTTTTCAACTATTTCTTTAGTTTTTTCTTCAACGTCGTACTCCGTAAAGTTTATTTCCTCGTTAATTTTGGTTCCTTCTGTGATTAGTATATCTGCACCTTTTGCTTTTTCAACAAATTCTATACTTTCTTTAGCTTTTAAACCATGGAACCTTATATCTCCAGTATAGACTATCTTTGCATCAGAAGTATAGATTATAGAGCCTTGAGCATCAGACGAACTATGATCTATAGGAAAAAGCTCAACTTCCAAGTCATCAAATTTTGAGTGTGATTTTTGTATAAAATCTCTTTTGATTTCTTCTTGGGGAATTTCGAACTGAAGAATTATCCTTTCATGCGTAGCTTTTTCTTTTGTTGTTTTGTGTGCTTTTCCAAGTTCATCTATCCAATAATATCCTATGGGGATCCAATCATCCATTTTCCTAGATTCTTGATAGTATGTCCATTGTTTTTCTTCTGAACTTCTTGAAACGTCCTCATAAGCCTTAATAACACAATAAGTTTCTCTAGAGCAGAACATCGGTATTCTTGGGTCGAGAAAACCCAAATCACCAAAATGGTCTAAATGAGAGTGAGATAAGATACAAGCGTTTATCGAAGGTTCTTCATGAGGTTTTTTCCCTATTTTCTTAAGCATGGAAGGATTATATGCGCCTTCCAAGTTAGGAAGAATTCCCATAACTAGTCTATCAAGTAGGCCTCTTGGTGATGAAAAAGGATCTTTATAAAACCTCTTTATTTTTCCGAAAGATGTTCCAAAATCTAGAAAGATTTTGGTTTTTTTATCTTCTACTAAAATCTTGTTTCCTCCAACTTCTCCTACCCCACCATAGAATGTTATCGAGGTCATAAGTTTAGAAAATAAAGTTAAAGATTTAAAATTAATTGCTACCAAATTTCCTTAATTAAAAATAGAAAATTTCATGCGCCAGCCGGGATTTGAACCCGGGCACCAAGCTTGGGAAGCTCGTATCCTACCTGGCTAGATGACTGGCGCTTTCTATTAAAATATTCTTTGCAAAATTAATAAAAATGAGAGATTTGGAAATAGCTAAGCTGAGGATGAAGGAAAAGAATTTGTCTTTGGTTTTTGTTAGAAATGGTAAAATAGTTTTTGAAAGTGGTTCAAGTGGAATAAAAGATTTGCTCAAAGCCGTAGAAAATTTTGACCTAAAAAATTCTTCTGTCGTTGATAAAGTTGTTGGGAAAGCTGCAGCTTTTCTGCTTGTTTTTTCTCAGGTTAAAGAAGTTTTTGCTTTACTTATAAGTGAGCCAGCCTTAGAAGTTTTAAAGGAAAATAAAATCCCCTTTGAGTTTGAAAATCTTATTCGAAAAATCCTTAACAGGAATAAAACTGATACTTGCCCTTTTGAAAAGGCAGTTGAAGGATGTAGAAACCCAGAAGAAGCTTTCTTTATGTTAAAAGAAACTCTGAAAAAAGATAAAATCTAATTTATATTTTATAAAGTCTTTTTTCCTCGTCTTTAAGTTCCTTTTCAGTATTTTCTGACACAAGAACTTTTTTATATTTCAACCCATATTTTTTCAGGAGTTTCGGCAGAGTACTCTTTTTACCTTTAACGTGCAGCTCTCCAACTAT
>JBMFPE010000052.1:0-3793 GCA_049969275.1 Candidatus Aenigmatarchaeota archaeon | reverse complement strand
TTAAGAGAAAGAATAAACGAGAAAGATTTGGTCCAATTTAAAGATAAAAGTATGGGGATGGATTTACCTGCTGAAGATGTTAGACCGATTCAGGATTTTGCAGCTTCGATTCTAAAACTTTATGAGTTAAGGGAGGAACTATCAAAATACCTTGAAAAACTTTTGAAAGAGGTTGCACCAAACTTTTCAGAAATTGCAACTCCAGCTTTGGCTGCAAAGTTTATCTCTAAGGCGGGAAGTTTAGAAAAACTTGCCAAGATGCCCTCCTCAACTATTCAACTTCTTGGAGCAGAGAAATCACTCTTCAGGTTTTTGCATGGTAAGGGGAAAACACCTAAGTATGGTTTACTTTTTCAACATCCTTATGTTCAGAAAGCTCCAACGAAACTAAAAGGAAAAGTTGCAAGACATCTAGCAGCAAAATTGAACATGGCTGCAAAAATTGATTTTTATTCAAAAGAATACAAAGCTGATAAATTAAAAAAAGATTTGGAAGAAGAAATCAAAAAGATTTTGACTTCTAAAGAAAAGGGTTAGTAGAATGCAAGTTAAACCTTACAGGTTTGAAGGTGTTTACCTAGTTGACAACAAAATTTGTACGGTAAACCTTTGCCCTGGGAAAAATGTTTATGGGGAGCAACTGTTTAAAATTAAGGAAACAGAATACAGAGAGTGGGTACCTTTTCGTTCTAAACTATGCGCTGCTATCAAAAAAGGAATAAAATACTTCCCGTTCAAAAAAGGAAGTAAGGTTCTTTACTTAGGGGCTGGTTCAGGAACTACGATCAGTCACATTAGTGATATTTTAGGTAAAGATGGAATTATCTATGCGGTAGAAATTTCTGAAAGACCGTTGCGTGATTTAGTGAAACTGGCAGAAATTAGGCAAAATATAACACCAATACTTGCAGATGCAAGGTTGACAGAGACTTATGAAAACCTAATATTTGAGAAAGTTGACACGATTTATGAGGATGTTGCAGACCCTGATCAAATTAAAATATTGATTAAAAATTCAGAGAAATTTTTAAAGCAGGGCGGCATTGCAGAAATAGCAATAAAATCTCAGAGTATTAGCTCAGTTAAACCACCAAAAGAAGTCTATAAGGAATGTTTACAGGAATTGGGAAAAAAATTTGAAGTTCTTGATAAGGTTGAGCTCGACCCCTACGAGAAGTTTCATCTTTTTGTTGTTTTAAAGAAAGTCTGAACTAGCTGGCTTGAGAAACCCACCGATTCTGTTGTTGGTAATCCAGTTCACTCTCCACTTTAGCATCTTCCTATCTTTAACTAGTTCAATTTCTACTTTTTTCAAGACTTCCATTACTATTACCTTAATCTTGGGGCAATTCCTCTAGAGTATGTGTCAGAGTTAAACTCAAGTAAATTTGTTTGATTCTTAAATCTTATGACAGTAGTTTCAAGGAAACTTCTCCCACAAGTTTTACAGAAAACTCTTTTCTCACCAAAAGCATCTATAAACTTCAAAACCCTTCTTGAATTGCAAAGTAAGCATCTCATTTTGCTCACTTTAAAAAATAAGCTTTTAATATATACCTAGGTTTTGGAACCTCACTTCCGGTGATTTCAGAAGATAAGTAAGAATTGGCCATATTTTTATTTTTTTTGTCAATTTTTGTCTTTTTTTTAATAAAAATGTTTAAAAGTAAAAATTTTAAGACTTAGACTTAATAATTTAAACGAGAAAATGACAATTACTGCCACACTATGTTATATAATCAGAAACGGTAAAGTACTTCTTCTTGAAAGAGCGAAAGGTATAGGAATAGGTAAGTTAAGTGCTCCTGGTGGGAGATTGAAAAATAACGAAACTATACAAGATTGTGCTATGCGTGAAGTTTTTGAAGAAACTGGACTTAAGGTCTCAGAATTAAAATACCATGGGGTTCTAAACTTCTTTTTTGGTCAAAGATCCAAGCCAGATTGGATAGTTCATGTGTTTTCAACGAGTTCATTTGACGGAGAAATAAAAGAAAGTGATGCAGGAGTTTTGAAGTGGTTTGATATAGAAAAAATACCGTTCGAAAGGATGTGGGAAGATGATAAACATTGGGTTCCTCTGCTTTTGAAAAGAAAAAAATTCAAGTGTTGGTTCTATTTTGACAAAGATATAAAGAGACTTTTTGATTATAAAGTTGAAATAATAAGTTAACTTTTGAAGGTCTTGCCAAGCTCCTCTATCAATCTTTTCTCAAAAATTTCTCTGTTTTTGATTTTTATAGCAGCACCTGCTGCATAAGGATGACCTCCACCACCGTTCAAACCTTTTGCACACTTTTCCATTATTTTTCCTAGTTCTATTTCTTTACTTCCATGATACCTTGCATGCACGGCATATTTTTTTCCAACTTTTCTTAAGACAACAAGAACTTTTCCAGGAAATTTTCTAACCATTCTCGTCGAGATAAGAGAAGCTATTTCCCTATGTCTTGTTTCAACCTCAGAAAGGATTAGGTTCGATCTTTTAAATTCTCGAACGTTTTCCCAAAAACTTTTCTCACACTTTCTAATATTTTTAATGTATTTTCCAGCTGCCTTCCTAACAACTTTATTTTTCTTAAAATCCTCGAGAGATTTAGCGTTTTCAAGTAGAGTTAAAGTACGAGAAAAGTTAATCTCGCTTATAATTCCTACAAGCTCCTCTACTTCCTTCCAAATTTTTGTTCTTTGTAAACTATCTTTTTTCTTTATCCTTAACCATTTCTTAACCAAATCCTTACAATCTTCAAAAGCATAATCACTTACAACACCCAAAACAGCCAACCATTCTTCATTTTTCATGTTACAAATTCTTGATAAAAGTTTGTAAGTAACGTAGGATGTCGGCTGATAAATTTTTGGTTTCGAAAGTCTTGGGTTTATGTAAACGATTCTTTTGGTGTTTAAATTACTACGAGGAGGATGGTGGTCAACGATTAAAATATCTTTGTTTAATTCAACTAGATATTTTTTCATGTAAGAGATGTCTATATCAAAAATCAAAATTTTGTCAAAACCCTTAACTTTTTTGATAACCCCTTCTATTTCCTCGTTAGAGGAAGCAACTTTTTTATGAATTTTAACTCCATTCTTTTTCATACATCTAACAAAAATCAAAGCAGACATTAAACCGTCCAAATCCTTGTGATAAATTAAAAAAATCTTATCACTACTCTTAATTCTTTCGATAAAAGAAATCCCTTTCCTGAGCAAATCTTCCATATTATTCTTTTTTCTCTTCAGTTAATTTCTTTATCGTTTCTTCGTCGAGCAAAATCAACTGTAGTTGCGTTGGTTGAGAAGCTGATTGTAAGTGAAACTCAACAAGTGAAAGTAGAGTATCGCAATAATGAAATATTAGAGCTTCAAAATTTCTTGGAGGCGTCGGTCCAGTTTCACCGAAATGAGAAGCTACTATGTGAATTACTTCTTCCGGGAAATCCTGATGGTAGAGCTCAGCAGTTGCAAGCATGCTATGGTCTAATAGGACGCCAGTATGTTCCAAACCTTTTTCTGTTTTTTTGTACTCAAAAATCTTCATTATATCATGAAGAATTGCAGCAGCTAGAAGGTTGTCCTTGTTTATCGGAATTCTATAATTTTTTTCAGCCACTTCTGCAGCCTTTAAACAAAGTTCAGCTAAAGCAACAGAATGGTTAAGTACGTCTCTTTCCACAGTTATTTTTCCTGCACCTAAACTTAAAGTAAAAGGGCATTTGGCTTCCTCTATACTTAGCTTTGGATATTTCTTAAAATCCTTGCTGCTTAGCTTCGGGTTTTTGACGAAATCTAT
>JBMFPE010000051.1:0-3830 GCA_049969275.1 Candidatus Aenigmatarchaeota archaeon | reverse complement strand
TAATTTTTTCTTCAAAGTTTTTAGAATTCTTTCTTCTTTTTTTCCAGCCCATTTAAACTGAACGATTGTTTTTCTAGGCTCAACTATCACTTGAAACCTCAGTTTTTTTGCTTCTTTTCCAATTTCGCAATCATGACATTCCTGCAATTTGCTTAGAGCACAAAGCTTGCACTTCATTTTTTCACCAACAAAAAATGAAGTAGCTGTAATTCATCTCCAAATCCATCCTTCTCTTTTTTGAAATCATTTTTCAGTTGGAATAGCCTTCAGCTTAAGAGAAGGAAAAAAATTTGGTTAAGCAATGTTTATCGCCAGTATTTGCATTGTTAGATCAGGCAGAAGAGCTCCAACGTACAAAGTTTTAGTTGTTTCTCCTACTTGATACCAAACATAAACCTTAGATACGTTGTTTGGAATGCATACTTCTTGAACAAACCTTTGAATTACAGATTTTACTTCGTCCCACGCTTGCGTTATCTTGAAATCCACAGTAGCAAAGTATTCTGCAACCATCGGGTTAACTACCTTAGGAGTTTTAACGGTTAGTCCAAAGCTTGCAATTTCTTCTTTAACTTTTTCTATTCTTTCTTCCTCGCCTTTTAGGATACCTTTTTGCACAGCAACGTAAGCTTTTGATGCCGCTTTCATTACCTCTTCTGGAGTTGGGTCAGGACTCAAGAGATAATAACCAATTTTTCCGTTTGTTCCATCGATTGCAACTACCATAGTCACTTTCATTACTGTCGGAGTTGTCGTGTAGTATGGAATGAAAAATATAGGCTTCTCGCCGATTAGGTAGAGAATAAGGTTTCCTTCCTCCCATTGTTGTCCTTGTTGTCTTCTAGTTGTTAAAATGTACTGAATTTCTGAGTTTGTGTTTACTGAATCAAGAAGTAGCTGGATTGCCAAAGCATTTTTTAGTGGAATAAAGAATCTTTCACCAGTTCCTAGGAATATGTAAACTCCTGCAACTTGCCTTGCGCTCCATTGACCAGGTTCTGGTTTTTGTTTATAAAGTTCCACTATTCTTATTCCAGCGTAAACGAGTTTTCCTTGGTAGTATACAGGAACGTATCGTATGTCATCCAATTTTATGTTGAAGTAGTTCCAGTCTCTGTCAACCGGTAGGTCATACATGTTCAAAGTTTTGTACCAGCTTTCCCAGTCGTTTGAATCTATGTGGTAAGTGTTGTACAGGTCGATTAGATCGAACTCTAAACTTTTCGGGAATCTTAATTGCTCTTTAAGCCATTCTGGTATTTCATTGTTCCAAGAGGAGTAGAAAGAAGCAAAGTAGTTTGTTATGTAATTTTCATCCCAGTTTCCGTATCTGTAGCCTTTTATCGTGCCATCATGAGAGTTTACTAAGGCTATGGCAAAAAGCCTTCTGAAATTTCCACTCGTTCTTACCAGATATCCTGAAGTATCTGTATAGGCATTATTAATTTTCTTGTTAATGTAGATAGCAAAGCAGTAGTAGATGTTTCCTTCTGGACTTACCACCAAGTATGGTATGGGTTTTCCTGTTGAAGGTTCTTTTTCCACTTCAAGCCCCTCGATTAGTAGCGAGTTTATCCTCTCAACAACGTCTCTTTTGAAAAGTACTGAAATCTCTCTTCCGTATTTTCCGTCAGCAAAGGCAAATTCCCCTCGCCAGAAAAAGAACCACCATCGTTCACTAGCACCCCATATTACCGTATCTTTATCGCTCAGCACGTAGTCAGGAACTTTATCGTAAGAAGCTGGTCCTTTGTAACTTGGAAGGCTTGCTTCTTTCCATTTCCCTATGTTTAGGTAAACTTCGTTCTGCTCCCTGAATAGGCCACCAATTCCGTAGTACATCGAAAGTGTTGACATGTTTACTTGCGGAAAAATCTTATCAAAGTCTGTTATTTCTCCACTGGCTGCGTCTACAGCGATTATGGATTGCGAGCGAATGTAAACGTATCTTTTTCCTTCTACTATGTCCGAAACCTCTGGCAAGACTGGTGATGTTGGACAAACCCAGTACTCATGGTTATTTGCCCACACAATCATAGGACCATAGTAATATTTATCTCCATCTTGTTCTACTGCAAGTTTCATCCAAGGTTGGCCAACTTTCACACCATAAGCATAGATCATTTGTTTGAGCGCAGCTGTGTAGCTTATCACTCTTACGTCTTTAAGTATACTCTCTTCGAACTCTGGTGGGGTTTTTAAAGCTTCTGGTTGTACAACTTGAATGCTTGATAAATCGTTAGCCCATTTCACATAGCTTATGTGAGGTTGAATTCTGTAAGGAAATTCGAAGATATTTTTAGAAGCACTGTAGTTTTGTTGAACATGATAGTTCCACCAAGCAATTGCAGTTGGAGCAAAGAGAATTATGGAAATAAGAGTTGTGGTGATAAACACAGTTTGAAACGCATGTTCTCCAAGCCATTTTGCCATGGATTCTTCTGAGTAGTGAAACACTATTCCTAACAATGCTAACACAAAAACTAACGCTAACCTTCCTTGCACGTATATAGGAACTGATATGTCACCGACAGTTGAAGGCACTAACAGAATAAACCAGTAAAAGCTCCATGCAAAACCAGCAATTAGAATATACTTGAACACTTTGATGATTTTCCTTTCAAGTTCTCCATCTTCCTCTCTTTTACGCTCTGTTAGAGTTATGTAGGAAGCTATCGGAAGCTTTACAAAAGTATGGTAGAGAAGCAATGGTAAAAGAATTAGACTCAGCAAGTCTAAAAAGTCAAAGACTATTGTGTGTTCAAGTAAATAGTTTGCTGACGGCAAGCCTCCAAGGAGATAGTAGTTTATTGCTGGCAAGTAAATTCTTTGGATAAACTCTACCCAATTCATTCCGCTCATCCTCAAGTATGTATCAACAAGAAGCCATTGCCTAGCTATAGCATGCCCTATAGATGCTGCAACTATAAACCCTACAAAAGCTTTTAGCAAAGCTAAGATTAAGCCTGTCAAAGCCCTTTTAGCAAAGGTAGTCTTTTCGTCTACGTGAAATAACCTAAACACTAGCTTCATGCTTGCTCCCTTTCTCCAGAAGAAAGGATTGCTTAAGAACCAAATCAAAGGTATTAACCAAAGCACTTGCCAGTAGTAACCTTTTTCAAAAGTTATATCCCAGATGTTTACTCCTGCTTTGTTAGACATCCACCATCCGTTGAACTTCATTTGGAAGAGCCAGTTTGCAAAGATTAGCTGTGAGAGTATATAGAGAATTATTACAAGGAGTAGAGTTGCAGTTGTTAGCCGTTTGTGCTCTGTAAGGAATTTTTTTATTCTCTGAAGGTCTTTTTCTCTTTCCATTTTTTCCCTTCCTGCCTCACCCTAAGACCGGGTTAAGGGTGCGTGAGGCTTGACCCAAGGGCAAAAGCCCTCCCGGCCCACAGAAAAAAATGGGAATTGGTCAGAGCTTTTAAGCTCTTCATCTTTCAGACGATCTTTTTGCTTTTAATACCAGTCGTATTATGGTCACAATTGCCGTTGAAAATAATAGTCCTGCGATTGATACCATCATCCCGAGTCCAATGTTGGCATATGGTGGGGTGAGGACCAGGCCTATTATGAAGCCGCCTATGGTTGAACAAATTATGATGATGAATTCATGAATTGCTTTGCATTTCCATGCAACTACTCCGGCTACAATTAACACTATGAGTAGGTAAAGTAGTGGCGTTGGTCCGAACGGTGGCGTGTCTTCTGGTGTTGGAACAGGGGGTTCTTGTGTTAGTAATATTATGAGGTTGTTCAACATTTGTTTTCACCTATTCTAAGTAATGCCTGCTTGAGCTACCGCCTGAGCTACCGCCTGACGGATT
>JBMFPE010000050.1:0-3935 GCA_049969275.1 Candidatus Aenigmatarchaeota archaeon | reverse complement strand
CAAAAAAATAGTTTTTACTTATTTCAGCTTTTTTCCCTTCGATATAGCAAACCACTTTTTTTGACTCTCTTAAGCTCTTTCTTTCTATTATTTCTTCAACTCTTGCCGTCTTTCCAGAATTTTTCCCTTTAAGAATTATTCCTAAAGACCCAACTTTGAACTTGATATGCTGAAGAATCTTTTGAGAAGGAACTTCTATAAGAAGAGAATCCCCGGTTTTATAGTCGTCCTTTTCAACTATTATATTCCTTCCGTCATGCAAGTTAAGTTGAATTTTTCCTTTTTTAACCAGCCTTTTACCGTTTATCCTGCAAATCTTTTTGTTCGCTTCTTTTTCTTCTATTTCAACTAATTCAAGTCCTTTTTCGCTAGGCATGACCCTAAAATATTTTTTAATCCTTGGTATAGAGACAACATCCATCAACCCAACAGGATAAGCATGATCCTTTCTTTTTTTACCGTCTACTAAAATCTCCCCTCTTTTAATTATTTTTTTTGCTTCAGTTCCGGTTTCAGCAAGCTTGAGGATGTCTCTTACGATTATCATCAAAGGAATAGATTCAAATTTTTTGTGAGGTCCAGGTCTAGGGCTAACAGTAAACTTTAACACTTTCTTTGGCACTCTCCAAAATTCTGGTGCAAGCAATCTTTTAAGTTTCATCCTTTCCCCTTCCTTTCAATTATTTTAACCCTTCTTTTATCTTCAAGGTTTAAATTGATTATCCTCAAGTTAGAAGGATGAATAGGGACTTGTCTTTCTGTTCCGTCAGTCCTTTTCCTTGTTATTCCTTCTATGTAAACCCTGTATTTTTTTGTGTCTATTCTTGATATTTTTCCTTTCTTTTTCTTAAACTCCCCTCTCATTATTTCAACTTCATCTCCTTTCCTTAAAGGTAAGCTCCTTCTCTTATACTTTTCTTTCAATTCTTTTGATAAATGAGCTGCTATCATTTTTCTTCTCATGTGTAAGGGAGCTTGGTACAAAAACTTTCTCTGTTTTCTTGGCTTTTTAGATTTTGGTCTAGTCAAGGATTTCACCTGCAAGTTCTTTTACATCATCTTCAAATTCAACTTCATCCTTTTTAATTTCCTTTATTTCTTTACTATCAACGACTTTAAAATACTTTATATTTTTCCCAAGTTGCTTTGCAATTTTTACTTCAGCAAGAACCCCATCACTTACCTTACCAAATACCCATACCTCATCGCTTCTTTTTAAAAGATTATTGTTTACCTCCCTGCAAACATCTCTTGGTAGTGTGTCTAGCATAAAATAAGGTATGGAAAACGGGTTCAAGGGAGCGTGCCCTTTTTCTATTACAAATTTAGAGATATGGTCTTTAAAGTAAGCAAGATGTTTTGAAAAACTTGTATAGATTAGTTTTCTATCCTTCATCACCTCTAGGCATCTGTGTGTAAATTGTTTTTTCATTCAAACCACTATGCTTGCTATTTTTCCTATAGAAGAAAATCTTTCAACAGCCTCCTTTGCAACAGGTCCCTTAATTTCAGTACCTTTCGGTTCGCCCTCTTCATCAACTATAACTGCAGCGTTATCCTCAAACTTTACCCTTATTCCTTCCAACCTTCTGTATTCTGCCTTTTGTCTTATTATTACTGCGTTTAGAACTTGCTTCCTTATTTTCACATCACCCTCTTTTACAGTTACTTTCACCATATCTCCAACCCCTGCTTTAGGTTGCCTTCTCCTTACCCCTTTATAACCAAAAACAGAAATTATTTGAAGAACCTTAGCTCCTGTGTTGTCTGCGCACAAGATATAACTTCCTACGTTCAACGCTTTTGTTATTCTTGCCTTAACTGCTTTCATCTTTCCCACTTTCTTTTAACCTTTTGGCTGCTTCTTTCCCCTTTTCTGTAATTTGTAAAGAATACTCTCTCCCTCTATAACTTAATTTTATAGCATAACCACACCTTTCTAGAATCTTTGCATAGCTGTCAGCACCTCTTAAAGCCAATTTAAACTTCTCAGGCCTAGGTATGTAAGGAAATTCTGGCTCAACAATTTTTGCTACGCTTCTTCTAGTTAGAATTTCCTCTTCGTTCAACTGTAAAATTATTTTAATGAAAGTAGTATCAGGTTTTAGAAAACTCATCCTTTCACTTCCCTAAAACTTCTATAACAACAAAACTTTTTGTTTTGCTTAAAGGCCTACACTCAGCAATCCTTACTCTATCTCCTTCCTTCGCGTTTATACACTCAGGATTATAAGCTGGAATTCTTGAACGCCTTCTCTCGTATCTTTCATACTTAGGAACATAGTGAAGATAGTTTCTTTCAACTATTGCTGTCTTCTGAGCCCTAACTGAAACTACTTTTCCCTCCAAAATTTTCCCCCTTATTTTGAGTTTTCCATGAAACGGACATTTTTCATCGTTACACTCTTTTTCTGGTTGTTTAACTTCAATTCCTATGTCTTTCATCCTACCATCTCTTAAACTTTTTTTTAATCCTATCTTCAGGTCTTGCTACTAATACTTTGCCGTCCACTTGTACTTTTGTTTTATTAGGCAGAATAAATATAAATATGCAATTACTTTTAGGAATAACTTTTTCTTTTCCTTTTACCTCTATTTTTAAAGTGTTGTAAGTTTCGTCTATTACTCTTCCTTTCAAATTCTTAAGAGTAGGGTCGGTGCTTTCTTTTATCTTTACTTCAAGTCCGATCAACTCATGTCTAACCAAGTTTTCTGGTGAGATTGGCATATAATTAATTATTTTAACTTTAATTTAATGCTTGATTGGCTTCTCAGAAATAAGTTAAACACTAAAAAAGCTTATCTTCCTCTCACGCTTGCAACCTATACTATCTCGATCAGATCTTCTGAATATCCAAGCTTCACTAACAATTCCTTTATTTTTGGTCTGTGGTCGCCCTGCAATTCTATATGCCCTTTCTTGAAAGTTCCACCACAAGCAAGCTTTTGTTTGAGTTGAGAAGTAATTTCTTTCACGTTTTCCTTTATCCCTTCCACTATTGTTATTGGCTTATCGAACCTCCTTCTTTCTACGAAAATTCTGATTTTTTCTGCTTCCCTTTCTATAGCCTTGCAAGCACAAAGTTCAAGAGGAAGTCCGCACTTAGGGCAAACTTCTGCCATTTTTATTTCTTTCCCCCAGTTTTTTCTTTTTTTATCGTCAAGATTCTTGCAATACCTCTCTTCAGCTCTCTAATTTTTCCAGGGTTTTTAACAGGCCTTCCCATTTTAACGTTTGCCATTTCTTTTAAAAGTTCCAGTCTTAGCTCTGAAAGCTTTTTATTCAAATCCTCAACTTTCATTTCTCTTAACTGTTTTACTTTTATCGCTGCCATAGCTATAAACAACTTGAGGCTAACCTATAGAAGAAACCTGAAAGTTCAACTCTAACCTTGAGAAAGCTCTTTTTCACCGCTTTCCTCCTTTTTTTCTATTCCCTTTTCAGGTATAAATTCTTTTTCTTTTTTCATTCCTTTCTCAAACTCGAACTCTTTCGGGGCTTCCTTCATTATATGAACCTGAACGCCAACAATTCCAGGTTTAATCATCGCCTGAGCATAACCAACATCAACCAAACTTTCGGCATATTCGCCAGAAAAAGCAACAAACCCTTTTTTGAACTTTTGAAACCTACTTCTTTCACTTCCAGCGAGTTTTCCACCAATTTTTACCTGAACTCCTATCGCTCCAGCTTCCATAACCTTTTCTAAGTAATAGTTTGCAACCTTTTTGAAGTTCACTCCTTTTTCTATAGCTTTTGCAACCCTTCTTGCAACGATGTTTGCGTCGAGCAACGGCTGCTCCACTTCCCTAACATCTAAAAGTGGGTTTTCAAAACCAAACTTTTCTTTTATTTCTTCACTTATATCTTTTATTTTTTTCCCAGACTTTCCAACTACTAGACCAGGCTTATGAGCATAAACTATAATTCTAAT
>JBMFPE010000049.1:0-3951 GCA_049969275.1 Candidatus Aenigmatarchaeota archaeon | reverse complement strand
TTATTCCCTTAATATCAACAAAAACCCCGCCTTTGCCATATTCACCACACAAAACTTCAATTTCTTCTTCTTTTTCCTTTTTTTCTTTTGGCATCACTCTTCATCCTCTGTTAATTCTTCACCAACAATTTCTTTTGGTAGTAAAGCCTTAAACCTATCGATTATTTCTTTTGTGAGTTTAAGTGCTTTTTCCAAATGTTCTGTTGTTACTTCTTTTATAATCTTATGGTCGATATCCTTCCAAAGCTTGTCTAGCTCTTTAAATTTTTCCACGTATTCTTTCTCAAGTTTTTTTTCATTCACAAGCTTTTCCAAGAATTCTGGAATAGCCTTTTGATCTGGCTGGGCTTTATAATAGTACATGATAACTGCTTGGCAAATATCTGTGGCAGAATACCTTAACTCAAAGATCATCGACTTTATATCTATTTTAATTTTTCTAAACCTTGCTTCACTTGCTTTTGCTTTTAGGCTATCAGTTTCATCGCTAGGTGGAATCAAACCCATCTGAAGCATTCTTTGAACAGGCTTGACAAACCCAGTATCATAGATTATTAGTCCATACCTCAAAAAATTAACGAGCTCTGGAGAGCCCATCTTAACCCAACTCCAGAATTCTGTCAAAGGAGTTGTTTGGACGTGCAAATCTTTTAGCTGATGAGCTATAAGGTATAAGTGAGTGTTTACTTTTTCCAAATCTTCTGAGCTTTTTGTTGCTGTATCATCAAGAATTACCCAGATGTCCGCATCGCTTCCTTTTACCATAGTTCCTTTTGCAGCAGAACCAAATATTAAAACTGATTTTATTATATCACCATACTGCTTTCTTGCTTCGTTAGTAAAAGCAACGACCTTAGAGTAAATTTCCTTAGGAGTTTTAACTTCCTCCTTTTCCTTTTTTACTAGCTCTGTTTCTTCTAGCTCATCTTCTAATTTCTCTATCATGATTTCACATTTAATACTTGATTATAGGTTAAATATTATCTTTTGTATTTAAATATTTACTACTCTAAAGTAACTATTTCAATTCTTCTTTCTTCCATTTTTCTGGTGTTACCCCAGGCTTTTGCATGGCAGCTCCTCCTAAGAATGTATATTCTTCTTCTGGCACAACAATCAAACCTTTTATAGGGTCAAAAGCATGCTCTACTATAATAACCCTTTGCCTTTCTGGAGAAGCTATTTCTCCTGTTGCAACACCAAAAAATTCTGGCCTGGTTATAAGCTGCTCTGGAGGAACGTCTTTTTGCAGGAAGTCAGCCATAATTCTTATTGCAGTCACGCTTCTTTTAAAAGGGTCGTCACCCCCTCCTCTTTCATATATTAGATAAACAGTATGGTATTTTCCCAAACCAGCCTTTCTTAAAGTCCACAAAAGCTTGTAAACTTCTACATCACCAGGCTCAACTTCAATATGATGATGGAGGGGAGAAGGCTTTGTGACGTGCAAAGCAATTATATACTTTCCTATATCTGGAACGAGTTTTACAAGCTCTGAATACTCAAAAAGTGGGTCAACTCCTTGAGTTGACAGATGCTCGGCATCTATAAGAATAAAAACCTTATCTGCCCAGTCTTTTGTTTTTGGGTTTTTTTCCAGCTCTTCTCTTAAAACTTTTATTGAAACATAGATTTGCTTAGGATGCCATAAAGGGTATAAACCTGCATAGCTTGGTGCTCTGGCGTCTGGGTTTTCTATAGCAATTTTAAATTCTTTGATTATCTTTTCAAAATTCTTTTTTTCTTCTTCGGCTTTGTCTGGTGAAAGTGTTTTTATTTTTTCTTCTATTTCTTTTGGCAGTTCATCGACTATAAACTCAATCAATTTTTTTAGATGGCCGCAAAGATATTTTGCACCGACACAGGCATAATAAAACTCCTTAAACTTTCTTTCATCAGGACCAGAAGCTTTTTTTGCTATTTCTAGCATTTCATCGATATAATCCTTACCTCTTTCCATATCTTCTAAAACAGGAGAGAAAGCTCTTGATTTAACTTCAGGAGGAAGTTTTTCTTCCAGCTTTTTCAAAACGTCTTTGTAAAGTTTTGCCATTTCTTTCCAGATAGGGTCTTGAGTGTAATAGAGAAAATGAAACATTATCCTATAAATTACGTTCAGGTTTCCAACCTCTTCCATGAACCATTTTTCTCCTCTTGCTAAGTGGTCTTCCATAGCTTTTCTTATTCTTTTTTCTAAAACTTTTCCTGTTTCTTCTAGTTTAATCGCCCCACTTCTGTACTCTGCCTCAACGTTTGACCTAATTTGGTCTACTTTTTGCGGACCTAATATTTCTCCGTCATACTGCAGAGGAAACCTGCTAACCCTGCAAAACCATTTTCTTAACGGTTCACATTCTTTTAACTTGCGAGAAATATGTTCTCCTAACTCATCAACCATTATAACAATCATCTTTACTTCAGCATAAGTTAAAAGCTCGACCCAAGGATAAAGGCAAGAGTGAAAATCTATGTACTTGCAGCCTCCAAAAATTGCAGAAATCGTTGATTTCCTCAAATGATCGTCAGCTTCTCTCCAGTGTTCAGCATCGCCCATTTCCATGGGAACCGTTAAGCTGCCGTGAAAAGTAAGTTCTAGGTTTTGCTTTTCTGCTATATACCGCAATTCTTTTCCCATGGTATAGTCTATTTCATGCGGCACATCACCTGCAATTTCGATAACGTTTGCTCCTCTTGTTAAAGCATACCCCAATTTTCTAACAGCATTTGCTAGTTCAGGAGCAACAGCTACTGCATGCAAGCCTGTTGTAACTCCAACCTTAAACTGCTCTTCCAAAAAATCACCAATAAACCTCTACTCCAGGAACCTCAAACTTTGTTTTAAGAAAATCTCTTACCAAGTTGAAATGTCTTCCAGTAATAGGTTGGTAAAACTTTGTCATCCTATCGTTTGGAATAAATTCGTAAGGCCCATAAGCTCTGAAAAACATCATCTCAAAACCCAAGCTTTTGAAAAAATCGCTTATCACTTTTTTAATGTTGTTAACTTGTTCTAGAAATTTTTTTCTTTGAAGATAAGCCTTATCACTTGAGGACAGCCTGAACTTGACTTTCTCTTCTTTTTCTTTCCCGTATATTTCTGGAAATTCTTCTTTAATTATTTCTTCTACAGGTTCTACCTCTTTACCTTTTATTCCTGCCTCACCGAGCATTTGGCTTATGTAATTTTCCAGCTGTTTGTCTCTTGCTATTAATTCAAGACAATGACAAATTATAAAGTTTTGAGTTTGTGTGTAGGCTATAAAATTATCAACCATAATATCTTCAATTTCAGGACCAGCAGGAGGAATTCTCAAAACTGTTCTTGAGATTGGAATGTCAAGAAAAACATAATAAGGAGAAAAGACCCAAGCCTCTGTTATACCTATTCCTCCGATCGAATCTTTAAACTGTTTCAAAAGCATTTCTCTTGCATTGTACAAATCTACAGGAGTGAGCTTGACGTTGTATTCAGCCTCTATTCTTGGTACCATTCTTCTTACAATTTCATCTATCGAAGGTTCGACTGGCAAGGCAAAGACGTAACCATCGAATTTTTCTCCTAGCTTCTCTTTCCATTTAGCTATAAACTCTATTTCTTTTTCTTCAAAACCTGCTTTTGCTGCTGAAACTTTATCAAAAGTTGTTCTCACAACTTTATACTTTTCCTCCACTGCAAAAGGCTTCCAAGCGTATATTCTCATAAAATCTATCGAAAGAGCTTGGGTGTCAGGTCTGAAAAAGGATTTGTGAAGAGCTGCTCTTCCTTCAGGATTTGAAAGAGCGTCTGTTATCATCTTATACCTTGCTATACTTGGCTTAAGCATTTCTTTGTACTCTTGAACAGATTTTTTTCTTGCTTCTACCATCTTTCTTAAACTTTCATACCTTCTTTTAACAGTTTCTCCAAAAAGTCTGTCCCTCCATTCTAGGTAAAGCTTGTTTTTTGTAGCT
>JBMFPE010000048.1:0-4156 GCA_049969275.1 Candidatus Aenigmatarchaeota archaeon | reverse complement strand
CTCACTACCCCAACAACCCTTCCTTTTCTGAAAGAGCTTCTCGTTCTTTGTCCTCTAACAGGCAAGCCGAGCATATGCCTTACTCCTTTGTAAGTTTTCAAGTCAACCATCCTTTGAATGTCAAATTTTCTGTAAACATCAACATCTGCACCTGAAAGATGAATGTCTTTTCCAGTTTCTCTGTCTTTTCTCCTGTTTAAAAGATAGGGAGGAATGCCATAACTTAAAGGATCTTTAATTATTTTCTCTATTTTTTGTATATCAGCTTCACTTAAACTTCCAAGTTTAGTTTTTTGGTTAAACCCAGAAACCTGGCAAATTGCTTTACTCAAAGTAAAGCTTACTCCTTTTATACCTCTTAAAGCGTTCACCAAAGGTTTTTCTCCGTCCAAATCAGTGTTTAAAACTCTAACGATTCCTCTAACCTCTTTAGCTTTCTTTACCTCTTCCTTAGGTTTCTCTTTTACTTTCGGTTTCTCCTCTTCCTCCCCTTCTACTCTAACTTTCGTAACACCCATTTTCTCACTTATCTATATAATCTGTAGAACTGTTTTTAAAACTTTTAAGTTTAAAAATGGACCGGCCGGGACTCGAACCCAGAACCTCCACCATGCCAAGGTGGCGATCTACCATTGATCTACCGGCCCGTTAGCTTATTCTCCTCAGATTTTCTATGTTTTCACAACTTTTTTTAACATGACAGCCTAAACATACCCTTCTTTCCAAGTTCGGAACCCTACCTTTTTCTGGTACAGAGCCAGTTTTACAAATCATCTCTATATCTTTTTTATATTTTAAAAACATTTTTTTAATTTCTTCATCTATATTTATTTTAACTAGTGACCTTGACTCAAAAAATATTAAATAACTTTTGTTTACTTTTTCTCTAAAGAATTCCTCTATCAGTATAGCCTCTCCCACACTTTGAAGCATATGCTCTTCTTTTACTCCTTTTCTACTTAGCTTCCCAAGCTTAATATCTATCGGTACGATCTCCCCATTTCTAACCCCAATTATGTCCGGGGTTCCAACCAACCCAACTTTGAAAGAAAAAAGTGTTTTTTCTGTGAACAGATGAGTAAATTCCTCTTCACCTAAAAGCTCATAAAACCTTAGGATAAAGTCCTTTAAATTTTCTCTATTTATCGTAGATTTTCCTTCATACTTTTTCATGGCAACATCTATACAATAATCAATAACTCTTTCTACCGGCCTTTTCATCAAATTTTTTATAAAAACATTCAACGCTAGATGAATAACTTCACCATCCCAAGTCTTACCCCTTTCTTCTTTAAATTCTTTCGCTAACACAATCTTTTCCAAGAAAAGTCTCCTAGGACACTGATAAAACTTTCCAACTTCCAATGGAGTAACAAAAAGTTTTCTATTCTTACTTGCTATAAATTTTATTTTTTTCAAAATACTTTCAAAATCCTTTATCTCTTTTTTTACTTTTATTCTACCTTCTCCTCCTTCAACAACCTTCCTTTTTTCCAATTCTTGTAACGTTAAAAAAAGCAAGTCAGAAGAGCCGACATTCTTTGACAGCATTTTTCTCAAAATATCCTCAAGCTTGACTTCCTCGTTCAAACAAGAATTTAGAATCTCCACTATAGTATAAATATCTTTATCCCTAACTTCGATCCCTACTTTCATCTAAATCACAAAAAGATTATTTTTTAGAAGCCCACTTTAACTTTCTCGGCTCTCTACCCAAAAAATAATTTTTCTCGCATTTTGAGCTACAAAAATAAAGAATTTCCCCACTACTTCTTACAAACATTTTCCCTTCGTTTGCTCTGAAATTTTTATCACAAAAACTGCACTTCACAAGAATCACTATTTTTCTACCATCTTCGCAGCAGTTTCCATCTCAGTCTCTCTAAGCATTAAAATATCTCCAATTCTTACAGGCCCCAAAACATTCCTCGTTAAAACTTTCCCTTTGTCAGGTCCTTCCAAAACCTTACACCTTACTTGAGTAACACCTCTAACTCCAGTTCTTCCTAATAACTGTAGAACTTCTGCAGGATAAGCATCTTTAGCCATTTTTATCCTTTAATCTCTGAAACTTTTTCAACGATTTCCTTCAAGCTTTCTTTTGCTTCCCCAGGTTCAACGATACAAACAGATGCTGATGCGACATCAAGACCAGCAGCTCTTCCCAACTCCTGTTTACTAGGGACATAAACATAAGGGATTCCTTTTTCTTCACACAAAGGGGGGAGATGCATTACAATCTCTTCTGGTTCAACATCTTCGGCTATTATAACTAGCTTTGCCAACCCTTTCTCCACAGCTTTTGTTGTTTCGTTAGTCCCCTTTCTTATTTTTCCAGTATTTCTTGCAACCTCAACAGTCTGTAAAACCTTGTTGCTTAATTCTTTTGGCACGTTAAATTTTACATAGGCTTTCGGCATACCATCACCTCATTGCCACTATCAAATTCTATACATATTAGAAGGTTTATATACTTTTTGATTTAACTATTTGTGGGCAAAAAACAGAGTGACTTTTTCTTTATCTATTTCATCAACCCTAGCGAACCCAATCCTCTGAAGTTGAATTATTTGATCTTTTTTAAGATTTTTTACTTCAGGTTCAGCTATCCCTTCTCTACTTGAACCATCTGGCATTATTATTTTAATTTTCACGTTAGGTTCAGAAACCCACTGTATCTTTTGTACTTCCATTTTTATCTTTTCACTGATAAACTCAGCCTTTTTCTTCAGCTTAACAGAAAAAAGGTTGATAAGCCCAACTTCCTTATTTCTTAACTTTTTCAAATCCTCTCTTTCGACATATATCTTCTCTATTTTAACTGGCAATTTTCTTTTTCCTCTTTCAGGAAAGTCTGGATGCAAAGGAATTTCAACTTCTTCTATTCTCGGAGCTTTTTCTACAGAAATCTTTTCTGGTTCAAGAATAGCAAAATATCTGTTTGCTATAGGGTCTATAATTTTCCTATTTTCCGCATAAAGTATTTCAGCAGGAACACTAACGTCTGCTAAACTTAAACCCATTCCTAACACAAACTTCCTTATAGCTTCTGGTTTTATCCCCCTTCTTCTCAAAGACTGCAAACTCCAGGTTCTTGGGTCATCCCAACCGAAAAACTTCCCGCTTTCTATAGCTTTTCTTGCTTCTGTCTTGCTCAATTTCGATTCTTTTATGTTCAACAAACCATAATGAATAAAAACAGGTTTTTTAAGTCCAAGTTTGTCCCATATGAATTCTTCAACCATATCCTCTATTACCAAATCTTTACCTCTTAGGATATGGGTAATTCCAAAAGCTTGATCGTCAACAGCCCAACTGAATTCAAGGAGAGGCCAGACTTTGAATTTATTTCCAACTCTTGGATGCTCCCTTTCGACAATTCTGAAAAGTACTCTGTCTCTAAAAGCAGGATTTGGATGTTTCATGTCAGTTTTAAGTCTTAGGACAGCTTGACCTTCATAATATTTTCCTTTCAGCATTTTTTTCCATTTTTCCAAATTCTCTTCAATACTTTGATTTCTGTGTGAACATTCTTTACCTTCCACCCTATTTTTTCTTAAAGTTTCAGCATCACACTCGCAAACATAGGCTAAACCTTTTTTTATCAATTCTTCAGCATTTTTATAGAAAATTTCTAACCTATCAGATTTGTATACAAGTTCGTCCCATTTAACACCAAGCCATTCAAGTCCATCAACAATCATCTCATAAGCTTCAGGAATTACAAATTTTTCTTCTGAACCTATAGTATCATCTATAACCAAAAAAAGTTTTCCCTTATATCTTTTAACATACTCATCGTTAAGTATAACCATTCTTGCATTTCCTATGTGCAAAGGACCTGAAGGGTAAGGTGCAAGTCTCATGACCACTTTCCCAACTTCAGCATTCGGTAAAGGCGGCAATTCTTTTTTCTCAACTTTCGGTTTTTCTATTTCTATTCCAAGTTCTTTCAACTTTCTTTTCTGTTCATCTAAACTTAAAGAATTCACCTCTTTAACAGCTTCCTTTATTTTTTTCAAAAGTTCTTCCCTTTTTTCTTTTAACTCTGGGTTTTCCGCTAAGATTTTTCCTAGGACAGCATCAACTTTAGCTTTTCCTCCGTACTTTACTGCGTTTATTAAACAGTGTTTAAGTATCTTCTCTTCCATAATAC
>JBMFPE010000047.1:0-4447 GCA_049969275.1 Candidatus Aenigmatarchaeota archaeon | reverse complement strand
CAATTCTTAAAAGCAATTCCTTTACAGTTTTCTCCTTAATAAAAGGCATGTCGCAAGCTACAACAAAAACAAAATCATTTTTCAAAAATTTTAACCCTTCTAAAATTCCTGCTATTGGTGAAAAAATTTTATTTTTATCAACAGCTATCTTACAATTTCTAATAATTTCTTCTATTTTTCTTCTTTCATTCTCGTTTTTAACAACAATAACAACATCAGAAAAAATTTTTTCCAAGTTATCAAAAATGTGCTTTACTAAAGGCTTGTCTTTCAAAATCAAAAATGGTTTATTCCTAAGTCTAGAGGATTTGCCACCAGCAAGAATCAAGCAACTTACTTCCATAGAATAAATTTATTAAATAAAAATTAAAAGATATTTAATGAAAGTCTTCTCAGTTTGCCCTTATTGTGGAGTAGGTTGCGGGATAGAAATTGAAACAGAAAAAGGAAAGATTATCAAAATCAGTCCACAAAAAGACCACCCGATTAACAAAGGTAGACTTTGCATAAAAGGTGCAACATTATTGCCAGTAGTTAACCATCAAGAAAGACTCAGGTATCCTATGATTAGAAGAGGTGAAAAGTTTGAAAGAATTTCTTGGGACGAAGCATTGGAGATAATAGCAAAAGAATTCACAAGAATAAGAGATACTTACGGGAAAAATTCTGTTGGTGTATTTTCCTCAACAAAATGCACGAACGAAGAAAATTATTTAATTCAAAAGTTTGCTAGGGTAGTGATAGGAACAAACAATATAGATAATTGCACTCGCTTGTGTCATGCTTCGACTGTTGCTGGTTTGTACGAAATTCTTGGGAAGTCTGCTATGACAAATAGCTATGAAGATTTGAGCGAAGCAGACTGTGCTCTAGCTTTTGGTGTAAACCCTGCTGTTACCCAACCTATAGGTTTTGACAGAATTCTAGAAATGAAAAAACATGGTGGGAAGCTTGTTGTTGTGGATGTAAGAAAAACAGAAACTGCAGAAAAAGCTGATATTTTTGTTAGAATTAACCCAAACACTGACATTCTTTTTATTGCTGGCTTGATGAAAGTTATTCTTGAAGAAGGATTAGAAGATAAGGAGTTCATTAAAGAAAGGACTGTAGGATTTGAAGAACTCAAAAAAAGTTTGGAAAAGTTTGATTTAAAATATATTTCAAAGGCAACAGGAGTTAGCGAAAAAACGATAAAAGAAGTTGCTCTACTTTATGCAAAAGCAAAAAAAGCAGCCGTACTTTTAGGGATGGGGATGACCCAGCATAGCAACGGGGTTGAAAACATTTTAACGATAACAGACTTAGTTTTACTCACTGGGAACTTTGGAAAGCCTGGTTCAGGAATAAATCCTTTGCGTGGTTGTAACAATGTACAAGGGTCTTGCGATGCAGGAGCATTACCAAACGTTTATCCTGGCTATTCTTCGCTAACAGAAGAAACCATCAAAAGATTTGAAAGAGTTTGGAAAGTTAAAGGTTTGCCGATTTCTAAAGGACTAACTGAGTATGAAATGGTTGAAGCTATACCAGAAAGAATTATTGGCATGTATATAATTGGGAATAATCCGGTGGTTTCCCTACCAAACGCTGATAGGGTTGAGGAGAACTTGAAAAACCTCGAGTTCTTGGTTGTCCAGGATATTTTCATGACAGAAACAGCAAGGCTTGCTCATATAGTTCTTCCTGCAGCAGGATTTGCAGAGAAAACTGGAACTTTCACTAACAGTGAAAGAAGAGTTCAGCTCATCAATAAAGCAGTCGAACCACCGGGTGAAGCAAAGGAAGATTGGGTAATAGTAAAACTTTTGGCAGAAAAAATGGGGTTTAAAGAACAATTTAGTTTCAACTCGACAGAAGAAATTTTTGAGGAAATGAGAAAAGTGATTCCTCAATACTCTAGGATAAGTTATAAAAAACTTGGAAGAAAAGGTGTCCAATGGCCTTGTGATAAGAAAAACCCAAAAGGAACAAAAATTTTGTACACAAAAGACTTTGGCTATCCAGGAAAGAAAGCTATATTTTACCCTGTTTCTTTTGTTGGGCCACAAACTTTAGATCATGTCTATTCTTATGTTCTAATTTCTCACAGATGGCTTGAACATTTCAACACTGGAGTGATGACAAGAAAAGTCGAAGCGTTAAACAAGCTTAAACCCGAAGCTTATGTTGAAATTAGTAACGAAGATGCAAAAGAGCTTAAGATTAAAGATGGGGAGACTATAAAAATTTCTTCACCTTTTGGCGAACTTGAAATAAAAGCAAAGATTAGTGAAAGGGTAAGCAAAGGGATACTGGCAATTCCAAACCATTACTCAGAGAAAAAAGCGAACAAGCTCACAAGTCCGATTTTAGACCCTGTGTCAAAAATACCAGCTTTCAAGTATTGTAACGTGAAAATAGAAAAAATTAAGTAAAAAAACTAACTTAAAACCTTTTGCAAAAATGAAAAAAAGCAAGCTTATCGAATTACTTTGTAAACCAAATCGTTTTCTCTAACTTTATCGTCAACTTTCAGGCCTATGGAATCTCCAGCTTTTGCTATCTCAACGTTTTGATGCTCTATCTGTATGGATAACGGTGGTTTCTGCCTCAAGTTGGTCGTTTTCCCTTCGATTATTATTTCATCGTTAGTACTTAATTCATCTTGAAGTTCAACTACTGCAACTCCTATCTTTCCGTAGTAATGGGTTACTTTACCGACAAGTTTTTTATTTACTTCCTCAGTTTTTTCCTCTTCCATAATTATCCTTCTACAGTTTGAATTTAAAAGCTTTTTCCTAAACAGATAAATTATGCTTTCTATACTTGAAAGCA
Source organism: Candidatus Aenigmatarchaeota archaeon (assembly GCA_049969275.1). Lineage (GTDB taxonomy): Archaea > Aenigmatarchaeota > Aenigmatarchaeia > CG10238-14 > SCSR01 > JAVZHQ01. The sequence continues at coordinate 1,633 of JBMFPE010000047.1, read as the reverse complement.
TCTGGATAAAAATATGGTAAGGACCATTTAGCAGCGTATAAAAGAGATTTAAACAAATCAAACCCTGGGGTTACCCTTTTAGTAGTTCTTGTAAAAACCCCAGCTTTTTTCTCGTAAGAAACTTTACCATATTTTCCTAGAATTCTAGAAAACTTGTGGTCTTCTGCTATCGCTAATTCAGGGTCGAATAAAAATCCATTTTCCTCATAAATTTTAGAACAGACATCTTTAAGGACTGCTATACTAAAACCAGGAATGCTTGGCCCACCCACCAAAGTATTCTTTATTTTTAAAGTTGGAATTTTTGTTGAAAGCCAGACAGTATAATTTTCACCCATCATCCCAAACCTTCTAGTAATTTTTTTACTATCCCGTGCCCTAGCAGAAGGTGAAGCTGCTACTATGGGTTTCTCTCTAAAAGCTTTGTACATGACTTCAAAATAATTTTTATACTCGTCAAGATTTGGGTTAATATAATTAAAATCAAGTTCTGTGCCTGTGGAAAAAAGAGTGTCAATATCTTGAAAAATAACCACGTTTCCTTTGCAGTATTTAAACCCCAAATTTCTACCGATACTCGGGCAATCCCAGGTTTTGTATTTCAACCTTCCAGAAGAATAAAGGTTTTTTCTATATTCTTCGTAAAATTCTTGACCAACAAAAAAAGAATCTTTAAGACTTGGGAATTCTAAATTTCCACCTGCGTCCACGATTACAAACTCTATTTTTTTATTCGATTTTTTCTCGAAAATGTCCTTTGCCAATTCCCAATTTTGAAATGTTTCTTCTACAATTTTTCTGTCCTCATTCTTTGCTGTTGTTACAACGGAAAAGATTGGCATAAAATAAAGGTGGTCCCAATTTTTTATATCTTTTAAAAACTAAAATTTAATCATGGCAGAAGAATGGCCAATCCTTAAAAAAATAAACTATAAACCTGAAAGTGGTGAATTGTTTTTGAACAAACAAAAACTAGTTTTTCTTTCTGCGGGAATGTTACCTTCAATTCATAAAGCTATTTTGAAAACAATAGGTGAAATTGCTAATGTAGAAATTTATAAAAGTTGTGAAAAAAGTTCAGCAAACTACTATAAAAATTGGATTAGATTTTTATCAAAAGAACTAACAAAAAAGGAAATTATAGAAAGGTTTTTGAAGTATCTTGAGTTTTGGGGAATCGGAAGTGTTGATATAATTAGTCTTGAAGTTGAGGAAGAAATCAAAGGCCTAATAAGAATCTATGACTGCTCTTTTTCCCAGTATTATGAAAAAACTAATAAACCAGTATGTTATATTACAGCAGGAATTATTGCTGGTTTGTTTTCAGCAGTTCTGAATAAAAAAATTTCTGTAAAGGAAAGAAAGTGCAAGGCTGTTGGTGATAATTTCTGCGAGTTCGAGGTTAGTCGAGTATGAAAGAAAAGATTTGGTGGCCTGTAGTAAAAGGAATCGAGTATAAAAAAGGTAAGCTAGAATTTATCGGTATACCTTACGTAACTTTACCAGCAGAAATTTTGCCTGCGCTAGGTAGGGACTTGAACAAAATAGTTGGAATTGCAACTAAAGGAATAATCTATCAGGGAGCTTTTGACCAAGCCTATAAGGTTGTAGAAAAAGCACTAAAACTCAATCC
>JBMFPE010000046.1:0-4521 GCA_049969275.1 Candidatus Aenigmatarchaeota archaeon | reverse complement strand
GCTCGGCAATTCTAGCTTTTCTCTCCATTATAGCAATAAGCTTGATGATAATAAACGTGCCAAGTATTTTTGCACAATATGAAACCAAAAGCTACCCTATGAACGCCAGTATATATCAAGTTATAGGTATAACCCTTTCAGATTATTTAAAGGAAGGTATACTTTTTACCAACACGACAACCATAGGTATACAGTATCCTATAACAAATATGACAGTCTGGAATAATGCAACAAGAAACTATAATGGTACTAGTTACGGAACACTCTACTACATAACAGCATCTTCTGCTAACCAAGTAAATATAAAGATATGCCATTGTGCCTGTGACGACCTTACTAATACCACGTTGAACGCTCGTTTATACATAAATGGTACTGGATGCGCTGGCCAACAAGGAGTTGGTTGGGCAAATGGTACTACTGCTACCAACCCTGGAGATTATCCTCCAGGTACAAACTATAACTTTACCAAGCCTGACGACTACCAGATAGTAGCTGGTAGCTTAGCTCCAAATTCTGCAATTTATTTGAGGTACTGGATTAACCCTTGCCCAGACAACGTGCCTAGTGGTATCTATAATACAACCTATATGTTCAAAGCAGTAGAAATAGGCCAAACTTGTGGAACCTGTAGCTGCTAGAAATATTTTTAAATACATTAAGAACATAGAATTATAGAGATGTGTATGGGAAAAAAACTACTTCTAATCTTAACTTTCTTTTTTACCCTGTCTTTTTTTCTACCCGAAGTTTTAGCCGGTGTAGGAATAGGAATGGGTCCTCCAAGACTAGACCTTGCAACAACCTTAGAAAAATCTTATTCTATCAACTTAATAATTTACAACCCAGGAGATTATGACATAAAAGCAAGAGTAACTTTTGACTGCGAAAATTGTGAAGAAAAGGTTTACCTTTTTGGTTTGTACCTTGGAAGAACGAGAGAAGACTATACCCAATTCTTTAATTTTGAACCTGAGGAGGTTTATGTCCCTGCTAAAACAATACCTGAAAACCCTGTTTACGTTTCCTTAAAAATTCATCCAAATCTTTGGATAAAAAAAGAGTTTGTTATTTCAACACCAGAGGAAATAAACTTCTTAGTTAGAACGGTAAACCCAGACTATAAAGGAGAATTTTCCATTCCTTATTACACTCTCCTCCTGAACGAAAAAGAAATAAAAGGAGGGATAACTGCTACCGCAGTCTGGTCAAGCTTTGGTCCAATGGGTGCGACTCCGGCAGTCGGGTCTTATCTTACCATCAACATAAGAGGAATGCCTCTAGGAAGCTTAATATTGATAATCGTAGCAATTCTCATAATAATAATCGGAATTGCTTGGAAGGCAGGGATACACAAAAGGTTCTGGAAAAAATCATCTTCTTAACTTTTTTATCGAGAATAAAGCTATTAATAAAAGAATGGGAATTATTATCCAAGCAAAACTTTCACTTTTAACTTTAACGTTAAGCTTGCTTACAAGAGAAACTTGCATTCTATCGCCAGTAGAAGCTATTATGTTAAAGTTTAATTCTTCTAGGCCTGAAGCCAAACCAAGCCAAGGGATTGTTCTATTTTCAAAAATTAACTGCTCCTCAACAAAATAAGGAATCTTTACCCTTACTTCAACAAACTTTCCTTCTAAGTAAGAAGTGTTTTTCTCAACTTCTATTTCACTTGGCAAAACAACAAAATTTTGAGTTAAGTTTACTTTTCCAGAAATACCAAGAAATTTAAAATCACGCAAGCAATTCAAACAATAAACTTTCAAGCTTACGTTAACGTTAGAATCGCTGGGGTTAAACAAAAGCAAGTAAAAAATGTGCTCTTCTCCTGCACTTAAAGTAACGTTGTTTTCTAAAGGTCCTAAGCCTATCCCTTTTGTTGCTATAGCTTCTCTTAAAAAAATTAACGCTAAAACTATTGCAAAAATTTTCTTAAACACAGTTTCCACCTTCTTGAACGATTTGAACCTGGTAGATTGTGCTATAGTTATAAGCAGGGAAACCTGGAGGGACGTCAAGCCAGTACCTTAAGTAAAAATAACCATCTGAGTTTGGCTTTATCTTGTTTTGATTGTCATAACCTAGAACCATTCTAGAAGAATTTGAAAGAGAAGGGTTTTCTGCGTCGTTAAGCCATGAAGCACTCCAGCTTACGTTTCCGATGAGAATCTCATAATTATCGTAACCTACACAAGTTAAATTTGAGCATAGATTATACTTTGCCCCGTTGCAGATTTCTAAGTTGCTTGAAGAAACATAAGCCCAATACTCTGTCTTTTGATTTGTTTTATTGTAGTTAAAAGTTGCGTTATTGAAAAAAGTTCCTGCAACTAAAGGGTACATCACATTTTCTTCTGCCCCTGTCGAGTTTGTGAACCAAATTCCGTCTGCAAGCCTATCGCTTATAATTATATAGTAATAGCCTCCTATGCTCAAGTTCATCGGATAAGTGTCAGTTTTTGTTTCCCTTATTCCAAGGAAAAGAGCAAAAAAAATTAAAAGCAACATTATCTTTTTCATAACCTTCACTAATACTTTATTTTGTTGAAATTTTAAATTTAAATTATGGATTTAAAAAAATGCTTGCTTGCTTTTTTAGTAGCTACTTTTTTAATTAAAACTTGCCTTTCTGAGGAAACTTTCATCAACAGCACAATAGCCCTAAAAGAAAACATCTTTCTTTCACTTTATACTGATAAGGATTCTTACTGTGAGCCTGAGCTTGTAAACATAACAAACTTGATTGAGAATAGAGGAAACCTTTTAGTTTCTGGCAATTTAACAACAAGAATTTTTAATCCTTCTGATCAAGAGATAAAAAGCCAGACTTGGCAAACCTCTGTTGGCGGAGGCGAAAGAAAGTATTTTATGACAAACTACTCTGTTAAAAGTTCTGACGAGCCAGGAATTTACACAGTAAAAAGCAACTTTAGCTATAACAACGAGTTCAAGTATTCGGAAGGAAGTTTTAGAATAAAAAAAGGTATAGGAAGCTTAATAGTTTCTCCTTTGGAAATAGAAAAAACTCAGAAGCCAGGGGATAACTTTAACGAAACTGTGTATGCTTGGCTTTTATACCCTTGCTATGGAACGTTAGCTCAAATAAACAAATCTTCTGGGTTGCCTGGAGATTGGTTCAACTTTTCTCAAGATTCTGTTTATTTGCCTAGCTCTGGTGAAGCCCAAAATTTTACTTTAAGCGTGGGTGTACCAAGAGACGTGAACGGAACTTATGTTGGCTATATTTATGTTAAAGCAGAAAATCAGACAAAAACAATTAAAGTTACTGTTCATGTTAACGCAAGCGGGATTTTTAGCTTGAGTTTAAAAGTTCCTGACGAGAAAAAAGAGGTTTGCCAAAACGATGAGGTTTATGCAAGAGTTAACATAACAAAAATTTTTCCAGAGGAAGAGGTGGAAGTAAACTTAACTTACAGAATAATAGATTCTGAGAATACTGTGTTGAAAGAATCAAGAGAAACCTTAAGTGTAATTTCAAGTCTCGTAAGACTTCCTAGTTTTAACACTTCTGGGTTGCTAGGCTATTACACTTTTTTATCTCTCTTGCAGTATAAAGAAGTTCAAGTTTCTTCTAGTGACATTTTCCTTGTCAAATCTTGCGCGCCTCCTACTCCACCTCAATACCCTCCTTCAGCTCCTGCTCCTGCACCAACTCCAGTTCCAGAAATTATAAAAAAGCTTGAGTTAAGTGTTAGTGAGAAAAGAGTTGTTTTAATTTCTGGGAATCAAACAGGCTTCATAGCTACTGTTAAAAACCTGGGGAATCAGAAGGAGCTTGTAAAGATTTTGGTAGAAGGAATTCCTTCTGAATGGGTAAGAATTATTCCAGAAAACATAAGCCTTCCTCCAGGAGAAGCTTACAACTTTCTTGTTTTAATAAAAGCACCAAAAGAAGTTGAGGATGAAGTATTCAACCTTACTGTTTTAGCCTCAAACTCGGTAAGAAGTAACGACGAAACGATAATGCTTATAGTTGCAAAAGACTGGAAGAGTGCTGCTGACATCTTGCTGAAAGAACTTGAAAGAATAAAGAAAATGGCAGACCAAATTCCCTACCTTGATTGTATAAACTTAGGGGATGCACTTAAAATTTACGAGAACGCAGAATACTTGAGAAAACTGGCTTTAGAAGATTATGAGAATGAAAGTTATCAAAAGGCAGCAAGCATAATCGATTATTCGATTTCTCTTTATGAAAGGGCGATAAACTTAGCAGAAGCTTTTGTTAGGTTTGAAGTCGAGGAAATAAGCAGCTACAAGTTAAGTTTTTATGCTTCCTTCCCGTTCTTCTCCCAGGAGATAAACTCAAACATAAATTTGTTGAGAGAATTTTTTGAGAGAAAAGAACTTGAAAACTTTTGCCTAGTTTATAACAGAACAAAGCAACTGATAAGCTATTCAAGAATCTTTACTTTCCTTGTATTTCCACTGATTTTTACAATCCTTATAATCGTTATTTTCCTTATAACTAAAACGTATAAAAAGAAGAGAGAGAGA
>JBMFPE010000045.1:0-4934 GCA_049969275.1 Candidatus Aenigmatarchaeota archaeon | reverse complement strand
GGCCATATCCCAGGCTCTGCTATGATTTTTCTTGATTTTGGAGAAAAAACTTTGCTTTATACAGGCGATTTCAACACTATCGAAACAAGACTTTTGAAAAAAGCAGATCTTGACTTACCAGAAACAGACATTTTGATAACAGAAAGCACTTACAGCGATAGAGAACATCCTGAAAGAAAAGGGCAAGAAAAGGAGCTTGTAGAAACTGTTAGAGAAACTTTAGCAAGAGACGGAATTTGCTTGATTGCTGGGTTTGCTGTTGGAAGAATAGACGAGATTTTATTAGTCCTTGATTCTTATGGAATAGACTATCCTGTCTTTATAGATGGAATGGCAAAAAAAGCAATAACAATTATAAACAAACACAGAAACCTGCTCAAAAACCCAAGAAGCTTGGATAAAGCCTTGGAAAAAGCAGAGTATATCAACAACCAAAGGATGAGAAAAAGGGTTTTAAAAGAACCTTGTGTAATTCTTTCAACTAGCGGAATGCTTTCTGGTGGCCCCATAGTTGAGTATATAAGAAGACTTTATCAAAGAGAAGATTGCAGCCTTGTTCTTACTTCCTTCCAGTTAGAAGGAACTCCTGGTAAAATTCTTCTTGAAACCGGAAGATACATAAACGAAAACCTTAACCTAGAAATGAGGATGCAAGTTAAAAAGTTTGATTTTTCTTCTCATGTGGGAAGGAAAGGTTTGTTCGAGTTTATAGAAAAAACTTCTCCAGAAAAAATTTTTTGTATTCATGGCGACCACACCCAAGAATTTGCTTCTGAATTAAGGGAAAAAGGTTTTGATGCTACAGCTCCTTTGGCAAACAACAGAGTCTTTAATTTTTAGTTTTATAGACAACTGAAAAGTAGTAAAATTTAAATATTTATCACTTTATAATAGTGACTATGGAAGGCAACGAGCTGGAGTTTTGCACAGAAAAGTACAAGAAATGGAAGACTATAGCATTAACTTCAGAAGACCTGGAAGAAGCCAAAAAAGCTGCTCAAAAAGCCTTTTTCTGGTTAGAGCTTTATTCAGCCTATTTGGCAGTTTTAACCATGGAAAAATTTGGGAAAAAGGACTTAAAATCCAGGAATAAAATTTTCCTTGCAAGAATTAAAATTTGCAAAAAATTGAACGAATACTCAAGACAAATGCTTAACGACCTAAAACTATAGGTTTCTAATAGCTTCCAAAAATTTTTCTGTTGACAGAAAACCTTTAACGCTTGCTCCTCCTGCTGTCATGTGGCCTCCGCCTCCAAAAAGACTTACAATTTTGTGCACGTCCTTTCCTGTATGGCTTCTTAATTCAATCTTGGTAAATATGCTGTTTTTAATTTCATCAAACTTATGGAATATTGCTGCTACAAAATCAAAAGGTGCGTTTTCATGTTCTTTTAGCTTGTCGTTTATTATATGAACTGGCAAAGGGTTGCTAGACTCGTAAACTGCTATTCTATTTCCGTTTACTTCATACACTTTAGTCTTTTTTATTATCTCTTCCTCAACTCTATTTTTCCATTCATAGTAATTTTTTAAAAGTATTGCAACGCTTTTATTCTGCTCAAACTTCTCTATTCCTGAAAAAGCCAAATCTCTTGCTATTGCTCTTAGCTTGTAAGAAGAACGGGTGAATTTAATTGCTGCTATCAAATCTCTTAAGAATAAAGCCTCGTCGCTTTTAATCTCGTTTCTATCTATTTCATTTGCAATTCCTATTAGCTCAGATTCAACACCAAAAAATTTGCCTACTAGCTGAGAAGCGCTCGGACTTGAACTGTCAACAAAAATTTCAACGTTTTTATATTGTTCTGTTTTTGGCCAGATATGGTGGTCTATCCATACTGTTTTTTCAAAAAGGGAGGAAAGAAGCAAAGATTTTTTATCAGCAGAAATGTCAAAAACGTAAAGTTTTCCTAGCTTACCTTTCATTATAGAAGAAAGCAAAGTTTTTTTAATCGTTGACGGTGAAGAAAAATGAACTTCAGCCCTACTTCCAAACTTTTTGAAAAAGAGAGATAAGCAAATTATACCGTCTGCATCGTTGTGGGTTATTACTGCGGGAATTCCCATATTTATTAAATGAGGCTTAATGAATATTACTTTGTACTTCCAATTTATTTATATGAAAAAAACAAGCAAGAAAAAAGTTGTTTTTTTGGTTATAGATGGCTTAGCCGACACTCCTATAAACAGCAAAACTCCGCTAAGCGAGGCAAAAAAACCAAACCTTGATGGTTTTGCAAAAAATGGCTTGTTAGGTCAAATAATTCCTGTTAAAAAGTCCTACTGGAACGAGTTGACGAGGACTAGTGTAAGCCATGTAGCAAACATTTCTTTGCTTGGTTTTAACCCTTACAAGCTTGAGATAAAAAGGGGTCCTCTGGAAGCAGTAGGAGCCAACATCCCTTATACAGAAGGGCATTTAGCAGTAAGGTGTAACTTTGTAACTGTGGACAAGGAGCTAACAGTTTTGGACAGGCATGTTGGAAGAAATTTTACTGGCTTGGACGAGATTGCAAGAACAATAAACGAGCAAGTTAATATTGGTGAACCTTTTGTTTTCATGAGAACTTATGGTCATAGGGCAGTTTTAATAATAAAAGAGAAGTTAAGTGAGAAAATAACTGATTCTGACCCTTATTATGAAGGAGAAAAGGTGAAAAGAATAGAGCCTTTGGTTCCAGAGGCAAAAAGAAGCGCAGAGCTTGTTCAAAAGTTTTTGGATAAAGCAAGAGAGCTTATAGAATTCCATCCTGCTAACGAGAAAAGGATTAGAGATGGTATCCCACCAGCAAACTGTATAGTAACAAGAGAGGCAGGAAACAAACTTCCTTACTTGCCTAACTTCTGTAAAAAGTATGGGGTTAGGGCTGTTTGTATAGCTGAGAACGGGGTGATGAAAGCTACTTGTTTGCTTGCAGGGTTTAACGCAATAACTGTCCCAGAGCTCAAGTTTCAGCCAAGCTTAAAGTTCATATTTGATAGTATAGACGCTGCCTTGGCAGAGTACGATTTTGTTTATGCTCATATCAAAGGGCCTGACGAACCTGCTCATGATGGTGACTTCCATAAAAAAAGAGAGATGATAGAAGAGATAGACAGAAAGCTTGAGCATTTCAAGAATTTTAAAGGAATTTTGGTCGTGACTTGCGACCATATAACTTCTTGCAAGACAAGAAAGCATGAGTTTGGTCCTGTTCCAGTTTTGGTTTATGGGAAGGGCAAAGGAAGGGCAAAATCTTTTAGTGAAATGGAAGCTGAAAAGGGGAAGCTTGGGCTGATAACAGGAAAGAAACTTATGGAGTTTATCTTGAGGTAAAAATTTTGTTGTTTTATAAATCAACCCAGCGTCACAGTTCTTGGCCTTATGAAGAAGAGGGAAAAAATTTCTGATTTTGGAAGAAGTTGCAAGCGTGGAGAAAGAGGAAAAAATTAGAAATTCTTACTTGAAGAAATTAGAAAAGCTACAAACTAACTTTTTATTTAAAAAAACCAAATTTCAAATTATGATAGCTCAGAATTTAGAGATAAGGAAAATTCTTGCAACTAACTCTCAAGAAACCATTGAAATTGAGCTTGAGTTTAAAAAAGGGAATGTCAAAGCTTCTGTGCCGATAGGAACTAGCGTTGGAAAGTATGAAGCAAAGTATTTGCCTGTTGACCAAGTTTTAAAAAAATTCTCTCTAATAAAAAAACATTTTATTAACGAAGATTTTAAAAATCAGGAAGATGTTGATTTGCTTTTGCGCTCCATAGATACTACTCCTGACTTAAGGGAAATAGGTGCAAACTTAGCCTTGGGAATTTCTTCTGCTTTTCTTAAGGCTTTTGCTTTGAACGAAGGTTTAGAAGTTTTTGAATATCTTTCAAAAGGGAAGCCTTCTATCCCAAAGCCAATTTGCAACATAGTAGGAGGGTGGAAGGACTCAAAAGCTGACATTCAAGAGTATTTACTCTTGCCAGAGCATCAGAAATCTTTTGCAGATTCTATAATTAACATTGCAAAAGCTTACAGACAAACAGGAAAAATGTTAATAGAGAAGGATGAAAGTTTTGCTTTTTCTAAAAATTTAGAGTCTGCATGGGTTACAAGCCTTAAACCTGAAGAGATTTTGAAAATTTTGGAAGAGGTTGCTCAAGATAGTTTAGCTATAGGGTTGGATGTTGCAGCTTCCCAGCTTTGGGACGGGGAAAAATACTTTTACTCGAAGTTTGATTTAAAGCTAACAAGAACAGAACAAATAGCTTTTATGGAAAAACTGGCAAGAAGCTTTCCTATAGTTTACATAGAAGATCCTTTTCATGAGGATGATTTCATAGGGTTTAGCACCTTAACTCACAGGCTAAGAGGAAGAATAGTTTGCGGTGATGATTTGTACGCAAGCAACCTAGCAAGATTTAAAGAAGGAGTTTTACATAAAGCAACTAACGGAATTATAATCAAACCGAATCAAGTAGGAACTATTACTGACGTGATAAAACTTGCAGAAGAGGCGAAGAAGGAAAAACATGTAAGAGTAATTTCTCATCGGTCTGGAGAAACGGAAGACACTTTGATTTGCCATTTGGCTGTTGGTTTGGGTTGTGAGTACATAAAGCTCGGGATAAGCGGGGAAAGAACAGTAAAGATTAATGAAATGATTAGAATAGAAGAAAAAATATAAGAGAAAACATCTTTTCATTTATATTAAATCTTTATATTTAACATTAAAATATAATTTTTTTACCGATTCTTATGAAATACTCTTTTGTGAGAAGACAAAGAGAAAGAAAAATAGAAAAAGTAATCAAGGAATTGGAAAAAGTTAGATGGCAGTACAGAAACACTATTTTCTTTGTGATAAGTTTTCTCTTAGCTTGCTTGCTTTTAAGAAATGAAAGTTTTTGGGAAATGTTTTCTGATTTAGGAAAAGTTGGATATTTAGGTTCTTTCTT
>JBMFPE010000044.1:0-5122 GCA_049969275.1 Candidatus Aenigmatarchaeota archaeon | reverse complement strand
GGGTAATAATTTGGGATCCGAAAGCTGTCGAGCTTTATGATGAATCTGGCTATGGAAAGCCTTTACCAGAGGAAAATCCTGAGAGACTTGAGTTAGATTTAATCGAAGCAACTTTTTTGGTTGAAAGAAATAAGCTGAAAGTTTTTGTTAAGGAAAATGGAAAAAAGAATTTTCTTGAGCTGGCTGACTTATTTAAAGTTGGTGAGCAAAGGGTTAATCAGTTCCATCCTTCCTATATAGTTTATCGTGACTTAAGAAATAGAGGATTTCTGGTTAAGACAGGCTTTAAGTTTGGAGCTCATTTTAGGGTTTACGATCGAGGGGTAAAGCTAAAAAGAGGACCTAAAGCTCCTCATGAGCATACTCGTTTCGTTGTTCATGCTGTTCCTGAAGAAGCTGCTTTTTCTTTACCTGAAATGTCGCGAGCAGTTAGGCTTGCGCATAATATAAGAGCTACTTTTGTTTGGGCGGTTGTTGATAGAGAGGGGGACGTCACATTTTACGAAATTAAACGTTTGACTCCTTAGTACACCACAAATAGCATTTTTGCCCTGGAATTTTTTGTGTAAATATTTTACCATCCTTTCTTAATTCAACGAGTGCATTAAACGTTTTCTTGACACTCATTTTAACTTTTTTGGCTATTTCATATTTTGTCATAGGACCTTCTTTTAACAAAATATTCATCACGAATTTTTTGTTGGTGTTCTTTCTACTTTTAATTCTTTTTATTTCTAGTATGATTTTTCTACGTTTTTCTCTACATGTAAAACCAATTTTTTTAAAGTATGTTTCATAACTTTCTTTTAAAATTGTAAATCTATGCGCACCTTCACAAGTTTTTCCAACCTTCCCGGTTTTTATATTAAATTGATTTAAAAGAATTTTTAACTGTTTTAATATGTTTCTAGATTTTTGGGTTATGTAAAATGCATTTGAAACACTTCCTTCGTCATCGATAAATGCTCTTATTGCTGCAGCCTTACATTCTTCATTAGCCTCGAATATGCTATGTGGTAGATGAGTAGGATGAGTAAATTCAACTTTAAAAATATCTGAAAGCAAGTTTGCGATTACTTTTGGGAAGTATACGTACATGACTCCATGTTGCATGTCAACTTCAATTTTTACGTTACCAAAAATTTTTAAACTACTAATAAACTCGTTGATTAATTCTCCATGTATGTTACAGTAATATGGCGTTGATTTAGCAGAGTCGCATCCATCACCAATTAGATGGAATATTAGCGAATACAATTTTGGAGATTCTCTTATCGGTAGTTTAGGGTTTGAAACAATCCAACCTCCTCTTGATCTGTAAGATGTTATGTTTTTTTCTAGTTCTTTTAAGAAATATCTTTTAGATGCTTTGTCTAAAATTTCAATAAATTGCTTAATAATTTTCACGGAGATATAAACCTTGAACTTTCTCGAAGAATGTCCTAGTTCGTATTCTTTTATACTCATAGGATGTAAATTTAACAATTTAGCTAATCTATACCTAGAACCACAAATTTCTTTTAATTTTTCAAATAACCATTTTCTAAACTTATCATTAAGATAAATTCTCACATTATCTGGGAAGTCCCAAACATGCCACTCCTGTGTCATCTATATCCTAATCTATATATAGATTCCTGTATATATACTTTTATTCTATATATTAAGTTATGGAACCACTATTAGTGGTAAAAAGAAAAGTATGGAGGCCAACAACTTCATCAAAAAGCTTAGTAGTTACTCTACCACAAGTTGAATTTTTAAGAGAAAATGATAAAGTAAGACTCTTGGTTATGCCAAATCAAAAAATTATTATAGAAAAAGCTTAATCAGTGATGCAATGGGGAGAATTAAAACTTCTTTTATCAAAAGTATTGCATTAGACCTAGTTGAAAAATATCCGGAAAAATTCACAAAAGATTTTTCTCAGAATAAAGAAGCAGTTAAGCAACTTGTTGAAATAAAATCGAAAAAATTGAGAAATATGATAGCAGGTTACATAACCTCCTTGAAAAAAAGAGCTAGCTGATCTTAAACCTTAAAATTGCCCCAATTCCATATTCTTCAATAAATTTTTTACCCAATTCATCTTTTTTACTAGCAAACTCTATTTCTCCCCCCTTTTTCTCAACCTCTTCCATAATTTCCTCAATTTTTTGGTCCAGCCTCTCTAAAGGAACAAAAAGTATTTTCACTGCTCCCATCAAGGCAGAATTTTTAACTTCTTCAAAACCATAAACTGCTAAACCATCAGCTTTATTCAGATGAACAAAGAAATCTTTTAGGGAAAAAGCTTTTTTAACCCTTTTTGCCGATTTTTTTATTTTTTCTACCTGCTCTTTTTTCCACGATTTTTTCTCTATCAAAACTTTGTTCCCAAACTTTATCTCAATCGTGTGATAGCTTCCTCTCTGAACTTCTTCAGGAGCTTCTACTATTTTTCCCCTTACCCTTAGCTTACCTTCTTCTAACTCAACTCTTTCAACTTCGATAGAAAGAACCAAAGTTTTTTTCTTTGACTTTTCCTTCCTTCCCTCTCTTTCTATAAAAATATTCCTTACAGTTTTTGCGACTATTCTATCTTTAGTTTCGATTAAATTGGAAAGATACCACAAATCTAGAAAATTCTCTGGAATAACTTTTACATACCCTTTTTCAAACTTCTCTTCGACTATTTTCATATATAATAAATAAAAATTAATCGTTAAAAAACAAAGTTAAATTAGGTGTTATTTTGAAAGGACAAGCAAGAATAGACGAATTTGCATTTGTTCTTCTTGCAGGTCTTGTTCTAATAATAGTTATGATGGTCGCTTGGACAACAACTGTGACAGAAGCTTTAGACGTTTCTCCATCTTCAATTTCACTTAAACTTAAACCAGGAGATTCGCAAAGTTTTGACCTAAGCTTGAACGGAACAGCAACAAACGTTACTGTTTCGGCAACAGGGGAGATAAGAACATGGTTAAGTTTTGATAAGCAAAATTTTGATGTTTCTGGCTCAGAAGTTGTTACAGTTATAGTAACAGTCCCTTCAATAGCAACAGAAAAAATTTACAGGGGAAGCGTTCAAATAAGTTTTACAGGAGGAAACAAAACTATTCCAATAACAATAAACGTAACAAAAATTCCTACACAAGATTTATGGCGTAACTTTTACTTTGGAGATTTTTCTGTGAGCTATTCTGTTGGTTCCGAAGTCTTGGCTTCAAAAAGTAATTTTGAAGTTTCTAAAGGATATTTTTCTGAGTATTCAGCAAGCCTAACTCATGAGTCGATGAGTGAAGAAAAGTTTCAAATTATTACTGGCGGTTTTATCAGCATTTTAGTGGATGAAACTAATAACGCAGGAAATTTGATAGTTGAATTAAACGGCGAGGAAGTTTACAATAAAAACACAAAACCTGGAGAAATTTTAATTGAGCTGAACGCATCCCAAATAAAGAAATCGAACACTGTAACTATAAAAGCAGGCTTACCAGGCTGGAAGTTTTGGATGAGTACTGTCTATAGAATCTCAAGCGCAAAGTTTGGTATATATTATTATGGGGTTTCTGAGAAAAGTTTTAACTTTGAGCTAGGAGATAAAGAAGTTGACAATTTTAAGTATGCATTATTTGTTGCAAGAGTTAAGGATTCAAACCCAACAAAAGATTTGATAGTAAAAGTCAATAATAAGGAAATTTTTAAATCAAACAGGAAAGCTACTGACTATATAAGCAAAGTTTTGAACCCAGGTGAAATAGTTTTGAACAGGGGAATGAATTTAATCTCATTCTCTACAGAACCTCCTGACGGTTTCTATAACTTGGCTGACGTAACTCTTACAGTTGTTTATAAAGGCTAGGAAGGAGAACAAGAAGAAAGCAGGCAAGTGAAATCCCTTGTGCTTGTCCCTCCTGCTAAAATTGCTATGCATAACTTAACAAAATTTTTCATTTCTTTATCTTCAAAAAATTTATCAATGATGATTAAAGCAGCAACTATTGCTATTATTTTGATTAAAGGGAAAGTAAAAGCTCCAAAAGTTTGGACGAAAAAACTTGGGAGAACATGTTGTTCAGAATAACCAAAGAAGTTTATTGAAACAAAAGTTGTGATTCCGTCAAAAGTTTGAATTAAAGTTACTGCTTTGTTTGCTTTGCTCCATCTTACAAGAATGACAAAAATAAGAAAAGGGAAGAAAAAAGTTAAGGTATAAAGTGCTCTTGTTAAATCTATTTCAGGAATTTTTGTTATCGCAAAAGAAAGAAGGACAAAACCAGTTAGGAAAACAACCTTACTGTAAGAAATTCCAACATTTTTTTCTATAAGTAGAGAAAAAAGAAGGGTTACAACAGTAATGAAAGCGACCAAAAAGTAAATGTATGGGGTGGCAAAAAGGAAGGAAGTTAGAATTCCCAAATCTCTTAAAACTCTTAAAACTCCACCAAAAAATACAAAAGGGAAAATCGCTAAAGAAAATTTTCCATCAATTTTTACTCTGAGTTTTTTAAGCATTTTGAAGATTAGTAGAACTCCTAAAATTAGAGTTATACCATAAACTAAGGTTTTGTCCCAAGTATAGCCTGTTTCTATAGCAGGCTTTAAAAGAAATTCTAAGTATTCGTAAAGGTTAACCATATAATAATTTACTTGGTTAAATTATTTAATAGGCAGGTAGAATGAAAGAATACGCTATACTTTTACTTTTACTAGTATTCGTGTTTCTCTCTGGCTGTACTCTTTTACCAGGAAGTCAACCTTCTGGTGATGGAACTAAATATAAGAATGATATAATAACAGTAGAACAAACAACAATCTCAAACTCCAACCCATCTCCAGGAAGTACAACTTCTGTGAATATCTTGTTAAAAAATAATGGGGATAAAACTGTAGAGAATGTTGAAGTAAAATTTGACAATATAGCCGGCTTAGAGTTAAAAGAGCTATACTGTGGAGAAGGCGAGAAAGAAGACAATGGCTGTATTTTTACTGAATTTGAAAAAGGGGATATCAAAAGTATAACAGTTATACTTCAAGTGCCCCAGCAAACTATAAGAAATCCTTTTATCGAGTATACTGTAAGTTATCCTTATGAAGGCTACAGAGAGGCAAGCATACCAATTGTTAACGATATTTC
>JBMFPE010000043.1:0-5143 GCA_049969275.1 Candidatus Aenigmatarchaeota archaeon | reverse complement strand
TATCAATTTCTTTTTCAAACTCAACTTCAGCCAAATAAGTTTTATCAAGTCTTGCAGACTTTAAAATTTTTATCCATTCTTTTGTTGTTACTCTTAACCCTTTAACTTTCACTTTTTTTGATTTGTTGATTTCATTTTCAATTTTCTTCAAATCAATTTTTCTTTTAACAGGCTTTTCAATTTCAATTATAAATGGTCTGTAATCTAAGCATCTTGCGTCTATATCTTCCCTTCCTGTTGCATGCATATAGCTTTTCTTCCCTTTTGTTTCTTTTAACAAGGGCTTTTCTATTATTTCTTGAACAGAAGTTGGGTATAGCTTTCCCTTTCCCTTGCAGTATTTGCAGCCTCTTCCCTTGCATCTTGAGCAAACCCATTTTGACTGAGGAATGCCTCTAACAAGTTTTTTATATCCTCCAAAGATGTATAGACTCCTTATCTCAACTTTTATTCTTTCTTTTTCAACGTCAACGATAACTGTAACGTCTGGGTTTCTTAGCTTGATCTTCTTTTTGGTTATTTTTTCTACTTCTTTTCCAATTTCTCTGTTTATTTCTGATTTGATAGATTCAACAAATTCTATTCCTACCTCTTCCCAAACCTTTTCTTCAGCTTTTAACATTTTTTCAGGAATTTTAGAGCCTATTAGGAAAGAATCAAACTCTATCCCTTCCAACCTTTCTTTTATTTTCTTAGCTAGAATTCCTTTTTTCTCAAAGAAATTTCCACATATGAAACATTTCTCAGGCTTTATTCCTAAGCTTATATTCCTGAAATTTATTCCATAAAAGTTTGATTTGTTTACTTCTATTTTTTCTCCAGAATCTAGCAAAAAGGCTATAAAAAATCTGATTACCCTTCCTCTTTCTTCGTTACTTAAACCAGACAAGATTTGTCCAAAAATTCTGCCTAGGCAATGGTCGCACAAAACCCAATTCTTCAATGCTTTAATCGCAACTTCTTCTATTTTCATTTTAACCATCTTCTGTCCAACTCATAGTTAGCTATTACTATAGCATGGCTTGCTAGATAAATTTTACTTCCGAGTGAAACTTTTTCTATGTTTAACCTTTCGATTAATTTTTCGGTTTTTCTTGCTATTCCTATATGGTCACCTAAAATGAACGCAACGTTTTCTTTTATTTCTATTTCTCTTATGTCCTTACCTTCTGGATGTAAGTATAAAAGCTGTGTTTCCTTTGATTTTTCTTTTATCAAACTTTCAAAACTTTTCTTTGCAACTTTTATTCCTGGCGAAACGTTTATTTCTTGCTCTAAGCCTAGGTTCAAACCAACTTCTAGTGCTTTTTTTATGTGTGAGGCGATATTTCTTTCGTCTGGGTTAACCCCTTTAAGAGAGTTTCCATCAAAAACTATCGTTCTCGGTGGGTTTGGCGGTCCTTCTAGAATTACAAAAATCTTTGTATCCCTTCTTAAGTCGTTTGAAACCCATAAAGCACTAGAAATACATCTGCAAACTAAATCCATTCTTCCTGCTGAGCTTGGTAGATCGTTCAAGTTAAAGTAAGGATGGGTTACGGCTTTTGATGCTCTTAAAATAAACTCTCTCATAAATCAAGTTATAGCTAATTTAAAATTTAATTTAATGGAAAATCAACTATCTTATAATGGTAGAGAGAGTAAAAACAGGTATTCCAGGGCTGGACGATTTAATAGCTGGAGGTTTTCCAAAATCGTCCACAATTTTGCTTTCTGGCGTGGCCGGAGCTGGTAAAACAATTTTTTGCCTCCAGTACATATACAACGGTGCTTTTGTTTATAACGAGCCGGGAGTTTACTTAACACTTGAAGAAGAACCAGAAAGACTTATAAGTTACTCTTCAGAGAATTTTAACTGGAATTTTAAAGATCTTATAGAAAAAAAACTAGTTTCCTTTGTTTCAGCAGAAATGTACAGTTTTGAAAAACTGAAAGATTTGATTGAGAGTGAGGTGGCAGCTCTCAAGGCAAAAAGATTGGTTATAGACCCATCAACAATATTGGGTTTGTATTTCGAAAAGACTTTACAAGTGAGAAAAAGTATCCTTGATTTGAGCAGGTTGGTCAAGCGCTTAGGATGTACGTCACTTCTTGTTTCTGAGATAGAAGAAGGCTCGGGGAAAATTTCAGCACTTGGTGTTGAAGAGTTTGTTGCAGATGGTATTATAATCCTTTATTATATAAAAGAAGCAGGATTTTATACAAGAGGGTTGTGTGTGAGAAAGATGAGAGCTACTGACCATGATTCTGGAATTCATCCTATTCAAATAACTAGAAATGGAATTGTTGTATTCCCAAAAGAGCAGGTTTTTACAGGAAAAGTTTAAATCATTGAAATTATGAAACCTAAAAGCATCCCGCAGCTTATCCAAGGAATTGCAGGTAAAGCAGTTCCTGGTCTTTTTGTGACGTAATAAACTAGAAGACAAAGGGAAATTATTGAGCCTATGACAGAAAAAACTGCTTGAATTAAACCATACGTTCTGAGCACAGATATAGAAAAAATTAAAGGTATCGCTATATCACCTCCTCCAAGCTGAAAAACATGAAACTTTTTTGTTACTTTTTTCCCTTTCAAAACAACTTTTTTTGGTTTTTCAAACTTGTAAGGAAAAGCTGCTGTAAAAGCAGTTGGAGTTTTTGTAATTTCTTTTGCTATATAAACCATATGTTTTGTCAGAAAAACAGAAATAAAATCATAAACAGCAACAAGCGATATAAATATTAGAACAGGAAAAACTCCAAGAGAGGCTCCTATCACTGCCCCTGCTCCAGCTATAGAAAAGATTAAAGCCAAGTTTTGGTTTAAGATACTAGGTCTAAGCATTTTCCATGCAGTTAAAATTGAAGAAAGAATTATCGATACTGGGATAAAAAATATAGCAACTGGAAAAAGAAAGTCAAAAGTTATCATCGAAGCAAAGAATACAGCCACTGCCTCTACTGCTTTCAAAAGAACTTTCTTATACCTTACCATAAGGATTATTACTCCTGTTACTAAAAGCATGTAAACGATTAAAAGAAACGAATTTTCAACGTTTTCCGGGTTTTCAAAAGCTGGTTCTAATTCTCCAGCCTTTATCAGTTGGATATACTCGTTTCCAACATAAAGCCCTAAGGTTTGGGTCAGTAAAAAAATCCCGACAAAAAATAGCATTATTTTCTTTTCTTTCATCTTAAAACCTAAATCCAAGTTGTTTTGCTAACTTTTTTAAACTTCCTCTTTCAAACCCAACCTTTCCACCAAAAGTTTTTAATAGCTTTTTCATCTTTTCATACTGACTTAATAATTCTCTAACCTCAGATTCTGGTCTTCCGCTTCCTTTAGAAATTCTTGCAATTCTGCTTGCGTTTATTATTTCTGGATTTTCTCTTTCATCTTTCGTCATACTATCGATAATGTACTTATATCCTTTCAGTTTTTCTTCCTGTTTTTCTAAAAGTTCTTCTGGAAGTTGCATTCCTAGGCCAGGAATCATCTGCACAACTTTTGAAATAGGTCCCATCTTTTGCATAGCTTGAATTTGGTCATAAAAGTCTTGAAGAGTAAACTTACCTTCAACAATCCTTTCAATTTTTTCAGGTTTGATTTCTGCTTCTTTAGCTTTTTCTAGAAGAGTTTGTAAATCACCCAAGCCAAGAAGTCTAGAAACAAACCTTTCTGGGTTATAAACTTCTAAATCTTCTATCTTTTCACCTATGCCGATAAACTTGACCTTTGCCCCAGTAGCAGAGCAAGAACTTAAAGCTCCTCCTCCTTTTGCGGTTCCGTCCATTTTTGTTATTATCACTCCAGTAATTCCAACTAACTTATTAAATTCATTTGCTTGTGGTCCAGCAACCTTCCCTATGTCTGCAGGAATTGTCAACAAGACTTCGTCCGGTTTTATAATTTCTCCAAGTTTTTTCAATTCTTCTGCCAATTCTTTATCTAAAGCGTTCCTTCCTGCAGTATCAAAAATAATTGTATCATAACTCTTGAATTTTTCTAAAGCATCTTTTGCTCCTTTAAACGGGTTTTTTTCTTCGTCAAAATAGACTGGAACATTAATCTGTTTGCCAAGCTGCAAAAGTTGTTCAACTGCTGCAGGTCTGTGATAGTCTAAAGCGACTAGAGCTGCTCTTAGACCTTGTTTTTGGAAATATTTGGCAATCTTAGCAATGCTAGTAGTCTTTCCTGAGCCAAAGAGCCCCACAACCATGATCTTTTTCTTGCCTATCAAGCCAGAAGGTTTTCCTCCAAGTAAGTTTACCAATTCTTCGTAAATTACTTTTAAAACATGCTCTCTAAGAGTTAAGCCTGCAGGAATTTTTTCCTCTAAACATTTTTTCCTTATTTTTGCTATAAGCTCTTCTGTGAGCTTAGCATCAACGTCTGCTTGCAAAAGAATTACTTTTAAATTATCTAAAATTTCTTCTACTGCTTTCTTGTCTATAGTAACTCCTGTGATTATTCTTTTTATCAAACTGCTAAGGTTTTTTCCTAAGCTATCGAACATTTTCTCACTATTTATTCGTTTGTTTAAATTATTAAATTCTCGTCTTTAAGGCTTTTGAATAATAGGAGATAGTTAAATAATATTGCTTTGTCAACCAAAGAGTGAAAGTATGTTCGGGTAGGCTTAATTATTTAGCTTTATTCAATATAATTTTTTACTGTCACTCCAGTTATTATCCCCACATCTACAATTCTGTCATAAATTAAAGTTTTATTTAACAAAGAATCGTAAAGCTTTTGATTCTTCTGCAAGCAGTAGCAATGGTTTTTATCGTCTACATGGCTAAACTCTGTGTCAGGAATAAACTCACAGAACTTTTTACATTTTTCTGTAAAAGTTGAAATAGAATTTTTTAAAATAATAAAATTTCCTACGAAAATCCCAAGGACAAAAAGAAGTATTGCAACTATTGCATAAAGAATGTGCGACTTTTTAATTAGTATAACGTTCGTAGTTTCTTTGCTCATACTTCTTAGTTATTTATCGTTGTATTTAAATATTAAGAAGTTTTTTCTTCACTTCTCATGAATAAAATTTTTGTTTTTCTTTGGGAAGGACCATTGATGTCTTACGAACTCTCCGTCGTGATTGCGTTAGCTATGTTGCAGTAATAATCTTTGGGTTTTTGGGTGCACTTCTTTACA
>JBMFPE010000042.1:0-5444 GCA_049969275.1 Candidatus Aenigmatarchaeota archaeon | reverse complement strand
ATAAACTCGATAAAAAAGTAAGTAAGCTAAAGCTTGCATTAAAAATATGAACAATAGTTGATTAAAGGAAAGTTTACATTCATAGAGAAGAAAGTCTCCGATATAGTAACCATTTACAGACACAAAGAGAAATTGAACAAAATCACCTAGGATGAAGATTAACAGAGAAACAAATAAAACTTTGAAAATTCTTGGAGTTTTTGGTTGAGTAAACATCATAAGTAAAGCGAAGTTTAGGTTTTTCTTGAAATTTTTGAGAAGATTGTAGGAATAGTAGACAGAAATTGCTGTTTGAATTGCTACAGTCGAAGTTAAAACGTAATAAAAAATTTCAAGAAGGCTAAACATACTTCCTAAACCTCCTAAACCATCTAAAGAAAATGTAAACTATTAAGACAGCATAAAATGCTGCCGACGTCAAAACAAAAGTGCCAAAAACTGATGAAAAAGCGAGCAAAATTGGTTCTTTACCATGGAGGCCAAAAAAGAAACTGGGTGGTCCAAAAATACTACCTATGAAAAAGATTAAGCAAGCATAAAAAAGAAGTTTTATTTCTTTTAAAGCTTCTTTAGGTTGAAGAAGGAAAGAAATCATAGAAACTTCTTCTTTTTTTGTTAAACATCCCAAGAGCTTGAAAATTAGCCATAAACCAAAAATCCCTAGTGGTATCCAAAGTAAACCAAAGGAAGCATTTACTATTATCTCAAATTCTTTTGAAATGAGGAAGGAAATCACATCCATATTTATAGTTTTGTTTTTTGAGTAAATATTTCTTATTTTAAGACAGCAAACAAAAATAAAATTAATGGTAAAGCTAACTTTTTTTGGCGGAATAAACGAAATAGGGGGAAATAAGATTTTTTTAGAGGATAAAGACACAAAATTGTTTTTCGATTTTGGTTTTAGCTTTTCTTCTTCGAGAAAATATTTTGCTGAATTCTTAAGGCCAAGAGTTTGTTCTGGTTTGGAAGATTATTTTGAGTTTGGTTTGCTACCAAGAATGAAGGGAGTTTACAGGGATGATTTGCTTGCCCAGTCAGGAAAAGAATTAACTGTTAAACCAGAAATAGACGGAGTTTTTATCTCCCATGCGCATGCAGACCACTCTTGGGATGTTGCTTTTTTGCACAAGGATATGCCGATTTATTGTGGGGAGACTTGCAAACTTTTTCTCCAATCGATTCAAGAAACAGGAAGGGGAAGTTTTGAGACAGAATTTTTCACTTACAGGCAGTGCTTTGTTTCAAGAAGAGAAAAACCAGAGTTTGAAAGAAATTTTAAAACTTTTAGAACTGGAGATAAAATAAAAATCGGTTCGGTGGAAGTTTTGCCTGTGCACGTAGATCATTGCCTCGCTCCTGATACTTTAGTACAGCTACAAAACGGGGAAATTAGGAAAGTCTCTGAAATATCAACTAGTGGAAAAATTTTATCTTTTGATTTTAAATCAGGAAAAATTGTTAATTCTTTTTATGAACTATCAAAACTTGAAGCTACCAAATTGCTAAGGATAACTACAAGCCTAAATGAAATAAAAACTACACCTGAACACAAGTTCATTTGTTTAGAAGGGTTGGACTTTGTTGAAAAAAAAGCTTCTGAACTTAAAGTTGGTGATTGCATAATTTACCTGAGCCACATTCCAAATGATGGCAAGTCTCAAGAACTTCCTAATCCTCAGATTCGACAATTAGCCAAAGTTTCAAAAGAAGGATTAAAATTCATTCGAAACAAAAGAAAGAAGCTTGGGTTGACTCAAAAAGATATGGGAAATGAAGTTTCTATAAATTATAAATTTTATGGGTCTCTTGAGGTTGGAAAACATACGTGTAACCTAAAAATTTTGAATAAAATTTTGGATAGGCTTGGAATTAATAAAGAGAGGTTTGTTAAGAGATATGCTAGAATAATACCAGATATCAAAATTCCAAAAAGGACAAACCCTGAAGTATGTCAATTGCTAGGATACCTCCTGGGAAATGGTAGTTGGAATAGCAAAGGCTGTATAGCAGCTTCTGATAAGGATGAAAAAAACTTAGAATTATACCAAAAAATAACTGAAAAGATATTTGGATTTATACCTAAGATTAAGACAAGGAGAAAGGGGGGTAAACTTAAAAAGTTATTATTGCCAACATTCGTAGCAAAGTTCATTTTTACCGTAGAACCTAATTTTTTTGTTCAAAGTCCGAGAAGAAAGATACCAACTATTATTCATAAGTTAAGTTTAAAAGAAATCGCAGCATTTCTTAGAGGACTGTATGATGCAGAAGGTTCTATCGGTCATCATTCTATCGTTCTGACAAGTACTAGTAAAGATTTGATAGATGTGGTTAAGTTATTACTCTTAAGGTTTGGAATAATTTCATGGGTAGACGAAACTCAACCTTTAACTAAAAACAAGGGTTATCAGCTAGTTGTTACTCATCCATCTTCTATTAAAAGATTTTGCAGGGAAATTAATTTTGGCTCTTTTGAAAAGAGACAGGAACTTAAATTATTACTCAAAAAAGTCGGTAATACAGTCGAAGAGAAGGTAGACCTAATTCCTATAGAAGGGAAAACCATCATGAAAATTCTAAAGGATGTGCAACTTTCAACTTACTTTTTACAGAAGTATGGCATTCCCATAACACATTTTACTACTGATAAACATACTCCAAGCAGATTATTTTTAAAACGCTTTTTAAATCTACTAAAAAAACATTCTGAAGAGCTTAAATATCAAAAAGAGTTGACCGAGAAAGTTAATTACTATATAAAGAAACTAGAAACAATTGTCTTTTCACCTTTCTTATTCCTCAAAATTAAGTCAATTCGAAGATTATCTAACAACAATAGAAAATGGATAGTTTATGATTTTTATGTGCCTGGGTATAATAATCTTATTGCGAATGGATTTTTAGTTCATAACAGCATTCCTGGGGCTTATGGTTTTATCGTTCATTGCTCAGACTCAACTCTAGTTTATACAGGAGATTTAAGGATGCATGGACCAAAAAGACAAATGACTTTAGATTTTATTGAAAAAGCAAAAGAAGAAAGGCCTGATTTCTTGATAGTTGAAGGAACAAGAATGGACGGAAGTAGAAGTTTGAGCGAAGAAGAAGTTAGGAGACAGGTAAGCAATTTTATCTCGAAAACAAAAAAGCTAGCAATAGCAAATTTTTCTTGGAAGGATGTAGACAGGCTAAACTCCTTTTTTCAAGCATGTTTAGAGAGTAGAAGGAAGCTTGCGATAAACACAAGAATCGCTTATTTGCTTGAAGTTTTAAAGCAGGATAGAAATCTTGCTGTTCCTGACACAAGGGATGAGAATGTTTTAATATATCTTCAAAGGTCTGGTTGGGGCTTGATAGACAGAAACGTGAGCAAGGAAGAAAAGGAAAAGGATTATCTAACTTGGGAGAGAAAGTTTTTGGACTATCCTAACGCGGTCTGCTACAGGGATGTGAAAAGAAGAGAAGAAGAAATTGTTTTGTTTCTCGATTATTTTGATTTGAAAGAATTGATAGATTTAAAGCCAAGCTTGGGAAGTAGTTATATTTATTCAACAAGTGAACCTCATGATGAAGAACAAGAAATAGATTTTGGAAGGATGATGAACTGGGTTAGGCATTTCAAGCTTGATTTTAAACAAGCTCATGCTTCTGGTCATGCTTCAAGAAAAGAAATAGTAAAGATGATTAAAGAAATTAGGCCGAGAAAAATAATTCCAATTCACACTCAAAACTCAAGAATTTTTAAGAAGTTCTTTACTAATGTTCTGATCGCAAAAAAAGGTGTGGAAGTCAAATTAAATAAATTTTAAGTTTTTTGAACTAAAGAATTATTATGATTAAGTTGATAATTTTTGATGGAGAAGGAGTTCTATATTCAGGAAAGAAAGCGATGAAAATTTTTGAGAAAGAGTACGGAAAATTTTTGAGAAATTTTGGAGTGAGCTTTAAAGAGCAGCATAAGCTTTGGCTTAAACTTTATCCAAAAATTTCTTCTGGTAAAATTTCTTTAAGAGAAGCAAACAGAAGTATTTATAGGAGATTTGGAATTCCTGTCTCGAAAGTTGATGAATGGTTAAGAAAAGATAAAGAAATAAATTTAAAGTACATAAAACTTTTCAAAAACAGGAAGAAAACTCTTCTGAGAATTAAATCAAAGGACATAAAAATTGCAATTCTTTCTGATACAGTCCATCCCTTAAAGTGGAGGTTAGAGCTTCTAAAGAAGCTTGGCTTGAAAAGAGGAAAACATTATGACAAACTTTTTCTTTCTCGTTCACTTGGCTACGAGAAGCCCAACCCAAAAGCTTATTTAGAGGTTTTAAAATATTTTAAAGTCAAACCAGAAGAAGCAATTTTTGTAGGTCATGATAAAAGAGAAATGGAAGGCGCAGAAAAAGTAAAAATCAAAACTGCTTCTTGGAAAAGTATCGAAAAATTTTAAAAAATATTTAAGGAAATTAAATAAAAATTATGAGGAAAATTGTTTTAATCGTAGCTTTAGTTTTGATAGCAGTTGGTATAGGGGGTTATTACTACTATATAAATTGGAAAGAGGTAGAAACCGCAAAAGAGGCTTGCATTAAAGCTTGTAGAGAAGCAAAAGCTGAAGAAAGAAACCTAAACGACGGGCCTTGTCTTTCAAACGAAATAATAAAAAATTGGGTTTGTGACGTAGCCCATAGTCCAAGAGAACCTATAGATGACATAATGGAGAATCAATGTCCAGAATATGGAAATACAGCTCAGCATTTTGTGGAAGTTGACCCAAACTGCAATTTCATAAGAGCAGTATAGTGAAAACAGAAATTCAAAAATTTGGTTTAGTAATTTTTTTCACGTATTTTTCTAACTTGTTGTAAATGCTTTTTAAAGCTTCCAAATCGTCCTCGCAATGTTCGATTATTTCTTTTTTTGATTTTCCGTCCTTCAAGAATTGGAAGTAAAGCTCTTGAACGTTTTTTCCAGTTATGTTTAAATTCTTCTTCACTCCTAAGAATTTTGAAACTTCATCCAGTTTGTTACTTGCAAGAGCTAAGTTTTCCCTAGCAAACTTACACAGATCTATAATTTTTATGTCATAAAGAATAGTAGCATCTATATTGTGCTTTATCGCTCTAGTTATCAGGAAAGGGATGTCAAAACCAGAATGCCAGATGACAAACGGCTCAGCTTTATTTTTCCTTATAATCTCCAAAGCTTTCTCTATAGTTTCCTTTTCTTTTTCTGGTTCTTCAGTAAAAATTATTTTCCTTTCACCGTTGGGTAAAATAAAACCGACAGCAATTATAATTCCTATGTCTGCGTGCAGGGAAGAAGTTTCTAAATCTAAAAACATCATACTTCTTCATAAAAATTTAAACAACTTAAAGTTTTCTGTACCTTACTTCCGTTGAAGGTTCAAACTTTTTAAAAGATCCTTTGTAAGACTAGACTCATAATTC
>JBMFPE010000041.1:0-6652 GCA_049969275.1 Candidatus Aenigmatarchaeota archaeon | reverse complement strand
CGATAGAAAAACTTGGGAAAAAACATTTTACAAAAATACAAGCAAAAAAATTGGGGTTCAGAGGGATAAGAGAAGCTTACATAAACTTACTTAAGTCTGGATAAAATCTCGAGTATCACTCTAGTAGCTAAAAAATTTGTAATTTCCATGAGCTTCTTCTCGCAAAAAGCTATTTCAACCAAGTCAAAACCTACGATCTTTCCTCTAAAAGTCTCTAGCAATTCTAAAAATTCTGGAAGGGAAAAACCATTTGGCTCAGGATGGTCTACTGCAGGAGCAATGCTAGGGTCAAAAACATCCATATCAACGCTTATGTAAACTTTTGAACCTTTTGAAAATTCTTTAAGTTTTTCTTTTATTTTCTCCTTTTCATAAAAATCTTTTCTTATTTGATTTGGAGTAAAGGTCAAAATTCCATTTTTCTCTATGAAAGAGAAATCATCTTCATCACAAGACCTTAAACCAACGATAGCTATATCTTTTTTACCTTCTTCAAAAACCCTTCTTAACCAAGTAGTGCAATTATATTTTGAAGGCTCTTTAAGGTTCAAAGGTTCGGTAGACAGAGAAATTTTCTCATCCTCGTACTCATCCTTAATATCAGCATGAGCGTCAAAACTAACAACTTTAACTTTATCGAAAGCCCTTAAAGAAAAAAGAGTTAGCAGATGAGATTTCCCAAGGATCAAAGGGACCTTTTTCTTGTCCACTATTTCCTTTGTTTTGACAAAAATATCATTTTCACTTGTTAAAGAAATGTCTCCAGCGTCAAAAAACTTCAAATCATCTGTTAAGTTCTTTTTTTTATCAACATCAAAGAATTCAACAAACCAGCTAGTCTCTCTTAAAGAATCTAAACTTTTCTTTGCATCTTTTCCTAAAGGAACCCCAAATATTACCACGTCTGCTTCTTCAAATTCATCCGACTCTGTAAGGAAGCTTTTTTCCTTCATCTATTATTGAATAAAAAATAAAAAATTTAAGCTTGCTTTTCTAATTTTTTTAGTTCTTCCAAACCTTTTTGAGTTACTATATACTTCCTTGAAACTTTATCCCTTCTTATAAAATCTTTCTCTTGTAAGTCCATCAAAAGCCTGAAAAATCTTAGAAAATCATACTTTTCTGAGTGAATTTCGGAAAAATAAAGTCCATCTTTTGAAGAAGCTAGTTTGGAAAGTATATGATACTTCAATTCCTCTGCCATAATTAAAGAGTGGACAGCAAAGAATTTAAGTCTACAGTTCAACCAAAGTTGTATAGTTATTGTCTTCGTAAATTTCGTCGTTATAATTTTCCGAATCAACAAAAAGTTGGAAAGTTTTAAAGCTTGGAATCAATATATTGTTAATTCTTACCACAACAGCTTCACCTGGTTGTAGCTTTGGTATGCTAAAAGTTCTAACTGTTTTATTGTCCAAAACCAAGCTAACGTAAGTTGGTAGAGAATCTATTAAGCCAGAATTTTTGACTGCAAACTCTAAGTTCAAATATTTGCCAGGTTTACTTGCTGAGGCGTTCAAAAAGTATAGCTCAGGTTTTGGTTGGATCTTATAAAGTTCTGAAAGTGTTTTAACTTCAGCTTCAGTTATTGTTTGAGAGCAACTGGCAGTGGGATACATTATATCTTGAGGGTTTTTTGAGTGGTCAAACCCTAAAACATGTCCTAGCTCATGAGTAGCTGTTACTACATCCAAGCATTTAATTTTCTGGGTTAAAAGGTAAATTTCACCCCTTACTGTTAAGTTAAACAAACCTGTATCTCTAACAACAGGGCCACCTTCGCCTAAAATTTTTCTCCCTCCCATTTCAAAAGTTTTGACCCAATTGACCACTATATCAGCTTCTTCAGCTTTCGCTACTTCAACAAAGCTAATGATTTTGTTAGTGGAATTCTCCCATTTTTGCATCCCCTCCCTTACACTTTCCACGTTAGAAATGCTGAACTGAGGTAAATCTAAACCACTACTAACATTCAAGTAAACTTTAAGTGGCATATGATTCCATCTTATATTCTCATAAAGCAAGGGTGCTGAAGTAAAAGTTTCTATATTCCTGAGCTCAGAAGAAGTAAAATTCTCGAAGTTTGCTTCTGAAACATTTTCGCAATTTATGCAGATGAATTCAAAGCCGGGAAGGTTTTTAAAAAGTTCTAGGAAGAGGTACAAAAAAATTAGAATAAAAATTAGAAACAATAACCATTTGGCCATAAATATATTTTAGCTTTTTATGTTCAAAACTATTCCTTTTCTTCTTTCTTCTTTTCCTTTACCGGAGTAAGCTCAAAAAACTTTTCGGTAAAAGGCCCTGGCTTAAGCTCAGATTTTATTAAATCTTTTTCTTCTTTATCGATAGAAGTATCTCTAGGTGCTGAAATAGGTTTTTGAACTTCTTCTTTTACCTCTTCCTTTTCCTCCTCTTTATCTTCTTCTGTTTCTTTCTTCTTGAAAATCCTGCTTAATATCGAAAAGATAAACATTCTCTCATAAATTTATTGGTTTAGTTTAAATTTAATCTTTACCAAATTTAAAGGAAATGTCTGTAAGAAAAGCCGATGCCAGTAATTTTAGAGCATTTGATTATCACGTTAATTGTTGCCATAATAACCTATTATGTTGGAGATTTACTCTCAACTTTCAGTCCTTTAGCTTAAATATTTAAGAGTAGCTAACCAACAAAAAAATGATGGAAATACCCGCTCCAGTTATAAAGAGAAAGAAAAACAATCTCTGGATTTTATCAGCTTTTCTTTTGATATTCCTTTTCAGCTTTATAGGTGGGATAAGCTTTTCAGGCCAGTTTGTAAGGGTTAACCCTTCAGATGAATGCCGGTCAAAACTTGAAAATCTTCAAGAAAATTATGGTATACTGCTGCAAAATTATGTAAGGCTTAAATGTTGCACAAAAACTCTTTATGGAGTAGGATATGATTATAAGTATTATTACATGGGATTTGGGGATGTCATTTGTACAAACGCAAAAACTTCTTTCCCAGTTAATTGTTCTTTATGGTGAAAAAAATTGTTAAAGGAAGCTTAAAATTTATGGTTTTACTAGTTTCAATTTTTATAATCATCGGAATGCTGATTATTAACCCACAAATATTCAATTTCCTAAGAGAAGAGAAGAAAGGTTGCATAATAGATAACGAGATTAAAAGCTTTTTGTCGAAAAAAGCAAAGGAGTACCTAGAAATTTTTCCTTATGCAGGCCTAGATTCTGGCTTTCCTATAGGTTATGAGAAAATCTCTGAAAATTACACTGTTTGCTATTTTTCTAATTTTGTTTGTAAAAAATCTGGAAATGTTTTTAACTGTAAAGGAGCTATAATGCCGTTTGAAATATTTTGCTTCCGATACGAGACTGTAGTCATTTGCTTGAAGGAATTCGGTATCGACGAAAATCTTAAGGTCACTTTCCTGTCTTGCGAGGTTGCCCCTGAGCAAGTAAGCAAGTATTATTGTTAAAACATATCGTCCAAAACTTCCATGCAAAAAGCAAGTGCATCGTAAGAATATGGGTTGTCTTTTCTGTAAAGCTCGTTCAAAGAACAGTCAATCTCTATCAAGGAATCCTTCATTTCTCTAAAATAATTTTTAATAACAACCATACTTGAGGTTTTCCTCCTTGAATATTTTAAAATAAATCAAGAGGAAGTATTTAAACTTTGTTGAATTAAAAAATATAATTTTCTAGACTACTGATTTTCAACAAAGTTTGTCAGGTACTTTAAAAAATCAGAAAAAAGGCTGAAAATTTCTTTAGCTCCTGAAGAGTAGAAAGTATAGTAATTGCCTAAAATAAGCTCAGCTCTTTTTTCCTTAAGATTTTTCACTTCTCTTTTGATATAATCAAACCTTCCGAGTATTTTTCCTCCTTGTTTCACACTAGAAATCTTTTCAATTATTTTTTCCAAGTTCTTAATATCAAGGTCAAGATCCTTCTCAAACCAAGAAATTGGGTCAAAACCCTTATTTTCTAAATTTTTGTAGCATTCGCTCAGTTTATACAATTCTTTTTTTACTTCTTCCAAGCTTGGTTGAAAAGTTTTCAACGGAACATAAACAAAAGGCATTCTCTCAATAGTTTATAGAGAAATTAAAAATTTAAATCGCTTCTGCTTAGTTTAAAGTATGATAGAAGCTATCAGGAAAAGAAGAAGTATAAGGAAGTTTCAGAAAAAGGAAGTTGAGGAAGAAAAGCTGGAAGAAATTTTAAAAGCTGCCATGTATTCTCCTTCTGCTATGCACAGAAGACCTTGGGAGTTTGTAGTCGTAAGAAATCAAGAGATAAAAGAAAAATTAGCAAAGGCTACACCTTTTTGTAGTTTTATAAAAGATGCTCCAGTTGTTTTAGTAATTGCTGCTAAACCAGGAATTCTTTCTAGATTTTGGGTTGAAGACTGTGCCATAGCTGCTGAAAATATATATCTTGAAGCAACAAACCAAGGCTTGGGCACCTGCTTCTGTCAAATTATGGGTGGAAAAAGTGTTTCTTTAAAAGATAGCGAAGAATATGTTAGAGAAGTTATAAAAGCACCAAAAAGTGTAAGAATTCTTTGCTTGATGCCCATAGGCTATCCTGATGAGAAAAAGCCTGAGCATACAGAAGAGGAATTTGAGAGAAAGAAAATTCACTATGAAAAATGGTAGGAAGCACACCTTTTACTTCTTGATGAATGTTTAGAGAATTAATGCCCCCTACGGGAGCTTCAGAGCATTGCTCTTTTGAACCCGTGTCCCGAGCTCGAAAGGCTCGTATCCTTAACCGGACTAGACGAAGGGGGCATCTTAAAATAAATTTCTTTTTAAAGTTTTTAATTCTTAAATCTTTTTCTTTGTTAGACGTCTAACATCAAGAAAACTTTCAAACTAAATAAATAGAAGCCGTTTAAACAAATTTCTATTCGAGCTTAAGCTCTTCCTTGACCTTTTCCCAAATTTTTTCATGATTGACAGAAATATCTTCTGAGCCGTTTATAACAAACCATTTAGTTTCTTTATCAGTCACTGCTAAGCTTAAGTAAATCTCCCTTATTTTTTCTAAAAAACTTTTTTCCCTTTCCAGTCTTTCAAGTATTTCTTTTTTAGTAAAATCTTCTATGCTTAACTGTCTAACTCTGTTCATACTAATTTCAACTGGCACGTCAATCAAAAAAACTATTTTTGGCTTGATCGTATTTTTCTCTATTTCTACAAGCCACTCTAAAGGCAAACCCTTTGCTGCCTGGTAAGCAAAGTTACTGTAGCAATACCTATCGCAAAGAATTATACTTCCTTTTTCAAGTAAAGCTTTTATTCTTTCCTGGTAAAGGCTCCTATCAGCAGCAAAAAGCAAAGATTGTGTATAAGCGTCTAAGTCAGCTCTTTTTGTAAGCCTTGCTATCTCGCTCTCATAATTCGGGAAAGAAATTACAGTAACTTCCTTTCCTTTTTCCTTCAACTTTTCGGCTAAAAGTTTTATGTGAGTCTTCTTTCCAGAGCCTGTAATTCCTTCAAAGACTATAAACATTCCTTCCATCAAAACAAACTTATAAATTGTTATTCTTAAGCTTTATTAGAGCTTAAGTAAAACTTTCCTTTTTCAAACTTTCTTCCATTTCCTCTGAATATTATTCCATCGTTTTCAAGCTCATAGACAGCAACAAAAAACTTATCAAATTTATAATCTTTTTTTTCACTTTCGCTCAAGCTTTTGAGCAATTCAACTTCTATGTTTGAAAAAGGTAAACCATTATACTTCTTTAAAATTTCTATGATTTTTCCCTTGTAATCAATCATATTTAAAAGATAAAGGAAAAAAGATTTAAACACTTAGTTAATGTTCTGTCCATTCTTCAATTCTTCCCACTTTTTTCAAAACCAAATTTCAGTAAAAAGTTTTTATGGACAAGATTTGAACCTAGTTACGATTCTTGAAACTCCTCAAATTTAATTAGTAGTTTAACTATTTTGTTACTCACTTAAACTCGGACGCTCCAACCAGACTAAGCTACCGGTCCTCAAGTGGACCGGGGGAGATTTGAACTCCCGACCTTCCGGTTATCAGCTTCGTCGTTTAAGTGAGTAACCTTTTAAATTATGTTGATGCTTTGGATTATTTGGTTTAACTAATTTAAAAAATTTTGTAACCATTTTTAAACCTCTAACACTAATACAAAATAAATATTCCAATTTTTTATTTTTTCTTTTTATTGTATATAAAGTAGCACGTTATTGTTGTTTAATCAATTCAAACAGACTTGATGAAAAAAATTAAATTTAAATCTATCGTTTTTATAGATATGAAAAAAACTGGAACGGCAGAACTTCCTTTACACTATGGGCATGTACCTTTTTGGCTTTTGAACAGGATGAAGAAGTTAGGAAAGCAAGTAGCCACCTTGATAATCGAAGAATACGGAAAAGAAGAGCTTTTAAGAAGAATTTCAAACCCTTTTTGGTTTCAGGCTTTTGGTTGTGTTATAGGTCACGATTGGCACTCTTCTGGAGTTACCACAACAGTGTGTGCAGTTTTAAAATCTGTGTTAGAGCCAGAAAATTTTGGCTTAGGAATAGCTGGTGGTAAAGGAAAATTTTCAAGAAAAACTCCTGAAGAAATAGAAAAGATTAGTGAAATTCTTTCTTTATCTTCAAAAAAAGTGGAAGAATTGAAG
>JBMFPE010000040.1:0-6665 GCA_049969275.1 Candidatus Aenigmatarchaeota archaeon | reverse complement strand
CTATGCTTCTTGTGTTCAAATATTTGATAGTCTCCTTCCATACTGGCCCGAGCCTAGCTTCGAAGTAAGGATTTGCTAAAAGCTTTTCAA
The DNA here is from genome assembly GCA_049969275.1 of Candidatus Aenigmatarchaeota archaeon. Taxonomy (GTDB): domain Archaea; phylum Aenigmatarchaeota; class Aenigmatarchaeia; order CG10238-14; family SCSR01; genus JAVZHQ01. Next base: position 6,575 of record JBMFPE010000040.1, on the reverse strand, counting down.
GGCTTAGCTCTTGTTGTGGTAATTCAGCTATTTTCTTCTTCAACTGTTCAGTCTCTACAGGGACAAAGTAGAGATCACCCCTCATTTCTCTTAAAACAAGTTTTTCCATCAAAGGTTCAAAAGGTGCAGGATAAGAAGGGCCTGTAACAATCCATTTCATCCTTTCTTTTATACCATAGAGCCTAGCTACTTTAGCCAAGTGTTTAGCATTATAGCTTAAACCCTCATCAGTCCAGTAAGAAACTTTCTTTTCTCCTGTAGTGCTTCCAGAAGAAGTCATCCTATGAATTGGCTTTTCCTTCAAAGTTTTCCTTGGTATAAAGTATTCTTCTGGCTTTTCTTTCAAGTCCTTTTCGTTGCAGATGCTGATTTCTTGCATCAAGAAGCTTTCTAAAGTTGGCAAATCTTTCTTATAGTTTATCCCAAAATCTTTAGCTTTTTTAATCCAGTAGGGACTTCCTTCTTCTCCAAAATGCAAATTCCTAATTTTTTTCCAGTAAGCATCGCTTTCTTTCATAATCATTATTGTTTAAAAGAAAAGGATTTAAATCTTAACTTGAGGTTTGTTCTTCCATTGTTGAAAAAAATTTAAATATCTTAGAGAGAAACCATACGAATTCGGCTGGTACACTGACGGAGTACGAAGGTTGGAAGGAAGTCTGGCGTTCTTGGTATCCAATCGCGGAGGGGCGTTTTCTATTTTTGTCAAGGTTTTTATCTTACTGGAATGTTTATGTACTTATCACTGTTTATAGTCAACATCTTCAAGAATAGTCAGCGGGTTAGGCTATAACAAACAAAATCATGAAACGTTGAAACAAAAGTTTAGAGAAGTAATTCCTTCTTACGGTTATTTTGCTTTTGGCGATGCTTTAGGTTTATACAAAAACGGTAGCTTAAGCTATTATCCAGCTTTCCCCTATACAATTTTTTCTGTAGCAAAGGAGAACGGAGAAATAGCCAAGTATGGAGAGGAAGGAAATCCTTTATTTGTGATAGCTAGGAAAGATTTGTTCTTGGTGCTGAAAGAAAATAACGAATTTGCAAGAAGAGCTCAGCCTGCTGAAAAGTTTTTCTGGGACGGGATAAGAAATCCGTGCAGAAGAATTTGATTGGCAGAAACTTCTTAGTGTACAATCTACATGGAAATTATTTAAAAAAGTTAAAAATAAAAAAATCATTTCTTTGCAAGTTCTTTCATTTCCTTTTTTACTAGCTTGTAAGTTTCTGACTGTTTTACTGTTTCTTTTACCCATTCTTGATGCACTAGGTTCGCTCCCTCTGCAACAATGTTCAGAATTAGTCTTAGGTAGGGACTTTCTACTTCTGACGTAGATTCAGCAACCTTTTTTAACGGTTTATAGATTTTCTGGTTTATCTGATAAGCTGGACATGCATAAGGCTTTTCTGAGGTTCTGCAAAGCTTGTCCATCAAAGTTTTACTTGCGTCCATGTCGTCCTTTGCTATGTCTTCGATTGTGAAGCAACCTCCAAGCCAGTACTCGCAGACTCTTTTTTCCTCGTTCATACTTATTTACTGAAGAGAAAAATTTAAATATGTTACTACTTAAAGGTATCAACTAAATTTTTTTGGACTTCTGATTTAGCTATCTCTAAGCTTCTTCGATAATCCTTAAACTTTCTGTAAAATCCTAGCATTTTCCAAGCATGCTTTTGCCAAACAATTTTTCAGCGTCAAAATTTCTATCTCATAGAAACATTTTTTAATTTCAAAAGATGAAAAATGAAGCTCCTGTTGTTGAAATCACATTTTTGGTATATCCCAAAAAAACTTAAGTATTCTTTTTGACTATTCTAAAATATGAAAAAAGCCTTTAGCTGGTTAACTTACGAAGAAAAGTTAAAGAGGATTTCAAGGAGTAGTTCAAGAGTTTTGGAAGCGATAAAAGCAAACTGGCCTGCAAACCCTTTGGAGGTTGCTGAATTTTTAAACGATAAAGGAAGCCAAAAATCTCTTTCTGCAAAGTATATCTACCATTTTAAAAAACTTAAGAAGGCTGGCCTGATAATGGTAAAAAAAGTCGGGAACACTTACGTTGCATGGCCTGTTGAAGTTGAAAAGCTAAGGCTTGCGAACGAAGTTTTGAAGGGATTGTAATGCTGTCCATATTTTTCAGAAAACTTTTGCTTGCTAGACAAGCTTCTATAGATGAAGGGGAAATAAGAATACTTACAAAAAATTTTTACATGCAACCTATGTATGAGCTTATAATTCTCCAGGAAAAAATTAAGAAGGAGTTTGGGAAAAAAGGTTTAAGGTTAATCTACGAAGCAGGAAAAATTGGCTTCAACGATTTGGTAAGATACATAGAAAAGTTTACTTCAAAAAAAGAGGAAGTTCAAAACTTATGGCTAAACGTTTTAAAAGTTTGCGGGATTGGAAACCTAGAAATTATAGAGATTGATAAAGAAAAACCTAAAGCAATACTCCAAACTAATAAAAACCCTTTTGCAAGGGAGTACTTGAAAGAATACGGAAAGCAAAAAGAATGTGTCGATTACCTTACTGCAGGAATAATCGCAGGCTTTTTTTCCAGGTTTTTTGAAAAAGAAGTTGAATGCGAGGAAAAAAGTTGTATAGCAAGAGGGAATGTTTATTGCAGTTTTGTGGTTAAAAAGGCTTAAGAATGAGGTTTGTGATTTGTTAGACGTCTAACACTAAAAAAGCTTGTTTTACCTCAAGCTTGAAACTTAAGTTGCTTCGCTTTTAGGTTTAACCAAGTCAGACAAATACTCTAAAGCTCTTTTAAAAGAATAAACCATTTCTGCTATTTCATACAAAGCAAGCAGTTCGGGGTCTGTGATTTCCCTAAAATCTTTTCTCGAAATTCCTTCTATTTTTCCTTGTTCTATCGCTTCTGCTATCCTACGAATCTTGTATTCTTCACCTTTTTTTGTTCTCAAGGCCATATTTTTCTGAGATGCTATTAAATATTTAAGGTTAACTGATCGTGCTTAACAGTTAAAAGCTAGGACTTGGGTTAAAGGTTTAAGTGGAATTTTATCATTCATCCTTGTTAGACGTCTAACATAAAAGCTCTTCCCAGACTCTTAGCCAACAGAAAAACCCAAATTCTTTTGCTGGCTTAACCGAAATTAATCTTTCTCTTATACCTTCTTTTCTGTCATAAAGTGTTTTCCATAGGATAAACTTTTATTTAAATCTTTAAGCATTATGGATAAACTAAAAAGTCTTCGTTCTTTAAATTTTGTTAGACGTCTAACATTAAAAATAAGCTAGAAGCCATTTCCATAAAGGAACTTTTACCACTTCTTCTTACCCCTGTTATTGCTAAGACTTTGTTTGCTTTTGAATTAATTACTCTAAACAAAAGCTAAGGTAAAACCTATCAACTCCTGTATCCAAATCTTTTTTCCAGAAGTTCCAGTCAGAGAGGATTGCTGTTATCTCGTCCTTTTCCTAATATGTATCAAGATACATAAATATTCAAAAATTTGTGTATCAAAATACATAAATTCAAGATTTCAATGTAAGGGAAATTATAGGCATAAGAGGACCCAAAGTTTGAAGGTTTTTTAATAAACAATCTAACTTTTAAAATCTTGTTAGATGTCTAACATTTTAATAACTCTTTTCCCTATTTTTTAATCTTCCAGAAACATAACCCAAAACCATCCCGTAACAAAAAGCAAAATCCTCATCTTTTCCTTCCGCTAGCTTTACTCCAACTTTCAAGCCTCTAACAAAAGAATCTATGTATTCGTTAGCTTTTTCTTCTCCAACTTCTGCCAAAAATTTTTCTAAAAGATTTTTTGCAAACTTCAAGTAAGCTTTCTCTTCTCTTTTATCTTCCACAAATGAAGAATAAAAGAAAAAAATATTTAAAATGAAGCCTTAAACCTTTTTCTTACAATCAGATTTCAAAAGTTCTTCCATCTCTTTCTCATTTCTTTCTTAAATCAGAAACCTTGCCCAAGTATTCCAAAGTTAAAGACCTTATTTTTTTCTTGAGCTTCTGGCTTTCTTTCCAAAACTTCTTTAAACAAAGATAAGCTAATTTTCAGCTAAAAGCGGAGAAATTACATCCTCCCACATTCTCACATAACCCAAATCTTTTTTATTTGCTCATAACTTCTCATACATAAGAAAAGTAGAATAATTTTTACTCTTTCTTCACAACTATTCCTTTGTTCGTTATTTCTATAGGATAAATGTCAGTCCCATGCTTAGTATGCCTCATTTTTCTTATCAGCAAGCTTCTTGGGGTTCCCCCTCCTGTGAATTCAAGATAGTGCAAGACGATAACTGCATCAACTATAAATTCCTCAAAGCCAAAACGGGATAAAGCCTTGGTTGCTTCTGGTATTTCCCCTACTATCAAGCTCGTTACTCCGTACTGCTTCAACCTCATTATCAACTCAAAAACTTTAGCTCTCAGCTCAGTAGGGTCAGAAGCTTTTGCAGCAAAAGCAACCAAGCTTAAACCATCTAGAACAAAACGAGTAGCGTTAATTTCCTTTATTCTCTTAAAAATCTCATAATCCAAATCATCACAAGATTTAGGAAAAACATACTCTATGATGCATCTTCCTTGCTGAATGTAAGGCCTAAAGTCCATCCCAAACTGCAAAGCTTGTGAAATGATATCTTCTGCTGGTTCTTCCAAAGTTATGTAAACCCCATTTTCACCATTTTGCAAGCCATGCCAGATGTATTGGGTTGAAAAAATTGTTTTTCCTGTTCCTGTTTCTCCTGCTATTAAAGTAGCAGAACCTTTTACAAAACCTCCACCTATTAGCTTGTCTAAGCCAGGAATTCCACTCTCCACCCTTTCAATTTTAAGTTCGCTCTTTGATTTTTCAGAAACTTTCTTCTTCTTACCCATTAAAATAAAATTTAGTTTTTGGAATTAATAAATTTAAAGAGAAAAGTAGAGAAATCGACTTATTAGATGGGATTGTAAAATAAAAAAAAATTAAAAAATTAAACAACTAATCCTCCGATTGATCCTGCAACTTTGAGTCCTGTTGCCCCAGCCTGATCGTACACAATCTCTACGTCTACTGTATAACAATCATTTGTAGCAAAGGTGGTTCCATGTGTTTGGGTAATCGTAACTGTTGCACTTTCACCCTGAGAAAGTTGGCTATCAGTTATAGTATAACTACCTGCCTCTCCTCCCACGTAGTCTGTTGAATGCGACATTTTTATGTTAGTTATGGTTATGGCATCTCCTGGCATGTTATTTTTTAAAATAAAACTTAGCTCATTCTTACCAGCAGCATTTACTGTCATTTTTACGCCCGAGACTTGCATCTGTCCAAACCCTGTTATTTGTGTTCCTGTAAATCTGCACGGCTTGGTTAATCCCATGTAATACAGAACAGCTACTACGATTATCACTATTAGTATAGCCCATCCATAAGTCATCAAATACTCCAAAGCAGTTTGTCCTTTTCTCATTTTCTCACTTAAATTGAATTTATTTTTCTTTAAATATAAGCTTTATGCAGGCAAGAGAAACATGCTTGCAAGCAAATATCTCATTCCGATGAAAACTAAAATTCCCACAGCTATCAAAGCAAAAACAAACTTAATTCCTGCCTTTTCCTTTCCTGCTTCTATTAATCCAATTATTATACCTCCAAAAGTTGTTGTTATAATAATAGCAGCTATGGAAAAATTAAAGATAAACTGAGGGTCAATATTCGGGGAAGCAAATTTTATCATACTTAAGCCAGCAGCAGTTCCTGTAACCTCAGGCATTTGTATTCCTGCGCTCACTCTTATTATCATCTCTACCAAATGAGTTGAGATAGCATAAAGCAAAGGCGCTCCTATTGCTACTGCAAAAAGGATAAACATTCCATACATAGCAACGTTAGCCCTAACCTCCTTCCTTAAGGATTGAGTCTGTCTTGCATCGTTTGCTGTCTCGTCAAGCAAAGTTGCAAGTTCTCCTCCTGAGCGCAAGCCTTCAACTATAAGTCTTATAGCTCTGTTTAGCATCTTTGACTCGATTCTTTTAGGAACTTCGAGCAAAGCATCTTCTATGCTTCTTCCTGTCAGAGCTTCCTTTGCTGCCCTTTTTATCTCTATTTCCAAAGGCCCGAACTCAGGCCTTGCAGCTAAAAGCAAAGCTCTGTCAGGAGTTATTCCTGCCCTAATGTTTGCTGCCATCAATTGCAAAGCGTCTGGCAAAATTTCATCGACAAAAGAAGCTTTTCTGTCAGCTATCAAAACAAGAACAGCATGCTCTACCAAAACACTAACGCACAAAATTCCAAGGAATGCTATCACAAAATAAAGGAAGTTTAAAAATCCTACCAAAAATAAAGAAAGGCTTATTATAAAACTTAAGAGTAAGCTAAGCAATAAAGTGAAACCGATAAAAATATCAACGTTTGTAGGAATCCCGCAACAAACTAATTTTTTTTCTAGGTATTCCCTGTAACCTTTTGGCATCGCCCTTCCAATTTTCTTGTAAATTTTAACAAAGCTGACCATCTTATACCTCCATGCTAGGTCTTCTAATTTTTATCAACCCTATGAACATGAACTGGAAAATTATTAAATAGCCTAGGATTAAGTA
>JBMFPE010000039.1:0-6803 GCA_049969275.1 Candidatus Aenigmatarchaeota archaeon | reverse complement strand
TTTTTCTTTATTCTTTTTGCTATCCTTAGCCGTCTGAAAATTGTTTTCACTTCCCTAAGCTTAATTCTCTGGTGCTGGGTTTGGGTAAAGGTAAAAGAAAAATTGAAAAAGAAATAAACAGCAAAATTCTTGGATGATTTTTTATGAAAAGTGTAAACTTTCTAGAAGATATCATTATCCCCGATTACCGATGCTCCCGGCGGGATTTGAACCCGCGTCCCAAGCCCGAGAAGCTCGTATCCTTAGCCGGACTAGACGACGGGAGCTTGTTTTGACCAATTATAATTTGGATATTTAAAACTTAAAACATAAAAATTCTTTACTCATTCCTTGGTTCATAAGGCCCAAGATACTTTTCAACTGGTGAAATTCCTAAAAAGTTTTCAAAGTCGATATCCTTGACAACTTTATAATCTTGGAGAGTTTTACACCAAACCCAGTCTCTCAAAGGAAGAATTTCTTCAAAACATCTCATCTGGTTATACATCTTGGAAATTATTCTTGACCTCTCTATATCAACCGGCAATTCATTATCTCTGATTTCAAAAAACAACTGATTAAGGTTTGAATCTATCAAGAAAATCCCAGTATTAACGTATTCTCCCTTCGGTAGATAAACTAATGGTTTCTCCTCAAAACTTACCACACAACCTTTAGAAGGGTCGCACCTAATTCTTCCAAACTGGCTTATTTCACTTGGGCTTCCAACTACGGTTGCAAAAAATCCTTGTCGAATTCCTGCAAAATGAAAGTAAGCCAGTTTCTGAAGGTCGATTCTTACTATATCAGAAGCGTTGAAAAATATCTTTGGTTTGTCTTTACTTAAAACTCCTTTTTCCATATAATACTTCAAAACACCTGCTCTTCCGAGTCTTTTATTTTCAGGTTCAAGCAAGTAAGTAAATTTAATTCCAGTATTTTTTGAAATTTCTTCACAATGTTCTATTATTGGATTGGGGTTGTGCCAAAGACTTACGAAAAAATGTTTTACACCGAACGCAACGTAGGGCAGTATGACCCAATCTAAAATGGGCCTTGGTTTTTTTCCAACATCCGTCAGAGGCTTGGGAATTTTTCCTTGAGTGACAGGCCACCATCTTTCGCTTAGTCCGCCTGCATGAACTATAAAATCTGCGTTCAATAAATATTCTATCGCTTTTTCCATGTTTCTACCTCTAATAATTTTATTTCTAAATTAATTTTTGTTTTTAAACTTTTGATTTTATGGGCTCGGAGGGATTTGAACCCTCACTACTGCGTTTCCTCAAAACCGAAGCGCAGGCGGCTATCCAAGTTACCGAACGAGCCCATGAAATTTATATTGAGTTTTTTAACTTAAAATTTAAGGATAAATTCTATTTATAAGTCTTGGGAATGGGATAGCATCTCTTATATGTTTAAGCTTACAAACCCACATAACAAACCTTTCTATTCCTAAACCAAAACCAGCATGAGGAACTGACCCGTACCTTCTCAAATCAATATACCACTCATAATCTTTTGGGTCAAGCTTCTCTTCTTTTATCCTCTGAAGCAATTCATCCAAATCATCAATTCTTTGTCCTCCTCCAATAATTTCTCCGTATCCTTCAGGGGCAAGCATGTCTGCACTTAGAGTAACTTCTGGTCTTTTTGGGTCTGGTTTATGGTAAAAAGCTTTCACTCCTTTTGGAAAATGAGTTAAAAAGAATGGAACATCAAACTTCATGGCCAACTTCTTTTCTACAACCCATGTGATGTCGTCCCCCCACTTTATTTTCACACCATCCTTTTGCAAAATTTCTATCGCTTCATCATAAGTTATTCTTGGAAAAGGTGGTTTTATCCTGAGCAAATCTTGAGGTTCTCTTCCTAGTTTCTTCAATTCTTTTGGCATTTCTTCTGCCAGTTTATGGCAAATATGAGTTATAAACTCTTCCTGCATTTTCATAGTTTTTTCTAAATCACAAAAGGGTTCTTCAACTTCAAGATGCCAAAATTCTGTTAAATGTCTTCTTGTTCTTGACTTTTCAGCTCTAAAAGAAGGAGCTACAGTAAAAATTTTTCCTATACTTGATATCGCAGCCTCGGCATAAAGTTGCCAGCTTTGTGTTAAGTAAGCTTTTTTTCCAAAATAGTCTAAAGCAAACATCGTTGCTCCACCTTCGCAGGCAGCTCCTGTCAGGGTTGGGGATTGGAACTCCTTATAACCATGAGACAAAAGCCACTGCCTGGCAACTTCAAGAACTTTTGACCTAATTTTGAGGATAGCTTGCATTTTTTCGCTCCTTAACCACAGATGTCTATAGTCGAGTAAAAATTCAGGACCATGAAATTTTTTTGCTATAGGAAAACCTTCTTGAGATTTGTGAATGATTTTTATTCCATCAACAGTTATTTCATAACCACCTGGTGCCCTTGGTTCTTTCCTAGAAATTCCTTCTATTTCTACCACCGATTCTAGAGGCAATTTTTCGATTTCTTCAAAAATTTTTCCTTCAAACTTCTCTTTTTTGAGAATACATTGAATAAAACCAGAACCATCCCTGATTATAAAAAATACTATTCCTCCAGAACTTCTTTTACCATAAAGCCAACCTCTGACCCAGACCTTCCCTTCTATGCTTTTTTTAAATATCTCTTCTATTTCGCTAAACTCCATTTTTATCACTTCATTTTTTGATAACTTAAGTTAAAATTTTTACGCCCTGGGGGAGATTCGAACTCCCGACCTCCTGGTTTTTGCAGTTTAACAGCCAGTTGCTCTACCTCTGAGCTACCAGGGCCTTTTTGTTTCACCACATAGTCCCTTTCTTTACTTCTTATGCTTGTTGAAATAATTTTAGCGATAACTAAAGAGCCAAACTCAATTTTTAATTTTTTTCTTATAGAAGCAGGAATTAAGATTCTTCCTCGATCGTCAAGAGTAGCGATAAAACTAAACAAATCTTCACAACTTTGCTTCAAAGTTTTGACGATCGCCCAAATTTTTCACCTTATTCTTTTTTTGTCGTTCAGGTATTTAAATTTATGTGGGAAAATTTTGTCTGAAAAGTGTTTTGTTTAGCATAAACATTTAACAAAAATAGTTACAAAAAAATATAGAAAATTCTACAATAATTGATTTAAATAGGTTAGGATAAAAGAATTTTACGGGTTAAGGTTAAACAAGGGTTTAAAGTACGGGTTTTGTAGGGTTTGAATTAGATACGGGTTAGACTAAATATCTAATTCTAAGATAAAATAGTTGAAAACCTTTATAAATGGTTTTCGATGAAACAAAATATATTTTGTTGAAGATGGGAGGATTTAAATGGAAAGTATTGTTCAAAGCGCTTTGAAGAGAAGTTTTGGCGAGGAATCCCCAACAACAAGATTTAAACTAGAATCAACTTCTGGAGCAACATTCTCCAGTGTTGATTATTATAAACTAGCAGAACAAGAGTTTGGGTTTTCAGTTAAGAAAGCAAAAATAGTTGTAGTTGGTTGCGGAGGAGCAGGACAAAACGCAGTAACAAGATTGACTGAAATGGGAATAGAAGGAGCAACAACTATTTCTTTGAACTCAGACGCAAAGCACTTAGCAGTAGGAAAGGCTGACAAGAAAATTTTGATAGGAAAAGAATTAACAAAAGGTCTAGGATGCGGTGGTTATCCTGAAGTTGGAAAAAAATGTGCAGAAGAATCAAGAAATGAGATAAAAGAGGCAATAGAAGGAGCTGACTTAGTTTTTGCAATAGCCGGTTTAGGAAAAGGAACAGGCACCGGGAGCATTCCAGTAGTTTGTGAGATTGCAAAAAGTATGGGAGCAATTGTTATAGGAGTAGTTACCATGCCCTTCAAGCTAGAGGGATCAAGAATTTCAAAAGCAGAAGAAGGATTAGCAAACTTGAGACAAGTTACAGATACAGTAATAGTTATAGAGAACGACAAGCTTTTGAAGTATGCTGGTAATCTATCAATCCAGCAAGCGTTTGCAGTCGCAGACGAGCTAATAGCAAGCATGGTTAAAGGTATAACTGAAACGATTACTTTACCAAGCTTAGTAAATTTGGACTATGCAGACGTAAAAGCAGTTATGCATACAGGAGGAGTTGCTGCAATAGGTGTTGGTGAAAGCAACAGTTCAGACAGAGCAAAAGACGCTATCACAAAAGCTTTGCTTAATCCGCTACTTGAAGTTGACTACACAGGAGCAACAGGAGCTTTAATACACATAACAGGAGGACCTGACTTAAAGCTAGACGAAGTTAATGCAATAGGAGAAACCGTCTCTCAGCATCTAGACCCAAGTGCACAAGTATTCTGGGGAGCTAGAATTCTACCGGAGTTTGAAGGTAAAGTTCAAGTTATTGCTATAATAACAGGAGTAAAGTCTCCATACATCTTAGGTCCAGTAACTTACGAAAGACCAGTAGTGAAGGAAATCAGCGAAACCTTGGGAATTGATATAATTAGATAAAAGGCACCACACTTCAAAATAGAACTTAATTCTACTTCACACTCTGGACTTTAAAAACTAGAGAAGAAATGTGGTTGCCTTAAAAAGGGGCGATGGTATGGACGAGGATATACCTGACCCGCTAGAAGATTCCGACTGGGATGAAGAAGAGGAAGAAGAGTTTTGGTAATTCTTTCTTTCCCTTTTTTATTTTTTTATACCCATTTAATTAAACCAGACTTCTGTAATTTTTCTAAAATTCCAAGAACAGCAGCCTTAACTATATCCCTGTTTCCGTTCACAGAAAAAATATCAACAATTTGTTCTACATCAGATTTTCCATCGCATTGAACCCAAACAAGAAAAGCTATAGGGTCGAGAGTGTAGGTCTCGTTCTTTTCTTTATCAAGAAGAAGATAAACATCTCCAGCCTTACTCCAAATCAGCTCTTTTGTCTTCTGTGGTTTTTTTCCTTCGTTCATACTGCTCCAGTTTCGGTTTCGGCCATTTCTCCTTCTTCGGTCATCTCTGGTGCTTGTATGTGTTTGATAATTACTATATCGCCAACTGCTTGGACCATTGTATAAGGAACTACTAGGCCTTTTTTTCCACCGACTATCTTTCCTAGGAAAGATTCTTTTGCTGCTTCTATTACTAAAGCTCGGACTTTAAACCTTGAAAGGTCCAACTCAACATCCGAAACTTTACCACAATAGAAGCCTTTTCCTGTGAAGACATCTTTACCAAACATTTCTTGAATATCTTTAACTGTTATCGGCATTTTTATTCCTCCTTATAAAATTTGTATTTAAAATAATATAAGGATTCTATTCTTAAAAATTTAAAGCTCAAAATAGAAATTTTAAATAAGTCTTAAAATTGGATGGGCCCGGATCGCACAACCTGGTAGTGCACTAGCCTGCTAAGCTAGGGAGCCTTTTGGCTCTTGCGGGTTCAAATCCCGCTCCGGGCGTCGATTTTTATCCTTTCAAGAGAAATAAAATAATGATAGATTTTAAAAGGATAATCTAAATAAAAATATTTAATGTGGGCCCGTAGTCTAACGGTAGGACGTCGCCCTGACACGGCGGAGAAAGGAGTTCAATTCTCCTCGGGCCCACGTGAAAAAATGAGTTTAAACGAAATAGCAAAATTCCAAAGAGAATTTGATAAAAAACATGGATGGGATTGGTCAAAATCTTCTCAGGAAGATAAAATTAAATGTTTACAATACGGAACGATCGCATTAGCCGGTGAAGTTGGAGAATTTGCAAATATTGTTAAAAAAATCTTGAGAGAATTTAACTATTCAAAAGAAATTCCAGAAAAAGAGTATGAAAAATTGAAAGAAGAAATAATAGACATTTTTGTTTACTTTATCAAACTTGCAGACCAAATTCTACAGTTAGATATAGAAAAAGAATACTTTAAGAAAATGAAAGTTAACGAGAAAAGGTTTATCAAATTCAAAAATAAAATATAATTATGGCAATAAACCTAGCTGTTGACGCTATAGTTGAAAAAGGAAATAAAATACTTTTGATAACAAGAAGCTCAGAGCCTTTTGCTGGAATGCTTGCTTTTCCTGGAGGGTTTGTTGAAGAAGGAGAAAAAGTGGAGCAAGCTTTAATAAGAGAAGTTGAAGAAGAGACTTCTCTTGTGGTAAAACCAAAGGAAATTTTAGGAGTTTATTCTGACCCTAAGAGAGACCCCAGAGGGCACACTATTTCTATAGTTTTTGTTGCTGAAGTTGCTGGTGGTGAACTCGAAGCAGGTGGGGATGTTAAAGAGGCTGATTGGTACGAACTTAAGAAAATAAACTTGAAAAAACTTGCTTTTGACCATGCGAAAATTTTAAAAGATTATAATAAATGGCTAAAAGAGAAGAGAACTTTCTGGTCAAGCCTTGAAGTTAAGTAATTTATCGATTTTCTTTTCTATTATTTTAGCACATTTTTCAGCAACTTCTAAGGGTTCCGCAGAAGCCTCCACATACTCAACGTTAAACTTTTCAACTAAATCTTTAGGGAGGTTGTAATAAACTTCTGCCTGTTTCTCAAGGTAGTCTACTGCCTCGAAAGCGTCAAAAAGTCTTCTACTCAAGGATTTTCTATTCTTGAGTTCTTGCACAGGAACTTTAAGGATTAAAGTTAAAATTGGCTTGTTCTTGTCATACTTGTTTATTTCATCCAACCAAGAAAAATCAACTTTCCCTAAAATCCCCTGGTAAATATAAGTAGTAAGTAAAGACCTTTCCTGAATCAGAAGAAATTTTTCTTCTGATTCCTCTAAGGGTTTAATTGAATTTAAATAATGGAATAAATGGTCTGCCGCATAAACCAAAGCAAAAACTTCTTGTTTGGCTTCTTCTTTTACACTTCTC
>JBMFPE010000038.1:0-7052 GCA_049969275.1 Candidatus Aenigmatarchaeota archaeon | reverse complement strand
ATAGGTAATTCCTTCAAATTTTCAACTTTATGTCCTCTTTTCAAGACAAACTCTTTTATTGCAGTAGCAGCTATCGCAGAGCGAATAGCTTTTTTCCTCTCCTTTTTATTTATTTTCTGAACCCAAATCTTTTCAACCTTCGGAGGATGAGCCTCCCTTCCTTTAACTGCCTGAGGAACTACTCTCGCACGCCACATCAAGTGTGGGGAAAGTTTTCCGTGCAACCTAGGCGTCCTTGCCATCTCTCGACCCATCATACTCCATCTCTCTCTTCTAACTCCATGATAATGAGCAGAGCTTCTTTTTCCTGCCATTACATCTGTTCCATAAGCTTGTCTTTTCTTGCTCATAGTCGCTAAAAAAGCTCTTAAAATCAAATCCTCTCTAACCTTTTCTTCGAAAACTTCAGGCAATTCAATTTTTTCTACCGAATTCCCTTGTAGGTCAAGAACATCTACTTTCATTTTAATCACTTACGATTTCTTTTATTTCAGCAGGCAAAAGCTTGATTTTTGTTGGCCTAACAGCATGTCTAAACATTACCAACCTTTTCTTTGGTCCAGGAACAGAACCTTCGATAACAACATAATTTGAGCTTATAATTCCATATCTTTTAAACCCACCTTTAGGTGTTACTTCTTTTCCACTCTCACCTATCTTCAAAACTCTTTTGTTGATTTCTGTCCTAGTTTGAAAACCTAGCTGACCAGCTTGTGGTACAGTCCATCTTACTCTGGCAGGAGTTTCTGGCCCTAAAGTCCCTACATGTCTGAGTTTCTTTTTTGCATGCCTGACTTGAATTTTAACCCCAAACCTTTTTACAGGGCCGGCAAAACCTTTGCCTTTTGTTACTGCAATAACATCAACAAGCTCCCCTTCTCTAACAAAATCTTTTACACTTATTTCCTTCCCAAGCAAATTTTTTGCAAATTCTGTTTTTTCTTTCACATCTTTGCCTCCAATTTCAACTTCAAAAACCTCAGGCTTTTTCTTTTTCAAACCTGAAAGCCTTGGCTGAGTGCACACTATCAATCTTAATTTAGAAATTTTATCCAGGTTCTCTTCTATTTTTTTTAGTTTTTCCTCTTTTGGTTTAACTTTTACTTTTCTTTCCAGGTCTTTCGGTAAACCCTTTATCCAGACTTCAGTAAAAACTTTCAACCCCTTTTTTGTTTTTTCATAAGCCCTTAACCCAACCACTTTAAGAGGAGGACAATCGATTATTGTTACAGGAATTGAAATTTCTTGACCAAAAGTTGGAGAGCCCTTTTTATTGTCAACCAAGATAGCTTGACCCATCCCAGCTTTATAACCTGCGAAACCAAGTATTTTGGCCTTCTCAACTTCTACATAAGTTTTAAGAGAGGGATAAATTCTTTTAGCCCTTTTTCTTGGGCAAAAAGCTAAGCTTCCTCTTCTTGGCTTCCCTTCTTTTACCATTTTTCTCGCCTTTTTTGATTTATAATCTTTACACAGAAATAAATAAAAGTTTATTTGGAACAATAAATTTATAACTCAAGAGATGAATTTAAACTATGGAAAACTGTGTCTTTTGCAACATAGTTAAGCGAACGATACCTTCAAGTATAGTTTACGAGGATGAAAACTCGGTTGCTTTTTTAGACATAAACCCAAGGAGCAAAGGAATGACCATAGTTGTTCCTAGGCAACATTATCAAAATTTTGATGAAAATATTCAAACTTCTATAAAAGTTTTTACTTCTGCTCTAAAAGTTGCAGAGATGATTAAAAAAAGCTTAAGACCAAGGCAAATAAACTTCTCGATAATCAACTCAGAAATCATCCCCCATTTTCATGTAAGAATTTATCCTGTTTTTGAAAAGGAGACGCCTTTAATCGAGAGCCAACCAATTCCAACAAGTGAAGAGGAAATTAAAAATATTGCAAATAGAATAAGAGAGTTTGCTCCTGAACCAGAAAAAGTTGAAGAAAAGACAGAAGAAATCAAGGCAAAAGAGGAAAGAAGTGAAGAAGAGACTTACTGGATAAGAAGAAAAATAGAAATTGCTTAATGGAAAGAAGGAATTATTCCCAAGGAAAGAAGCTTAAGTTTTGTTTTAACTCTTATTTCATACTCAGAAAGAAAAGGATATTTCATGTGCATCAATTCATGCTCTAAAACTTCTTTCTCTTTATAACCATAGAGTTCAGAGGCTATTTCAACTATTCCTTTAAAAGGCCAAGCCCTTCCTAAAGCTCCACCAAGCCTTTCCCTCAAAACTTTATAGATTTTTATTTTGTACATATAAAAAATTTCTTAATTATAAATTTATATGTCAGATGAAATTTTTATAAAAAGGAAGTTTATGATATCGGTTAAAAAAGGAGATATAACCGAAGAAGAGTGTGATGCTATAGTTAACCCTGCAAACTCTTTAGGATACATGGGAGGGGGAGTGGCTTTAGCAATTAAACTAAAAGGAGGAATAAAAATAGAGGAAGAAGCTATCAGAAAAGCTCCTATTCGAGTTGGGAAGGCTGTAGCTACTTCTGCAGGAAATTTAAAATGTAAGTTTGTGATTCACTCCCCGACTATGGAAAAACCTGCGCAAAAAATTTCTTTAGAAAACGTTAGGCTTGCGACAAAAGCTGCTTTAGAGTTAGCGAAAAAGTTGAAGGTTAGGTCTATAGCTTTTCCTGGGATGGGAACAGGAGTAGGAGGGATAAAAGCTGAAGATGCTGCTAAAGTGATGGTTGAAGAATGTAAAAAATTTGAAGAGTTAGAGATTAGGTTGGTTGCTTTTGATGAAAGTTTGTATAAAGCTTTTAAGGAAGCTTTAAAATCTTAAGATTATGGAAGATGCTGACAAAATTTTTGTAGGAACTTCAGGCTGGTTCTATGAATGGAACCCTGAGCTTAAGTTTGACTGGTACGTTAAGAATTCTGGACTTAACGCAATCGAGCTAAACGCAAGCTTTTACCGTTTTCCTTTCCCTAATCAAGTAAAATCTTGGGCAGAGAAAACTCAAGAAATTAATCCTGAGTTAAGGTGGGCGATAAAAGTCAACAGAGCAATAACTCACACTTTCAAGTTTAACCAGAGAGCTTTTGAGCTTTGGAAAAGATTCGAAAGGTTGTTCAAGCCTTTGGAAAATAACGTTGAGTTTTATTTGTTTCAACTTCCACCAAGCCTTACTTCAAAATTTTCTTCAAAGCTAGAAGACTTTATAGAGAAAACAGGACTAAAAGAGAAATTTGCTCTGGAAGTTAGAAACTTAGGTTGGTTTAAAGAAGAATGGGTCGAGTGGGCCAGAAAGTTAGGAATAACTTGGGTAAGTGTTGATTCGCCAAGCTTTCCTTTAGAAGTTTATTCTTCAAACAAAATTGTTTATCAAAGGATGCACGGAAGAACTGCTTGGTACTCCCATTACTATACTGATGAAGAATTAGAAGAGGTGAAGGAAAAAATTTTAAAACTGAACCCAGAAAAAGTTTATGTCTTTTTTAATAACAATCATGCTATGCTAGAGAACGCTCAAAGAATGCTTGAACTTTTGACACAAGGAAAAATTTCAAGAAGAGAGAATAAAAGGCTCAAGTTTAAGTCAGAACTCTACTCTTTTCTAAAGAATAAAATTTAAACCTTAACTAGAAAATGAATAATATGGAATTCAAGGTTGTAAAGATTAAAGTACCGGAAGGTTGCAACTTAATCCTTGGCCAATCCCATTTCATAAAAACTGTTGAAGATTTGCATGAAGCCTTGGTCAATTCTGTGCCAAACATAAAGTTTGGAATAGCTTTTTGTGAATCGTCTGGCAAATGTCTGGTAAGACATTCTGGGAACGATGAAGAATTAGAAAGACTTGCCAGTGAAAAAGCTTTTGAAATAGCTTGTGGCCACAGTTTTATAATTTTTATAAAAAACGCCTATCCAATAAATGTCTTGAATAGAATAAAGGAAGTCCCAGAGGTTTGTTCGATTTTCTGTGCAACTGCAAACCCAGTAGAAGTAATAATAGCAGAAACAGAGCAGGGAAGAGGAATAATCGGGGTAGTTGACGGCCTGAAACCAAAAGGTATAGAAAAAGAGGAAGATCAAAAAGAAAGAAAAGAATTCCTAAGAAAGATAGGGTATAAATTATGAAGCTCAAAGTCAGGTACATAGGTAAAGTGAACGAAATTTTTAACTCTAGTCAAAAAGAAGAATTCATTTACTTGCCAGATAACGCGCTTTACAAAGATGCTGTACAAGCGTTGAGAGAAAAATTTGTGGTGAAGAAAAGTAAAATTGATCTTTTGGATGAAGTTATTTTGCTAACTAAGGATGGAAGAATACTTAAGAGTATGGAAGATAAACCTATTGATACAGATGAAATAATAGTGGGCTATTTGATAGCAGGAGGTTAGAAAATGGTTTATTACCATGTTGGTAAAATACTAGAAATTTTTTCTTCTAAGGATAAAGAGATATCAAGCTCTGATTCTTCTGTTCAGGCTTTGGTCGAAACTTGGGATGAGAATGTAATAACTTATGAAGTTGACCCAAGAATTTCAAACGAGCTTAAAGTTGGGGATATTGTTTTGATAGACTATAACCCAACTTCTCAGCAACCTTTTAGGCCAAAGATGGTAATCGTAAAAATTTTGAGAGGAGAAAAGGGAAAGAAAACCTGGGAGTCTTACAAGGAGTACTTTAAGAAAAGGCCAAAACTTAAGCCTGTTCAGCCAGTTCCTCAAACTCCCTACATAGGCTAAAGCTTCTTTTTTTTCTTTAAAACTCTTGGTTGCAATTCTTCGCTAGGCTTTAAAGGAATTAATTCTTTTTCTAAAGCTTCACCCATTCCTGGGAATTTTTTCTTAAATTTTTTTATCGATTTTTTGATTATTTCTTCAGTAGACATATTTAAAACCTTCGATTAATAATTTATAAAAGTAACTGAAGCGCCAGTGGTCCAGCCTGGTCTAAGACGCGAGCCTTCCAAGCTTGCAACCCGGGTTCAAATCCCGGCTGGCGCATGCTTAAAAATTTTATTTCTCAGATATTCCGAATAGATTAATTTTTAATCGAATAATTATTAATTGAATGGAAGTTAGAAGAACAAAATGGGGGTTAAGCTATTTACATTCTTTAAACAAGGATGGAATAACTATCAAAACCCTTATTCTTTTTCCGAACGAGTGCACTTCTTTGCAGTATCACAATAAGAGGTTTGAATTTTGGCATGCTATTAAACCAGTGAAAATTGTTAAAGAAGATAGAGAAATTATATTAGGAAAGCAAGATTTTGAAATAATCCCAAAAAATTGCAAGCATAGACTCATGGGATTGAACAGCCTTTCGATAATAACTGAAATTTCTTTTGGTGAATTTTCAGAAGAAGACATAGTTAGGCTTGAAGATAAGTATGGGAGAGGCTAGCCAAAATATCTTTTAGCAAGATTTTTCACGATTTCTTCTAGACTTTGAGAATGAACGATTATTGTTCCCAGTTTTGCACCTAATATTACATCCTCAACTCTAGCTCTTCTTATAGATTCAACTTCTTGTTTAAATTCATGCAATTTTTTGACCACTTTTTCAACTTCATAATTTCCCAAATAAGTAGAAAGATAATAGGCCTGAACTTCTCCAGTTGTTAAGAATAGACCATCGTGTAAAACCAGGCCCTTACCAAGTGTCATGCATTTTTCAAGATGAGCTTTATAACTCATAATTTTTTACTAATCGGCAAACTTTAAAAACCTTTTAAACTAAAATTACATTTTAACTATTATGTGATAATATGCGTCAGGATACTTTAGCTGATGTTTTGTCAGCGATAAAGAACGCTGAAAGAATAGGAAAAAGGGAGTGTGTTACTCCTGCCTCTAAAGTTGTGAGAAACGTTTTGAAACTGATGCAGGAAAGAGGCTATATAGGGGCTTTTGAGTTCATAGACGATGGGAAATCTGGAAAGTTTAGAATTGAGCTAAAAGGAAAAATAATTGATTGTAATGTTATAAAGCCAAATCATTCAGTTAAAATTGACGAGTTGCAAAAATGGGAAAAAAGGTTTTTACCTGCAAGAGAGTTTGGTTTTTTGGTTCTGACAACACCAAAAGGAATAATAGACCATAGAAAAGCTAGAGAGCTTCATGTTGGAGGAAGGCTTTTGGCGTACTTTTACTAGGTGAAAAAATGTTTTCACTAGAGTTTAAAATTCCAGAAGGAGTTAACGTTGAAGTGGAAAATAATAAGATAAAGGTTTCAGGACCTTTGGGAAATTTGGAAAAAGAACTAAAAGTTTCTAGGGAAATAAAGATAGAAAAAGTGGGAAATGAGATAAAAGTTTCTTGTGAGCAAGAAAAAAGAAAGTTAAAAGCTATGGCAGGAACTATAATAGCCCATTTGAGAAACATGGTAGAAGGTGTGCAGAAAGGTTTTAGGTACAAGCTTAAGATTGTTTATTCTCATTTTCCTGTCACAGTAAAAGTTGAGGGGGATAGAGTGATTATTCAAAACTTTTTAGGAGAAAGAGTTCCAAGAATAGCTAAGATAAAGGGAAATGTTAAGGTTGAAGTAAAACTGCCCGAATTGTTTGTTTCTGGGATAGACATAGATGATGTTTCACAAACCGCAGCAAACATAGAGCAAGCCTGTAGAATAAAAGCTAGGGATAGAAAAGTGTTCCAAGATGGTATATGGATCGTGGGGCGTGAGTGAGATGGTAAACCCAAGAAAAAAACCAAAATTTTTGAGGCAGGGCGCAAAAGCGTATAAAAGGCTAGGTGAGAAGTGGAGAAGGCCGAGAGGGATGCACAGTAAGCTGAGAAGAAGAGAAAAGTCAAAAGGAAAGATGCCCTCCCCTGGTTATGGGGCTCCTAGGAATTTAAAGCACTTGCACCCTTCAGGGTATAAAGAAGTTTTAGTCCATAATGTTAATGAATTAGGAAAGATTAACCCAGAGAAGGAAGCGATAAAAATTGCTCACACAGTAGGAAAGAAAAAAAGAGAAGAGATTTTGAAAAAGGCTGAAGAGTTAAAAATAAAGGTGCTTAACCCATGAGTTTGCAGAAAAGGATTGCAGCAAAAATATTAAAAGTTGGC
>JBMFPE010000037.1:0-7204 GCA_049969275.1 Candidatus Aenigmatarchaeota archaeon | reverse complement strand
CCACGTTTAACTCTATCTCAACAGTTTTTGGCTCTAAAAATCTTTGTATTTCTTTGACTTCAACAGGGGTTTTGATCAACCCTCTAACATGCGGGACCATTTGAACTGCTTTTTCTATGTCTTTAACATCACCTTCAACAAATATGTAACCTTTTATTTCTTCTGGGTGAACCAAAGCTTGAATGTTGAGATTTTGTGACTTAGCTTTTGATGCTATGTTTTCCATTACTATTTTCTCTCTTCCAACAACAGTTTTAACAGTATATATCATTCTTATCACTTAAATGGAAACTAGTAAAGATAGTAAGTATAAAACAAAACCTATAAAACCTATAAGGGCTATTCCTATAGCACATATTCTAATTGTTGTTATAAGCTCTTCATAATCTGGCTTTTTACTTACCGATAAAACTCTTTTATAATTTTGAATAGTCTCTTTTATGTTCAGCCTCATGCACATCTTCTTTATAAGAATTCTACCCCAAGTATTTTTTCTATGTCTTTTCTCTCTTCTTCACTCCATGGTTTTTCTGGACCGAATATCTGAGGAGATTTAACCCCTGTTATTATCAACAAAGCTCTTATGGTATCTCCAAGCTCTTTTGCTATTTGCGCCCCCCAAATTATTTTTGCGTCTGGTGAAAGTTTTGTTGAAACTGCTTCGCAAACTTGTTGAGCCTCTTTAATAGTTATATCTGGCCCACCCATGACATTTATTAAAGCGCCCTTTGCGCCGTTTATATCAACTGTTATCAAAGGATTGTTCAAAGCCTTCTCTACAGCTTCTAAAGCTCTGTTTTCTGTGTCACTTTCACCCATTCCAATCATCGCTAGTCCGCCCTGAGACATTACTGCTCTCACGTCTGCAAAATCCAAATTTACTAGCCCAGGTTTAGTTACAAGTTCAGTAATACCCTTAACTGCGTTTACTAAAATTTCATCCGCAACTTTAAAAGCAGTTGCTATGCTTACATCAGGAACTATTTCCAAAAGTTTATCGTTAGGAATTACTATTAAAGTATCCACCACACCTTCTAGATTTTTAAGACCCTCCCTTGCATTAGCCATTCTTACTTTTCCTTCCATACTAAAAGGTAAGGTTACAACCGCAACCGTTAAAGCTCCCATTTTTTTGGCAGTATCTGCTATTACTGGTAAGCTTCCTGTTCCAGTGTTATGAACAACAAATCCCTCTGCTATAAAGTTATGACTTCCTTCTACAGTTATGTCAAATACCTCTTCCTCTCCTTTATCCTTTACAGATACTATTTTTGCAAATCCAAAATGTCTGAAAAATTCTTCTGTTGTCTTTCTCCTGTCTGGTAATTTAAAAGGTTCCCCTTCGTCTGCAACCTCTCTCAATATCACAACTAAATCTCCAACTTTAAGGTTCTGTGCTTCTACCCATTCAAGAGAAAATTTGGAAAATCTTCCATTACTCAACTGGTTTAGTTTTTTAACTCTTAGAAACGGATGGTCAAAAGATGCGTATAAAGTCCTGTTTTTTGTCTTTATTTCAAACACTTTTTTAACGCCAGTTTTCATAGCAGCCAGAACCTTCCTTTTTTCTAAATCTCCAGATTCGTTTATAGTGTAAACTGTTGTACCAGGCTTTATGGAACTTATCGGTACAGGGCCTTCAG
This sequence comes from Candidatus Aenigmatarchaeota archaeon, assembly GCA_049969275.1. Lineage (GTDB taxonomy): Archaea > Aenigmatarchaeota > Aenigmatarchaeia > CG10238-14 > SCSR01 > JAVZHQ01. Next base: position 5,561 of record JBMFPE010000037.1, on the reverse strand, counting down.
GGTTTGTTAAGATTAAAGAGTCTCCCCTTAGACATCCTCCACCCAAACCGCAAGTCAAAAATACCATGTCAGCCCCTCTCAAAGCTTTCTTAATATCTTCTTTACTTTCCTTTGCAGCTTCCATCCCAACTTTTGGGTCTGCTCCTGCTCCTAATCCACCTGTAAGTTCTCTTCCTATCAAAACCTTAACGTCAGCGTCTGTATAAAGTAAGTCTTGAGCGTCAGTGTTTACTGCTATGGTTTCTGCACCAACTATACCAACCTGCATAAGTCTTGTTATTGTGTTGTTTCCAGCACCTCCGGCACCGACTACTTTTATCCTTGTTTTTCTTTTTTCTAGAAGGTCCCTTATTTCTTCATCGTACTGGCTGACTTTTGAAGGTGCACCAGGCTTTTCTATTATTTGTTTTACACCCATACAACCACTGATTAAATATTCTGCAAAATTAAGAATAAATTCTTATTTGAAAACATCTGTAAACCTCACTTCATCTATTTTTACCCAATCTTTTATTGTTTTAGCTATTCTTTCTTTAACTTCTCTTGTAAAGTTAAAAACTTTTTTAAACTCTATATCCACACTTTTTTCTTTTAAGCTAACCTCAAAATCTTCCTTTTCGATCCCAGTAAAGTAAAAAACTATCGCTTCTACCTTTTCTTTAGTGTCTTTTATTTCCCCAACAATTTCTATTTCATATTCTAATGTTTTTCCTGCAAGAGGATGGTTAAAATCGACTTTTACTCTTCCACCAGAAATACTAACTATCCTTCCTCTAAACCCACTTATGTTTACAGTTTCACCAACTTTTGGTTCTATATTTTGAGCTCTAAAACTTGAAACAGGAACTAGCTGAACTAAACTAGGGTTTCTTTCACCAAAAGCATCTTCTGGTTTTATTTCAACTTTCCTCTTTTCCCCAACTTTCATTTCTTTCAAGGCTTTGTTCAAACCTGCAAGAATAAACTTTGCATCAACTATTATTGGTATAGGTTTATACTTAATTTCTGGGCTGTATATTCCCTCTTTTTTTGCCAAATCTTCTTTTGTTAGGTCGAATATTTCTCCTGTATCCTTAACTCTACCAACATAATCTATGTAAACAAAATCTCCTGTGTTCATTTTTTCACCTTTCCCTTACACAAAACGCAAAACCTTTGGCCAGGAACTACACATGCTGGACAAACCTTTGCTTTGCAGACTGGGCAAGTGTACAATCCTGGCGAAAACCTGTTACATGCCTGGCAATAGCCTCCAATCGCTATTTTTACCACCTATAACATACAATAAGGGGTTATATATTTAAGAATATTACCTAAAGCGTTTTGATGTATAAGAAAGAATTTTTCAGAAAGTTTATTGACTTTGGGAATCGATGATAAAAATTGCATGCTCTTTTTATTGTTTATCTACCAACTCAGCTTTCTTTATTTCAAAAATTCCAGAATAATTTTCATATTTTATTTCAAAATCTTTAACTTCAATTCTTTTTTTAAAAAAAGGAGCGTCCAAGACAGTTGTTTCTATTTCTCCACCTTCACCAGCAGGATTGATTTTATATTTTTTCATCAGTTCTTCTAACCTTTTTATCATTTCTTTATCGATTTCTTTTCCAAGAAAGCTTTCATCAAGAGGAAAGGCAAAAACTCCTGTAATTATAACTTTGAATTTACTTTCAACAATTTCTTCAAGAAGTTTTATTTGATCTTCATTCCACAAAGGACTGATACATTTTAAATTTAACTTTTTGCAAACTTTTTCTATTCTGCTTTTTTGATAGTTTGAAGCGATAGCTCCAGTTACTATCCCTTCGATTTTAAATTTTTCTTTTGCTTCTTTCAAAATTTTTTCCAAATCTTCTAGCTCCTTTTCTTTTTCTCCTTCAGTTACTTTTTGGAGCAAAGGCAGACCTATAGCTTCTGCTTGAATTTTTGTTAAAGAAATGTTTGGGACGTGAAACATGTAGCTCTCTTTATTTTTTGAAATTAAAGTAATCAGACAAGCAACTTCATGTTCTTTTACAACTTTTTTAAAAGCTAGACAAGAATCTTTCCCACCTGTGAACAAAACCCCAACTTTCATGATTTCTTTTTTATAATTTTAAGATTTAAAGCAAAAATTTTGATTGATGTTAGACGTCTAACACAAACAAAACTCCAACTTAAATTTTATGCAGGGGCTGGGATTTGAACTACAAAGGCACTAAGCCAAGAAAAAGAATAGATAATTTTATATATAGCTATAGATAATTTTATATATGGTTCTTGAAGAGCTTAGCTCTAAACTTCCAAAAAGGAAAAGGGCGATAAAATCTTTTTATGAGACTTGTTTGTCAAGGAAGAAATTTATAAAAGTAGAGAGTTCCGAGTTTAGTATACATCTGGAAAAAGCAAAACATGATTTGCAAAGAGCTATAAAAGAGTTCGAAGACGAGTGCTGGGATTGGACCATAATTAAAGCTTATTACTCGATTCATCATGCAGCTAACGCTTTGTTAGTAAAGAAAGCAGGGTTTTTCTCGAAGGACCATGTTTGTCTTATAATTTCTTTAAAGCACTTAGAATTAATTCCAAATGAATTTTATGAGGAACTAAGGACTCTTTATTCTAAATTTTCAGATTTTTCTGCCTTTGAGCTAGTTTATTCTCTCAGAAAAATAAGTCAATATAATATTATTAAATGGAAAGAACTTTCAAAAAAAGATGCAGAAATTGTCCTTGAGTTTGCAAAAAAGTTTGTTAAATTCGTTGAAGGTGAAACAGTATGATATTCCCGATAATGAAATCCAAGTACAAAATTTTAAGAGAAGTTTATGAAAATTCTGGAATTAATGTTTCGGAACTAATGAGAAAAACTAAGGTTTCACAAAAAATTCTTTATCAGCACTTAGAGGAATTAAAAAAGGTAAACATAATCAAAGAGGAAGTAATCGGTGCAAAACCACAGATAAGAGCGATTTATCCTGAATTGGGAAGTGAAAATGGGAAATTAATCTTTTCACTTATAGAATCTCAAAAGAAGGAGGAGTTCTTTTCTAAGTATAAAAATTTAAAAGGCCCTTTCTTACATCTTGTACAAAACTTACCAAAAAATGTTGCTTGTGTTTTGATTTTTGGAAGTTATGCAAAATTTTCAGCTACTAGGGAAAGCGATTTGGATTTACTTTTCATAACTTTAAACAGAAAAGATAAAATAGAAAAGCTAATCGAGGAAGCTTTTGTCACTTTTGGAAAGGTTTCAGCTAGAAGTATAAGTGTTGAAGAATTTATAAGAAGGAAAAATGTAGATAGTTTGCTTAAGCAAATAATCAAAGAACACGTTTGCATCTTTAATGCCCAAAAATTTATTGAACTTTTGTCTGCGTAAAATTTGTTAAATGTAAATTTCCTAATTCTATTGAGAGCTGGACTTGAACCTTGAAATCAACTCGAAAGTTTAAAAATATCTACACGATAAAGTGCTCCACCAAACCTAGCTTCCTTATAAGCTTCAGCATCTTACTCTCTTGTAAAGTATACAGGAAGTAAACCATGGGAACGTGGATTAAGAAGTATTGAACCACTAACCAATATGTAATTTCCTTCAGGTTTTACTGATAAAACACCCAGATCAATTAGGTGGTCATAAGTCCCGTAGAGTAATTTAGTAAGGTAAGTTCCTTCCTTTGCGTTTTCTTCCATTTCTGCAATCTTTTTCCAATCGACAGATATTTTATCATCGTCTTGTCTAATGACATCTTCTCTATAAGACAATTTAAAATTTCTTAATTCTTTTATCATCTTCTCTTCTTCACCAACCATATTATTACTTAAACCGAATAAGTTTTTAGATTTTTAATGGTTCGGTGTCTTACTTTTTGAGGTGCAGGGGCTGGGATTTGAACCCAGGAAGGCACTAAGCCACAGGATTTCCTATCATCTTTTATCTAAACTTAAGGCTTAACCTTAAGTCCTGCGCCTTTGACCAGACTTGGCTACCCCTGCCTACTTTTAAAAATATACTTTAAATAAAAAGTTTTTTTCTATTTTACCTTTTTCAAACCTTTTTCAAATTCTTTTATCTTCTTCTCCAAAACTTCTACTGCTTCGACCACGACTTCTTCAGGAGTTAAGCCAGAAGTAGTTTCTACGTTGAAAATAAAAGTATCTTCTAAAGCTTCAACTTTTATAGCTCCTTCTGGGCAGACCTCAACACATTGCATACACAGATTACAAGATTTTTCATCACCAACTATTATTTTTCCATTTTCTAATTTTAAAATTTTTCTCACACACTTGGCAACGCACTTCCCACATTTTTCCCCCTTGCACTTTCTTGTGTCTATTGAAACAACAGGCATGTTCTTATAGCTAGCTATCGAGGCTTGCCATTTGGCATGTTCTCTTCCAAAACCCAATTGAGCTATTGCTTCAAACTCTAATTCTTCATTCTCAAAAAGCTCAATTACAGGAATATTGTCAAAAACAGGATAAACATCCTTATTCTTTGACTTCAAATCTCCAGAATAAACTACACAAGGACCCTTTTTCCTTACCACAAACCTTACTTGACATCTGCTGCAACCCTTTCCTCCACACTTGCATTCACTCGGTACTTCATAAACATTTCTTTCAAATTTCAAAGGAATCTGTCCAAGTCTGTTTGCTATTATTTCATCTGGTAAGCAAGAGCTATTCTTTAGAAAATCAACAAATTCTATTGCCATAGTAGGTACTTCCATCATCATAACTCTTCTCAAAGAATTGGCAAAACCAGGGGTTGTACCCTTCAAGATAAAACTCATTTCAGAATCATTTTTGTCCAGGATTTTAACTTCCATCAAACCACTATAACACTACTTTTTAAAACCCAAATATTTAATTTTTTGCTTATACCCTCCTTCCCCTCCTTCCTCCCTTTGCCCTCATCCTACCATGAATGATTGGTGTTACGTCTTCTATCATCCCAATTTTCAACCCAGCCCTTGCTAAAGCCCTTATGGCAGGTTGGGCCCCTGGTCCTGGCGACTTGCTTTTTGTCCCGCCTGCAGCCCTTACTCTTATATGAACTCCGGTGATTCCTTTTGCTAAAGCTTCCTCAGCAGCCTTTTTTGCTGCAAGCATAGCAGGGAATGGCATCCCTTCTTCTCTATCCTTATCTGTCATCATCCCTCCTGAGTATCTTGCTATAGTTTCTGACCCAGTAATGTCAGTAATATGAACTATAGTGTTATTAGTTGTGCTGTAAATATGAGCTATTCCCCATCTTTCCTTTTTCTCTTCCATCATTTCACCTTAACAGTTATTTTCTCTTCTTCTCCTTTTTTAACTAAATAACTTGGGTATAAAACTTTTCTTCCATCGATGAAAACATGGCCGTGCGATATCAGCTGCCTCGCATGTTTTGGTGAGTTGGCTAGCCCTTTTCTAAAAAGAATTGTTTGAAGTCTTCTTTCAAGAATATTTTCAACAGTCAAGCTAAGTACATCATCCAAACTAGCCTTTTCGTCCAGCAACCCAAGCTTGTTTAATTTTTTTATTAATTCCTTTTCTGCTTCCTTGTCTTTTCTTGCTGTCAAATCTCT
>JBMFPE010000036.1:0-7211 GCA_049969275.1 Candidatus Aenigmatarchaeota archaeon | reverse complement strand
ATTTCTCTAGTTTCCAAGCTAGTCGAAAAACATGTAATAGTTACAGGAATAGAAAAAATAGTTCCATCGATTCAAGATGCTATAACTGTTTGTCAGGCTTTAGCAATTTGGGGGACAGGAACTTCTTTACCATCCTACATAAACATTATCAGCTCACCAAGCAAGACTGCTGATATACAAAAAGAAATTGTGTACGGCGCTCACGGCCCAAAAGAAGTTTTTTTGGTTTTAGTCGATAACGGGAGGAGTAAAATGATGAAAAACGGTTTGAGTGAAATTCTTTACTGCATAAACTGTGGCTCTTGCCTGTACTTTTGTCCAGTTTACAGACAGCTATTCGACAATTATGGTTATAAGTATTTTGGGGGGATAGGGACAGCAAAAGTAGCTTTTATTAATGACTTGAAAAAGTCTTTCGAAAGAGGGCTTTATTACTGCACAACTTGTGAAGCTTGCAAGATTAATTGTCCGTTAGAAATCGATATTGTAGAAATCGTAAGAAAGTTGAGAGAGGTTTGTATAAAAGAAAAAATTGAAACAGAGGGAAATAAAAAGATGATTGAAAATATAAGAGAGTATGGGAATCCTTTCGGGAAAATTGAGGAAGGAAAAATTCCAAAAGAATTGTATTGTTGCTAGGTGAAAAAATGAAAAAATATCTTGCAGTAATCAGCTTTTTAATTCTTTTTGCTGTTGACGTTTACGCTCAAGAAAACGGTTATAGCGATAAAATAGAGGAAGCTATAGTCAATTGTAATAATTGCAATATCTGCCCAGACGGAAAGGTTATAGATAAAGGAAAGGTATGTGTTTATTTCTTCTGGGGTCGAGGATGCCCACATTGTGCTGAAGAAAAACCATTCCTAGAAGAATTGAAGAAAAAATATCCTAACCTTCAAGTTTATGATTTCGAGATTTATTATAGTCAGGATAATGCCAATTTTTGGAAAGAAGTTTGTGAAAAGTATGGAATTCAACCATACGGCGTTCCTATGACTTTTGTTGGAAATAGAGTTTTTCTCGGTTTTTTAAACAGAGGGTTTTATACAAATTCTTTTTCTATTCTTCCATTTTTAACAGTTTTGACTATAACAGTTGGATGCGTCTTTGGAATAGCAGCGTTAGTATTTCTTGTTGCCAAAAAAGTCAAGATAAAGGTGAAAACATGAAAAAAATATTTTTGTTATTGTTTCCGTTGCTGTCAATCCCAACAGCTTTTGCTCAAGAGTTTTACCATCCTTTTTTAGGAAACATTAGCAACCTTCCGTTAATCTTAGTCGGAATACTTACTGGCTTAGCTGATGGAATTTTCAACCCTTGTGCACTCTCTGTTCTTTTCTTCATGGTAGCTTACATTCTAGCTTTAGGTTCAAGAAGAAAAATACTTCTGATAGGATTCTCTTATTCTATAATGATATTTTTAGTTTATTTCTCTTTCATGTATTTGTTAACTCAAGCCATTTCGATAACAACTTATTACATAGGTTATGTTCAATTAATGAGATACATCATAGGTGGTATATTAACGATATTTGGAGTGCTTGAAATAAAAGATTTCTTTTTTTATGGAAAAGGCCTTTCTCTAGAAATTCCAAAATTTGCAAAGCCGAAAATCGAAAAACTGGTAAAATCAGCAACCCTACCTTCTGCAATTTTATTAGGTTTACTTGTAAGTCTTGTTGAAATTCCGTGTGCTGGTGCATTTCCGCTTCTCTATGCTTCTTTTATTAATTCTTCTTTAATTGCTGGGACGATTTCCTGGGCAGAAATGGTATTTTATCTAATTTGGTATAATATTTTCTTTGTTGTCCCGTTATTAGCTCTTACTTTGATTTTCTACTTTGGCTTTCTAAAAGTTGAGGAAGCAGAAAAGAAAAGGATTGAGTTGAGAAAATACATGAGACTGGCTGCAGGAATTATTTTAATTGCTTTTGGTGTAGCTTTCTTCGTAGGGTGGGTATGATGAAGTTTTTCGATAAGATTAGAGGTGGAAATATACTTTACTACCCTGGCTGTTTAACAAAGTTTGTTGCCAAAGAATTGGGAGAAAATTACAGAAAGATTTTAAGAAGTATAGGAATAGATTTTATAGAGCTTAAGGATTTGGAGTTTTGTTGTGGTTCGCCAGCTTTAAACGCAGGCTATAAGGAAGATGCAAAAAATCTTGCTGAAAAAAATTTTAAAGTTTTTAAAGAGCATTGAGTAAGAAAGATAATAACTTCCTGTCCTGCTTGCTTTAAAGTCTTTTCTCAAGACTACCCAAAACTTTTGGATAAATGGGATGTAGAAGTTGAACATACGATTCAAACAATAGCCAAAGCTGTGAAAGAAGGCAAGCTAAAGACAGAAGGAAAGTTTAAAGGATTGATCACTTACCATGACCCCTGCCATTTGGGAAGGTATAGTGGAATCTATGAAGAACCCAGAGAGATATTGAAATCCCTAGGCTTTAACGTTGTTGAGATGGAATTCACAAAAGAAAATTCTTTTTGTTGTGGGGCAGGAGGAGGAGTTGTCGGGAACTATCCTGAATTGGCAGAAGAAATCGCCAAAGAGAGGATCAAGCAAGCAAGGGAAACTAAATCAAAAGTTCTTGTAACTGCCTGTCCACTTTGTTATGTGAATTTGAAAAACGCTGCTAAGGATATAGAAGTAAAAGAAATATCAGAATTTCTTGTTCAGTATTGAATTCCTTTTGTTGTAGGTATTTTTCTTGGAAATTTCACGTCTTTAATTACATTAACAAAATCGGCAACATCGTAAAGATATTTTGGGGCAAACCTCCCAGTTAGAACTACATCAGTTATTTTTGGGATAGATTTCAAAAATTTTATAACCTCTTTTTTATCCAAAAGCTTCCAGTGTAAAGCTAAATTGATTTCGTCCAGAACAAGCAAATGGGGTTTTTTCTCTTTCACAATTTTTTTAGCAAATTCTAAACCTTTCCTTGCAAATAGCTTATCTGCATCGTTTAAATTTCTAACAATAAACTTTTTCTTCCCAAAGCGATAAACTTTCGGCGAGCCATCAAGCTTGAACCAACCAGGCCTTCCAAACTGGTAAATCTCATAATAAGGCTTAAGCCTATTTCTTATCTTGTATTCTCCTGTATTTTTCCACCATTTCAAGAATTGGATTATAACAACTCTATGATTATGCCCAACTGAGCGCAAAGCCAAACCTAAGGCATTAGTTGTTTTTCCAGCTCCTGTACCAGTGTAAAGATAAATATAACCCATTATCTCACTTCTTTTCTTAGCCAATCCTCATATTCTTTATTTGTTTTAACTTCTATTTTTGCTATTATCGGTAGACTGTACTCGTGAATTTTTTTAACTTCTTCTTTAATTTTCTTAAAATTTTCTTTTATAGTTTTTGCTATTAGAACATACTCTTTTGATTTTTCTATTTTTTCATCCCACCAGTAAAAGCTTTGAATCGGGAAAATATTGGTACAAACTACCAACCTTTTCTTTAGCAAATGTAAAGCCAGTTTTTCTGCATGTTTTTTATTTGGGTTTGTAATATAAACAAAAATCAAAGTCATTCTTCCACCTGAATTAAAGTAAATTCATTCCCATGAGTTTTGTCTAATTTTTTATAAAAACTGCTAGCAAAATTTTCTATTTGATTAATTTGCTTTTTAGTTAGCTTCATCTAATCACACCAGAAAACTTTTAACGCATTTTTATAAAATATTTTCCTTAGTTCATAATTTTCAAGCCCAAGACTTTTTATAAAATTAATATAAGGTTTCATTCGAATAATTGGCCAATCAGTCCCGTATAGTATCTTTTCACAACCTTCCAAGTAGGAGAAGAGAAACTCCACTTTATTCTTTATTATTTTTGCATAAGAACTTTCAACTTTTCCCGTAAACCATCCAGAAAGATCTAGAAAAACATTTTCGTTTTTATAAGCAACTTCAGCAGCATCCTCAAACCATGGATTACCAGAATGGGCGATAACGATTTTTAAGTTAGGATGTTCCACAGCTACATCATCGATATAAATAGGGTTGGTATACTTTGCTTTTGCAAAACTGTAAAATGGGTCTCCTGAATGAATGATTACAGGTACTCTGTATTTTTCTGCTATTCTGTAGATTTTTTTACATCTTTTTTCGTTTGGATAAAAGTATTGTCCGCCAGGTGTCAGTTTTAAAGCAGAAAACTTTTTTTCCCTGAGGCTGCTTTCGAGTAGTTGTAAAGATTTTTTTGTGATATTTAAAACATCAACAAAATAGACAGGTAAAATGTACTTATTTTCTTTGGCTAAACTCTCTATAAAACGATTGTTTTCCTCATTATGAATGGAAATAGCAACAATCCTTTCAACCTTATTTTCTTTCATTTCCTTAGTCAGACCTTTAAGAGAAAAATCAACTTTAGCCTTATTTGCCAGTAATTTCAGTTCTTCGTCTTCAAAAAGAGGATGAACGTGGCAGTCAATTATTTTCATTTAATCATCTTCTTATTCTTTTTTCACTTTGCCTCTATCAAAAACTTTTTTAAGCTAAAGTATATAAATTAATTTGGTGCTAAAAGTGGGCGATAGCCTTTGCTTTGAAAGCTATTAAAAAAGCCATTTCTAATAGTCCAAAGACTAGACGTGAACTTTTAAAACTTACAAAACTTCCTGAAAGAACTTTAAGGTATAACTTATCTAAACTCAAAAAACAAAAACTAGTTAAAGAAATACTTATGTTTAGAGATTTAAGAAGGAAAATGTTTTTATTAAATAAAGAGGTGATAGAAAAAGCTCGGGTGGCCGAATCCGGTTAGGCAGTCGGCTGCAGTTGGTCTTTTGAAAAAAAGGATGAAAAGTTGAGACCGACGCATACGGGTTCAAATCCCGTCCCGAGCTTTTAACCTTAGTGAAGCTCATGGTATTAAAACTCTTTAATACACTAACAAGAAAAAAAGAAGTTTTCAAACCTTTAGAGGATAAGAAAGTGAAGATGTTTGTTTGTGGTCCTACAGTCTACGACTTCTCACATCTAGGGCATGCCAAAACGTATGTTCAGTTTGACGTAATCGCAAAATACCTCAGGTATAAAGGTTATAATGTCTTTTATCTTCAAAACATTACTGATTTAGATGATAAAATAATCGATAGAGCTAATAAAGAAGGACTAACTCCCGAAGCTTTAGCTAGAAAATTTGAGGAAGAATTTTATAAGGATATGAACGCTTTAGGAATTAATTCTGTAAATGAGTATGCACGTGCAACAGATTATATAAAAGAAATAATAAGTCAAGTTAAAAGGTTGTTGGAAAAAGGCTATGCCTATGAAATAGAAGATGGAATTTATTATGACTTAAGCAAGTTTAAAGAATACGGAAAGTTGTCTGGAAGGACTACTCTAGAAGCAGAGGATGCTGTTTCAAGGATTGATGAAAGTGTGAATAAAAGAAATAAAGGGGATTTCTGCTTGTGGAAAAAGTCTAAGCCAAACGAACCAAAATGGCCTTCTCCTTGGTTTGAAGGAAGGCCAGGATGGCATATAGAAGATACAGCAATTACCGAAGCATACTTTGGTCCACAGTATGACATTCATGGTGGAGCTAGGGATTTAATTTTCCCTCATCATGAAGCTGAAATAGCCCAAATGGAAGCTATTTCAGGAAAAAAACCCTTTGTCAAGTATTGGCTACACACAGGCTTTCTTACAGTTGAAGGAAGAAAAATGGCAAAATCTTTAGGAAATTTTGTCACGATAAGGGATGCCTTGAAAAAGTATGATGCTGAAACTTTAAGACTTTTCTTTGTTTCATCCCATTACAGAAGTCCTATAGATTATAGTGAAAAAAATCTTGAGCAAGCGAGAACAAACCTGGAAAAACTTTACAATACTTTACAAAATTTACAAGAAGCGAAGAAAAGAAAAAAACTAACAAAACATGAAAAAGAATTTAAAAAGTTTGTTAAAGAATGCAAAAGGAAGTTTGAAGCTTTTATGGATGACGATTTCAACACACCAAAAGCAATTAGCTGTCTTTATGAACTTTCAACCAAAACTAACTCTTTATTGGAAAAACAAAACGGAGAAATCAACAAAAAACTTTCAGAAGTTATAATCAAAAATTTCAAAGAGCTTGGGTATATTTTTGGTATTTTACAAAAAGAGATAAAAAAGGAAGAAATATTGCCTGAAGAGGTCAAGAAGCTTTTAAAAAGAAGAGAAGAAGCAAGAAAGAAAAAAGACTGGAAGCTTGCTGACGAGCTAAGGGAAAAAATAAAAGAATTGGGTTATAAAGTAGAAGATACAGAAGAAGGACCGAAAGTTAAAAAAATCTAACTATTTCTTAACCAATTTTATTGCTCCTGCTGGGCAAGAATCTTCTACAGTCTTACAATCGCATTCGTCGCATCCCTTTGGGTTGATCACATGAGATTTTCCGTCTTCCCCTAACTTGAAAACATTTGGACAAAGACTTGCACATAACCCACAACCGATGCATTTTTCCTCGTCAACAACAGGAATTACCATACCACCACCTTAAGAGTATAAAGTGCATGTTGGACAAACTGAAGAAGCTTCACTTATTGGCTTTAAAACTTGAACTTCTCTGCTTCCATGTCTGTAAATTGTTATTCCCTTACATCCAAGCTTGTAAGCTAGCAAGTAGGCTTTTTCTACATCATGAGGAGTTGCGTTATAAGGAAAATTTATTGTTTTACTAACAGCGTTATCAGTATACTTTTGAAAAGCAGCCTGCATTCTCACATGCCATTCTGGACTAATGTCATGAGCAGTAACAAAAATTTTTCTTATATTTTCTGGAATCTCTTGCACATCCTGAATTGAAGTCCTTCCAGAAATTTTCTTCATCAAGTCTTCTGTGTAAAATCCCTCTCTTATGGCTGTAGTTTCAAACAGAGGATTTATCTCTACTAAGTTTGTTCCTAGACTTTCTGAAACCTCCCTTACATAAGCGATAGCAAACAACGGCTCTATGCCAGAAGAACATCCTGCAATTACTCCTATTGTTCCGGTTGGAGCGATCGTTGTTACTGTTGCGTTCCTCATCGTTTTGTAACCTCTCTTTTCCCAAACACTTCCTTTGAAATTCGGGAAAGAACCCTTTTCTTCACCAAGTTCTACAGACATTTTTCTTCCTTCTTCTGAAATGAATTTCATAACTTCTTCTGCAACCTTCAAACCTTCTTCAGAATTGTAAGGGATTCCAAGCTGAATAAGCATGTCG
>JBMFPE010000035.1:1636-7214 GCA_049969275.1 Candidatus Aenigmatarchaeota archaeon | reverse complement strand
ATATTTACCGATCTATTATAAATGTTGATGTAAGAATTCCTTATGAAATAGGTAATCGTATATTAGAGGAAAAAAAAGATAATAATCAAAAATTTGAATTTTTAAATCTTTCTCAAAAACTTTTAGCTCTTCTGGTATTTCTATTTTAATAGCTTCTTTTAAGGAAACTCCTTTTTTCTTCTTTTCCTCCCAGATTTTTGAGTTGAATTCGATCAGGCTTTTAGTTAATTTTGTCATTTCTTTTTTCCGTTCAGGTCTAGGAAACTTTTGCAGATGAATGCTTTCTTTTGAGTAAAGTTTTTTCCAGATAAACTCTGTTATATACGGAGCTATTGGGGCAAGAAGAAGTAGAATTGTTTTTAAGCATGTGTGTAAAGTAAATAAAGCTGCTTCCTTCTCTTCTTTAGAGAACCCTTTACCGTAAGCCCTTGGTTTGACCATTTCTATATAGTGGGAAGCAAAAATATTCCAAGTAAATTCTCTTATTTTGTTAGAAGGTATGAAAAAGTTAAAATCTTCGTATCCTTTCAAGCATTCTTCCACCAAATTGCTTAGTTCTGCCAAAATCCATTCATCTGTTTTGGTAAGTTTTGCTTTTTTTGGTCCTGGAAATATTGAGATAAACCTTGCAATATTCCAGAGTTTTGTTAAGAATTTTGAGTTAGCAAATATCCTTTGCTCTGAGCATCTAAAGTCATAACCTAAGCTTGCTTCTTGAGCGCCCCAAAACCTGAAGGCATCACTTCCATATTTTTCAATAATTGGTAAAGGGTCGATAACGTTCCCTTTACTTTTGCTCATTTTTTCTCCCTTTTCATCAACTCCATACCCAGAGATCCATACATGCTCAAAAGGCATTTTTTTTGTTATTTGGTAGCATCTCAGCAAAGTATAATAGAGCCATGTTCTGACTATATCTTTTCCTTGAGGTCTTATGGAATTTGGATAAACTTTTTTAAAGAAATTTTTATCCTTCAAGAATTTTGAAATGAATAGAGGAGAAATACTAGAATCAAACCAGGTGTCAAATGTTCTTTGCTCTCCAACAAACTCTTTACCATCACAAAAAGAGCATTTAGAAAAAGGAGGTTTTTCTTCCCATGGTCTATAATATTTTCCCGGTTCTGGAACGTTTGGTTTGCCACATTTTTTACAGTACCAAATAGGTATTTCAGTCCCATAAAACCTTCTTCTAGAGATTGGCCAGTCTGTGGTTAAAGAGTTAATCCAGTTAAGTAAAATTGACTTATGTTCTTTTGGGTGGAAGTTAATTTTTTCAATTTCTTTCTTTAAATCTTCTGAAAACTGAATTTGTTTAAGGTAGTATTCTTTCATAGGAATTATTTCTATGGGGGTTTTGCTTCTCTCACAAAGGGGGGTTCTGTGCCAAATCTCTTCTATTTTTTTAATTAGACCAATTTTTTGTAAGTCCTCGATTATTTTTTTTCTTGCTTCCTCAATTTTCAACCCAGCATAATCTCCTGCATTCTCTGTCATTTTACCATCCTCATTTATGGCTATTATTTCTTTAAGCTTGAATTGCCTGAAAATTCTAACATCACTTTGGTCGCCATAACTACAAACCATGGCAGCACCTGTTCCAAATTCTGGTTTTGCCTCCTTACAAGGAATTATCGGGACTTCTCTTCCATAAATAGGAACTATGGCATGCATTTTTTGCAGGTTTTTGTATCTTTCATCTTCTGGGTGGACTATGACAGCTTGGCAAGAACAAAGGAATTCAGGCCTTGTTGTAGCAATAGTCAAATCTTTTCCTGTTTCCTTAACTTTAAAGTTTATATAAACAAGTTTTGTTGGAATTTCTTCGTACTCTATCTCAGCATCAGCTATAGTTGTTTTGCAATCTATACAATAGTTGTTAGGTCTTGTCGCTTCATATATCAAGCCTTTATTCCAAAGCCAAATGAAAGTTGTTTGGGTTAGTTTCCTGTATTCTTCAGAGTCTGTGCGGTAATAATTCTCAAAATCTCCACTTAAGCCAACCTTTTTTAAGATCTTTATGAAAATTTTCTCTACGTCGTCTAAAGAGTGTTTACAAAGTTCTATAAATTTTTTTCTTTCTACTTCATGCAACCTGACGTTGTACTTTTTTTCTGTGTAAAGTTCAACTGGTATGCCGTTTCTATCGATCCCTATTGGAAAGTAAACCTCAAACCCTAACATTCTTGCTGTTCTTGCTATCATATCTATTTGAGAATAATGAACTACTGCACCAATATGCCAAGGCAAGCCAGAAGGATATGGTGGTGGTGTATCTATAGAAAATATTTTTTTCTTTGTTTTGAAATCAGTTTTAAATATTTTTTTTTGAAACCACTCTTTCAAGATTTTTTCTTCCAGATTTATATTCCATCTTTTTTCCTTTATTTTTGGTTCCATCTTAAAGCCCCTATATCTTTGAATAATAATAAAATTTCTCTTAAATAATTAAACGTTTACAAACCTTGAAATTCCTGCTTTTAAGTCTTTTTCTGTATCTATTATTACAATATTTTTGTTCAAAGGAAATGCAACGTTGAATATAGGAACTTTATCAACCCATGCTTGTTTCATTCCTCTGTGCGAATGTCCATGAATAACTAAATTCGGCTTCCTCTCTTTTATTATTCTTTCATATTTTTGCGAGCCTAAGTTGGGATAAAAGTGTGGGTTCTCGCCTTCTAAAGTTTTGTAAGTCGGAGAGTAATGAATAAGAAGAATTTTAAAATCTGCAAAAATTCTTTGTAAGTATCTGTCAACAAAGCTTACCCTTTCTTCGTATATCTTTTCGATGTTTGGAACGTTTTTTCTTTGCCAGAGAGTTGGAGAATCTAAACTTCCTGTGGTGCCGATAATCCCTACAGAAGAGTCTTTTATTCTTAACACAACACTTTCGTCATCCAAAAACTTTATTTCCTTGTAACTTGTTTTAATTTTTTCTCTCAATTCTTGATATTCGTTATTTCCAAAACATGCGACTATAGGGCAGGTTATTTTACCAAACAGCACGTTGTTTATTTTTTCATATTCCTTCAAATCCCCTCTTTCAATCATGTCCCCAACTATCAAGAATAAATCAGGTTTTGCTCTCAAGTTATCTATAGCCCTAACAAAATCATCATAGTATCTAGGGCTGTGAACATCACCAGTAGCAGCTATCAACATGCTTTTCTTTTAAAATTTGGTGAAGAGAAAACTTATTTTTATTTTCTTTTAAGTGTCACTACCGATAAGTATTTAAATTTAACTTTCTATAAGTTGAGTAAGGTGATGGTGTGCTTTTCCAGAAGGAGGAAGATTGGAAGAATTTTTTAAGTGATGATGCAAAGGAAATTCTATCTAGCCTGTTAGATTCAGCAAAAAAACACAGAGCTGCTTACATGCAGTCAGAAGACGTGAAAGTGGCTCAACTTTGGTGTGCTTTGATAGAACTTAAAAAGCAGTTTGCAGAATTTACAGAAGTTATGAAGAAGATCGAAGAACCTTTCAAGGCTATAGTAGCCATAGGGGAAGCAGAAAAAAGAAAAACAATAGAAAGACTAGTAACAGAAATAATCAAACCAGAAGAAGAAGCAGAAAAAGAGGCAACTCAAAAGCTAGTAGATAGTTTGATGAGGTTCTAAAAAACAACTTCAACCTCAACTTTTTCTATTCCTTTGACTTTTTTGACTTCTTTTCTTATTTGTTCTGTCAAATAGCCTATCATCGGGCAAAAAGGTGTTGTTGGTTTAAACTTAATCTTTACATTCTTTCCTTTTACTTCTATTTCTTTTATCATCCCCATGCTTACTACATCTATTCCTGTCTCAGGGTCTATCGTGTTTTTCAATGCTTTTAAAATTTTTTCTTCCATCTTTTTATTTTATAACTTCTATTCTTAAATATGAAAAATAGCTTAGCTTTTCAGGTTTTAATAATACTTGGCATTACCTTCTTGATTAGGGAAATGATTTATTATTTTTCGGTTGGAGGCCAAATAGACAGCTATTTTATCCTTAGTTCCTTCTTTTTTGTTATAGGCATACTGGCAGCTTACACATCTCTTTTACTATTCAAACGGTTAAAAACACAGCAAGATCTTTCAATGATTAGTCTTTTTTTGTCTATTAAAGAGTTTAAAAATGAAGTAAAAGTTTTGTGTATTTTTTCATTGGTTAATGGGATTAGCTTTTTTGCTTATTCTATGGCATATGCGGCTTACACATTCGGAGCAGAGGTCATGAAATCTATTTCTGGAGTCTTGACAAGCATTTTAGCTATTCTTTCCTTGTCTTGTTTTTTACTTTTTATCGTGTGCTTCATCTTCTTAGCTAGAAAATGGAAGAAGAGGTTTGAAAAGTATGGTGGAAGTTTTTGATACTATCAACTTTATAGTTTACCTGTTGATATCTGTTCTATTTATTTTAGTTACTTTTTACTCCAGAAAATTCTTGAAAAATCTAGAGGAAAACGAGCAACTTGCTGCTTCACTTATTTTCCTTAATCCAAAAATTCCAAAATGTTTTGGAATTTTAACCGTAATGCTTTTCATATTTGCCATAGCTTTTTTAGTTTTACCAATTTACGAAGTTTATTTTCATTCTAGCCTTCTTATAACTGTTTTTTCTACTTATCTTTTGCTTTTTGCTTTCATTTACTTTTTTAAAACACTATACGAGATAACAAAGAGTGAAGAATATGGAAGTTAAAGCTGAGCTAGAAAAAATACTGAAAGAAATGAAAGGAATAGAAGGGGTGAAGGGAGCTATCATAGCCGATAGAGAGGGTTTGTTAGTGGCTTCTTATCTTCCTTCTAAACTTAATGCTAGGTTGTTAGCTGCTTTAGCCGCAACCATAGCAAAAGTCTCGATAATGACAACAAATGAATTAGTGATGGGAAGCTTTACTCACACTATAGTAAAGGCTTCTAACGGCTATTATGTTTGCTTTCCTGTTGACAGTGAGATGATTTTGGCTTGCTTGTTAGGAAAAGAAGCTAACCTAGGATGGGTTTTAGTAAGAATGGAAGAAAGTATAAAGGAAATAGTTAAGGTACTGAGAAGTGTTTGATGGACCGGCCGGGATTTGAACCCGGAACCTTCTCCTTGCGAAGGAGACGATCTACCTTTGATCTACCGGCCCTTGATAATTAGTAAACTACTCGAAGTTATAAAAATGTCGTATGAGATTATAAAGCTAATTTTATTTTTTTAAGATAATTTAATTTATGGAAAAAATTCTTTTAGATGCGATAAGTTTTGCAAGAAAAGCAGGACTCTTGCTCTTAAAAAATTTTAAAAAAGTGAAAGAGTACTCAAAAAGAGGGCACAGTAAAGCTATAAAAACAATTTATGATAAAGCTTCTGAGAATTTGATTAAAAAATTGATTCTAGCAAAATATCCTGAGCATAGCATACTATCAGAGGAAACAGGCTATGTAGAAAAGGATTCTAGATATTTATGGATAGTTGACCCTTTAGACGGAACAGGAAATTTTGTTAACGGTAATCCTTTATTTTCTGTTTCCATAGCTTTTGCAGAAGATAGAAAACTTAAGTGTGGAGCTATTTATTTTCCGATTTCAAACGAAACTTTTTTT
>JBMFPE010000035.1:0-1626 GCA_049969275.1 Candidatus Aenigmatarchaeota archaeon | reverse complement strand
GTCTATGATCCGATTCACGACGAACTATTTACTGCGGAGAAAGGTAAAGGCGCTTTCTTGAACGGAAAAAGAATAAAAGTTTCTAGTATAAACAAGCTAGAAAAAAGTTATTTTGTTACCTGTGAAGGCGAGGAAAAAAACAAGAAAAGAAAGGCAAAGCTTTACAGTAGAATAATAGCAAAGGCAGTTGACATAAGAAAGCTTGGCTCAGGAAGCTTAGAGTGTGCATGGGTTGCCTCAGGAAGGGCAGAAGCTTACTTGACTTTTAAGATCCCTCCTTGGGATGTTGCTGCAGGAGTTTTGTTGGTTGAGGAGGCAGGAGGGAAAGTTAGCGATTTTAAAGGAAGAGAATGGAAGTTAAGAAGATGTGATTTCTTGGCTACAAATTCCTTAATTCATGAAAAAATTTTGAAAATTCTAAAAGACGTTTAAGGATTTTATTTGTTCTTTTGCTACAGGCTGAAGCTTAACTTTTATTTCACTCGGTTTAAACCATCTTGCTTCACAAACATCACTCTTTGGCTTTAAATTCCCTCCGATAATTTTTGCTTTAAAAGCAAAGACTAGGTGATGATGATTATCATGAAATTCTTGGGTTATATGGAGAAGTTTTAATGGTTCAACTTCAAGGCCAGTTTCTTCTTTTACCTCCCTTATCAAAGCTTCTTCCAAAGTTTCTCCTGCTTTTACTTTTCCTGTAGGGACACCCCAAAAACTTGGAAAAGCCTTTTTTGATTTCTTCCTCTTAACCAACAAAATTTTCCCGTCTTTTTCTAATAAACAACTAACAACTACAGAAATTCTTCTAGGGTTTTTAACATTTCTTTTTGCTGTACAAACTTCCATAAAGTTATCAGGAATTTAATAAATTTATTCATTCGGTACAAGATTTTTTAATCTTCTTAAAGCTTCTAGCTTTTCTTTCTTCCCTATTTCTACTTGCTTAAGAACTTCATCTAAGAATCTTATCGATTCATCCATAGCTCTTCTTTCTATTGGCTTTGGGACACCATCTTTACCTCCATAAGCATAAGAGTATTTTACTGGGTCTTTCCAGCTTGGTGCTGAACCATAAATAATTTCAGAGACTAAAGCCAAGCCTCTTACTGTAGAAGGACCGATACCTTTAATTCCCAAAAATTCTTCATAATTTTTTGGCTGGAAGTCGTAAGCTTCTTGCAAAGCCTGCCAATTTATATTTCTAGGCATTTTTAAAACATGTGCAACAAATTCCTTTTTCTTTAAAGGAAGAAACTCTTTCAAACTTTTTTGATAGATTGGCCTTATAGATAGCAAATCGTTTTTAATTCTTCTTGGTCCTTCTTTTACCAAATCTACTGAAATTTTTCTCGCTTCCTTGCTTTGCTTAGAAGTCATGTCTAAGGCGTTTTCTTTTTTTATGTCGCAGCAAATAGCTGAATGAGGTTCTTCGACAAAACTTTTAACGTTTTCGGAAATCCAATGGTATCTGCGAGCAGTTTGCGTTTCCACGTTCATCCCTTGCTGAACAACAACCCATTTTCCTTCTGCTGTAAAGAAAAAAGTATGGTGATATAAAGGATAATCGCATTGAATTGCAGTATTGTCTACTTTTGCACTCATTCTACTAGCGTGCTTCAATTCTTC
>JBMFPE010000034.1:0-7375 GCA_049969275.1 Candidatus Aenigmatarchaeota archaeon | reverse complement strand
ATTTGAGGGATTGGATAATAGTTTGCATCGATAACATTATCGAGGAAGCGAACTGCTAACCTAACAGTTTTTCTTAGCCTTTCCCAGTCAATTTTTCCATCCTCAACAAATTTTGACAAGTTGATTGAACCTAAATTGCAAGATTCGTACGGCAATAAAGGCTGCTCCCCGCAATTGGATACTACTATTCCTTGACAAATAAAAGAGTGAGTCTTTGGTTCTGTCAAATCGTACACGATTCTTTGGCCTGCAGGTAATATTTCTTTTACTTTGTCGAAGAAATCTTCTTTTCTATACTTTTTATTTTTCAACGTTTCTATTTTTTTACTAAACTTATCCTCTAAAAATCCTATTTTTTCCAAAAATCTAATTACATTATCTTTCGATATTTCTAACTCAAAGCAAGTTCCGTCTGAAACATACCTCTTAACTCTGCCTTTTTTGTTAACATAAGTGAAAACCTCTCTTTCTTTTCTTGACCTATCGTATATACGCGATTTAATTCCTAAGTTGATGAGAAGCAATTGGACTTCTTTTAATAAATTTTCTGACCTAGAAGTAAGCCTTATGCAAGATGCCTTTCCATGCTTTAAACCGATAGTCCCATCTGAACTAAACAAACCCTGTAGGAAACCTACGACCGCATCTTTAGTTGCGGTGAAAATACTTCGAGGTATATGTTTTTTCTCTGGGTCAACTCCTAGCTTCAAGAAGAAATCGACGAAAAATTTAGAGTGATAGGAAAGATGTTTAACACCATTATCTCTTTCAACTTCTTTTATATTTTTTCCGTAATAGTTGTTGACTACATGCTTGATAAACTCTAAAATTTTATTTTCATCTTTTGAGAACGTAAATCCCACTCTGCAATTCTCTCCTTTACCAATTATCCAGCCATCGCCAACCAACCACCCTAGCACATTTCCCAATTCTTTTGACCATTCTTTTGGAAAGTTGTACTCATAAATTCTTCCATTTTTCCCTTTAATTTTATTCTCGACTTCAAAAGGTAATTTCGGGTTTTTATTAAAATCGATTTCACCTGACTGAATTAAAACCTTTTTCCCTAGACACTCTATTAAAGGTACCCATCCTTCAGACGTTAAAATTTTGTGATCTGGGGTTGCTATCAGCTCATAACCACTTTCTGTCACCAATTTGAAAGTTTCTTTAAACCCAGTTTGCCATATTGAAGAAATTTTGTTCAAAGAAACTCCTTTTTGTAAAGATTGCATCAAAAATTTTTGCTTCCCACTACTAACAATCTTAGGGACTCTATTTTCTGTAGCAACCTCTACGATTTCTTCATTAAATCTATCTATTAAGGTTTCCATTCTTTCCAAACCTTTATCGGTAGAAACAAAACAATCACCAACTATACAAGGGTTCGTTGATTCTATCTCTCCTACATGAGGAGTTGGGTTATGCTTGTTAATTGTATCGATAAAAATAACTCCAGGTTCCCCATTCTTCCAAGCCATAGTAACTATTAAATTCCAAATTGCTCTTGCTTTAATTCTTTTAACAGGCTTTTTTGTTCTTGGGTTTAATAATTCAAAATCTTTATCTTTTTCGACAGCATCCATAAATTTATCGGTTACTGCCACAGAAATGTTAAAATTCCTTAGAACACCTTCCCTTTCTTTGCAAACTATAAAATCAAGAATGTCGGGATGGTCGACCCTTAAAATTCCCATGTTTGCCCCTCTTCTCTTTCCTCCTTGTTTTATTACTTCTGTTGCTGCATCAAAAACTTGCATAAAACTTATCGGACCAGATGCTATTCCACTAGTCGATTGAACGACATCTCCTGCTGGTCTAAGTTTAGAAAAACTAAAGCCAGTTCCTCCACCTGCCTTCTGGATGATAGCCATTATCTTTACAGCATCAAAAATACTTTCTATAGAATCTTCAACAGGAACGACAAAACATGCGCTCAGGTTAAGCTTTGTATTTGTTCCTGCGTTCATAAGAGTTGGAGAATTTGGTAAGAATTCAAGTCTTGTCATCATCTCAAAAAACTGGTCCTCTATTTCTTGTATTTCTTGTTCATTTTTTCCGTATCTTTTTTCAACCTCAGCTATAGCACGAGCGACCCTTCTGAACAGCTGCCTAGGAGTTTCTATAATTTTACCTTCAGGGTCCTTTCTCAAGTATCTTTTTTCTAAAACTACTATCGCGTTTAAAGGAAGTTTTAAATCGTCCTCAACTCCAAGTAAGGCTTTTGCTTTCCTTAACTCTGCTCTTTTTTGTCTGTAAAGAATATAAGCTTTTGCTGTTTTTGCATGCCCATTTTCTATCAAAACTTTTTCGACTAAATCTTGAACTTGCTCTACTGTTGGGATTTCTCCTGGCTTAAGCTGTTTTTCTAAGAGTTCAACAACCTGGTCGGCAAGTTTTTCAGATAATTGCCTATCTTTTCCACCAACACTTTTTGCAGCTTTCCATATAGCTTCAGTTATTTTATTCTTATCAAAATCTACAATCCTTCCATCTCTTTTTCTTATCTTAGAAATTTTGACTTCATTTGCTTCGTTCATCTTCTCTTCCTTCAAAAGATACAAAATCAAATGGCTCTAAGTCTAAAATATCTATTTCTATGCTTAAATCTATATTACTGAGAATAGATATAAAACTTACTCCTTTCTTCCAAAAATTTTTTCCTTCAAGCCAGCAAGTATTTTTTGGAATAGTGTGGGGCAAACTTCAAATTCCTTCCCAACTAATTGATGCGCAATTTGCATGTACCTGACGCCTGCAGGAGATTTTGATTTAAACTTAAGTAAAGGAACACCAAAAGCAACACTATCTATAACATTTTTATCAAAAGGTATTTGCCCCAAAACAGGAAGACCCAAAAGCTCTTCAACTTGCTCTTTTTTAAACTCATACTTTCCCAAACCTACCATGTTAAGAACAAGCCAAAGTTTTTTTCCTCTTAAATCTATCATTTCCATGGTTCTTTTCACGTCCATCATGTTTGGGATTGTTGGAGTGGTAACAAATATTATTTCATCACAGGCGTCCATACCACAAACTGCCTCTCTTCCTAGGCCTGGAGCGCAGTCGACAAAAACAAAATCTATCATAGGCAAGTCTAGCCTTTTTATAGAGTATTTCAAGTATTTTATGTCAACTCCAAGAATATCTGAAGGGTTGAGAGAAGATGGAACAAACATAACCCCATTATAGCTTGTGACAGCATGCCTTATGTCTTCTTTTCCTCTTAAAATATCGTTAAGGGTTACGGAATATTCTGGTAAGCCTAAATAGTAGGAAAGATGAGGTGTGGTTAAGTTCGCATCAATAACTATAACTCTGTAGCCAAGCTGGTTTAATGCTATTGCAAGGTTTGTTGCTAGAGTTGTTTTTCCAACTCCACCTTTTCCTGAGGCTATAGCTATTAGTCTGACCAATTTCTCACTATATTAATTTTTCCTTTTAAATAAAAATCTTTTCATTTTATTCATTCATCCTGCAGATCTTGTGTAAGCATAGGTTTGGTGAACTTCAATTTTTCTACCTTTGTAAGAACTTATAAGAGTATTTGGTGAAACTAGTTTCATCAAAGTTTATTTTTTTCTGTTTGGTCTTGAATTACTTCCAAACTATAACTCATCAGCTAGAACTAGGTTCCCTTTAGGATTTATATCTTTGCTTTAAAATGAAAATATACTTCATCGGCATAAAAGATTCCAAATCACTTTGATAAGCGCATTTACTGCATTTATAGCCAACAACAATTTCCTTATTAAGCAAGTTCTTAACTTTTACTTCTTCTATTTTAGAATTGCAAATTGGGCATGCTTCAATTTTTTGCATCTTCACAGCCTTTTTAGTCTTAGCTTTAACTTCAACCTCAGGAATTTGCAAAGCTATTCTTTTCACTCTAATCGGAGAAAGCGCATAATTTTTATCCTCTTTTCTTAGTAACCTTAAAACAAGTCTTGCTAGTTCTTCTTGAGATTCAACTTTAAGTCTTGATTTCAAAATTTCTAAAATTGCTTCTTTAACTTTTCCTTCTGGAGAAATCTTTCTACCTTCCATGAGTTAATTTAAGAGAAAACTTTTTAAATGTTTTTCTTTAGTAAAATTTAAAAGAAAAGTGAGAAAATGTCACACCTATGTAGAATCGTTAATAAAAAAAAGATTCCTCTATGGAAAAGAATTTTAATTCGTTTACTTGGAAGATACCCGGCCTTTACAACCAACCCTTATGGTTACGGTAATTTAGAGTATTTTTACGGCTTCTGCAAAAAACATGGTTATTATATAGACTATCTTCATGGATATGAAGAAGAGTTGAGATGCCCTGAGTGCCAAGATGAAGCTTAAACTATTAATTTTTAAAATTTAATTTCAGTATCTGTTTTATGTCAAAAAGTTTGGCAAGAATTAAGGCTATATTCTTCGATCTAGACCAGACGCTGGTAGACTGGAGAGGTTATAAAGAATCGGCGATTATAGCTTCGGCTTCTGCCATGCGAAAAGCTGGTCTAGGATTGTCTGAGCAAGAAATTCGAAAGATGATAGAAAACATATACGATGAAAAAGGATGGGAATACCAAAGAGTTTTTGATGATTTGCTCTTGAAACTCAACCTTAACCCTGAATCTAAAACTTATAACAAGATTAAGGCTGCAGCCACAGTAGCTTACAGGGAAGCAAAAAGAAGGTATTTAAGAGTATACCCTGACGTACCTTTTGCCTTAGAAGAATTGAATAAAATGGGCTATACTTTGGGGTTGATCTCAGACGCTCCTCAATTCCAAGGATGGACAAGAATGTACGAGCTTAATTTAGTCGATTATTTCAAAGAAGATCATATTTACATAAGAAAAGGCATAAAAAATTCAAGTAAGATTTTTGAGGATATAAAGAAAGAACATGGCTATGCCTCTGATGAAATGTTAATGGTTGGTGATAATCCTCAAAAGGACATAAAACCTGCTAACGAAGCAGGTATTCTAACAGTATTGATTAAATACGGGCAAGTTTATCCTATCGATTCTCAAGACCCTCTACAATATCCTGATTATCATCTTAGAAGTATCTGGGAGCTGATTGGATTATTAAGAAAATCAAAAGAATGATTTTAAATTGTTTCTACGACTTCAGATTCTTTGATTACCTTCTCAACTATTTTTCCTAAACCCAATCCTTTCTCAATTTTCTTCACAATTTCAAGCTTTGCTTTTGTTGTCGGGTGTTTTGGTACGAATAAAGTGCAGCAATCCTCTTGTGGCTTGATAGAAATTTCATAAGTCTTTATTTTTTTCGCAATTTCAATTATTTCATTCTTGTCCATTCCTATTAATGGTCTTAGTATTGGCAAGCTTGCTGCTTCGTTTATTACTGCTAAATTATCCAAAGTTTGAGAAGAAACTTGAGCAAGACTTTCCCCTGTAACTAAAGCCTTTGCTTTTTCTTTCTTTGCTATTTCCTCCGAAATTTTTACCATAGCTCTTCTGTAAAGAATTATTCTGTACTTTGCAGGAGCTAAAGTTTTTATTCTCATTTGAACTTCTGAGAAAGGAATTAAATAAAGTTTGGCTTTTCCCTGGTATTGGCTCAAAATTTTCACCAATTCTTTAGCTTTTTCTATGCTTGTTCTTGAAACAAGGGGGAAAGAATGGAAGTGGATAAAAACTACTCTGCAACCTCTTTTCATAGCAAGCCAGCTTGAAACTGGAGAGTCTATTCCTCCTGAAATTAAGGACAAAACTTTTCCTGAAGTGCTAACAGGCATCCCTCCCAAACCTTTAATTTTTTTCGTGTAAACGTAAGTATCGTTTTCTCTTACCTCAATAAAAATTTTTACATCAGGTTTTGTCAAGTTAACGTTTCTTCTTACAACTTTACCTATTTCCTTAGCTAATTGCTGACTGGAATAATCATGATTTCCCACTCTTTTTACTTCTAAAGCAAAGGTTTGTTTAGGTTTAATGAAGGAAGTATAATTTTCTCTAAAAAATTCAATAATTTCATCTTTCCTGCTCGTTTGCAAATGAAAGCAAGGGGAAAATGAGACTATACCAAAAATTCTTTTAAGAGAATTGCACGCTCTTGAAATCTTCTCAGTCTTGATGAAAATTCTTCCTCTCTTTTTGTAAATTTCAGGTTTAATCCCAGATTTTTTTAAACCGGCTTTTATGTTTTCGACTAACTTTTTCTCGTAAAGAGTTCTAACTATTTCTGACTTGAGAAAAATTTCACCATATCTTACAAGAATTTCTTTTTGAACTTGCATGTTATACTTTTAAAGGTAGAAAAATTTATTTCTAATTAACTAAAAAATTTTTGATGCCCAGGTCGCCTAATCAGGTAGGGCGCCAGCCTGGAGAGCTGGTGGGGCTTTGCCCCTTCAGGGTTCAAATCCCTGCCTGGGCGTCCTTGTTAAAGCGCAAGTAGTTAACGAAAAATAGACTGAAAAGGACAGAAATTTCTTAGCTTACTAAGTTCAAATAGAGTTTGACACAAATCATCCTTATTAAACTACTCAAACAGATACCGATTCGACACAGAATTTTTAATTATGTGCCTACAAATAATCATTAGAGGAAGATGAAGGCTATAAACATTTTATTTATTTTTATGATTATTCTCCTAATTTTTTCTTTTTTGATTTACTATCATTTTTTGACAGGAAGTTTTGTTTACACCAAAAATTTTAACAGCCTCTTGAACTATAGTTGGATGTTTATACTGTTTGGTTTATTATTTCTTCTTCTAGGCATTTTTGGAAGATTCAGAAAGGCTTTATCTAGGAAGTATGATGTTGTCCTTGTTGGTGAAGTTCATCCAGGTCTAGAAGACTATCTGGCTGGAATTCGTGGAAAAAAGGAATTCTACGAAAAAGAACTTTACAATATATTGAAACTGATAGAAGAAACCAAACCAGATTATTTATTTTTTGAGACTACTGAGGACTTTTATCGTACTGGCGATGAACACATTAAAGCTATTTACAAGAAAGCGTTAGAAGTTGGGGCCAAATTCATTCCTATGGAAGAATGGGTAAGGATAGAACCAGCCGTAAAATTGGATGAAAAAATGCTCACGATTACAAAGTGGTTGGAAATTATAAACAAATATGAAAGAGCCTTAGTGTACGCTGATAGAAATCCTGGTATTATAGCTGAAATAAACGAAAAAATTAAAGAGCAACCGATATTAAAGAAAATACTTGGGTTAGAAGAGATAAAGCAAGATAATTTGGATGTAGTCTTAGACAGTCTGAACAAAAGGTCCAAAGATTTGTACAACAAGCTTAAAGGATACCAAGAAATAACAGATACCCGCTATTTGGTTTATGAGGACAGAGAATCAAGGTGGGCACACCTTATAGCAAAGTATCATAATAAAAATCCGAACG
>JBMFPE010000033.1:0-7447 GCA_049969275.1 Candidatus Aenigmatarchaeota archaeon | reverse complement strand
TCTTTTATCAGAAATGTCAATAACCTTTGCTTTTAAGCTTATGTTGCTCATCCCACTTTTAAGCTCGTTTATCTTCATTTTTTCACAATTTTAAATCGTGTTTAAAGTTATTAAGCTTTGCCTTTTCTAAAGGCCAAGCATCTTCCGTAAGTAAATCAGGAACATCTTCCAAAATAGGAAAAGCTAAGTTACATTTGTTGCAAATCAAAAACATTTCTCTTTCTTCCAAACTTTCCTTACATTTCGGGCATGCTAAAATTTCTATCAACTCTTTTGGAAGCATACTATTTATTTGAACAGCCAAGAATAAAGCTTTTTTATAGTTTCAAGTTTTAAAGCTTGGATAAGTCCCTATTTTCATGAAAACTTTATCAGTCTTAATCGCTATTCCTTTTTTACTTTCAAACATTTCTTTGCTAGTCAAAACAGCTTTTCCCAGGGCAACCAACTCTTCTTTTAAACTATAAACTGCTACTACTTCACCTTTTTCTATTCCTTCTTGAATTCTTGTTAGACCAGAACAAAAAACAGGCGAACCATGGCAAATTGAATCTATCGCCGAATCTTTAACAAAAACCCTTTTTAAATGCAAAACAGCAAAGTCAACAGGAATTAAAATTTCCCTCAAATACTTTTCATTTCCCTCTTTCCAGAACTCATAAGCATCTCTAACTTCAATTAAAGGATGAGCTTGATCTTCAGAAAAATTCCCAGCCTTTGTTCTTCTCAACTCAGTTAAATGAGCTCCTATTCCTAGGCTTAAACCTAAATCGCTGACTAGCTTTCTTATGTAAACTCCTGCTTGGCAACCAACTTTGAATAAAACATCCTTTCCTTCTATTTCTATAACGTCAAAAAAATAAACTTTTTTTTCTCTGGGTCTTCTTGCAACAGCACTTCTTACAGGAGGAGTCTGAACGATTTTGCCGATAAATTTTTTCACTTGTTCTCTCAAAATTTCCTCTCCAATTTCTTTATGTAAACGCATCACTCCCACGTATTCTTTATCTAACCCTAAAAGAACGCTCATAGCTTTTGTCGCGTTATCTAAAGCTACTGGCAGAACTCCGGTCACGTTAGGATTTCCTCAATTTTCTAAGGTCCCAGCATGACCAGCTTTTTTAGCATGAAAAAGCTTTTTTACCCAATCGGTTACTTGATGGCTTGTTGGTCCAGAGTGTTTATCAACTATTATAACTGAATTTTTTATCTGTTCTTCTAAACTCCTTTCGCTCGGTCTCTTTCCATAATTTTCATCTGTTTCTTCTTCTGACTTAATTAACCAGATTTTTTCACCCCCCTTGGTTTAACTTCATGCTTGAAAAATTCTCTTATCATCATTAAAACAAAAACTATCGCTACTATAAGAATTAAAAGGAAAACAGGAAAGAGGCTAGAGGAAATCTTCCAGTTTCCTATGGTAATTTCTGGGAATTGTATGTTACCAACTGGTAAGGTTGGAAATTGAATTCCCCCTTGAGGTTTTTTGACTTGATTTTGCTGTTGCTCAAATTTTTTAACTTTTATGTTAAAGGGAAAGGTAAAATTGCAGCCCTTACTACTTACGTTTAAAACAAAAGAATACAGCTTATCTTCAGTAAGGTTTGGTGTTATAAAATCAAATTTTATGTCTACAAACCCATAAGGAGGAAGAGATGTTAGTTCTAACTGTTTTGGAAAAACTTGAAGCTCACTTGAGATTGAATAGTTCAACCAGAGTAAGGTGTCTCCCAAGTTTGTCATCCTAACAGAATAGTTGACTGTCTGGGTGGAGTTGAATTCTTGCTTTCCTAAACTAAAGCTTGCGTTGCACGTGAAGTTTTGAAAGGTCATATTACTGGGAATAGTAATGTTGGTAATGTTCTTTATAACCAGAAAATCAATGAATGGTTCAACAGTTACCGATGTTCCGTTCATGTCGACAGCGGTAATGTTCGCCAAGACATAATATCCCTCTTTTTCTTGTATAGTGTAGAACCACAAACCATCCTTTTCTGTTCCTATTTTAAGGCTAAGGTTAAGGTTTTTAAAACTAGTTAATTTTAAATCTAAGGTGTAGTTTAAAAGCGTAGCATAGACTTTTGTCACGTTGGTTTCTGAAGTAACGTTTACTGAAAGAACTAGAGAAGTACCTTCGTAAACTATTCCTTTTGGAGTGAGTCTGTAAGAATTTATAGAAATTGCTTGAGAGGTTGGGATAAGGAAGAAAAAAATCGAGAATAAAAGCAATTTTCTCATAAATAATTTATTGTTAATCTTTGAATTATTTCTTTCCTTTTTTTGGTTTTGTCCAAAACCTTACTAAAACTACTATTATTGCTATTATTGCTAGAATTATAGCAACCAAGAGTTCAGGACTGCTTGTGATTAAAACAAAAAGGCCTACAGGAACTGGTGAAGGAATTTCTTCTTCATAAGGAGTTATTTTGCTGCTTTTTTTCTCTATCTCATAAGTTTTTCCCCTAACTGAGTAGGAAATTTTTGCTGTAATCTCTCCTTCTTCTAGTGTTGGGGTTATGGAAAAGTAAGAAACTTTTGTTTCTCCTGGACTGATTTCTTGTTGGATTTGCACAGGAGAATAATTCCAGGTTTCTGGTAGGCTTAAGTTTATACTCAAAGTTATAGGTTGAACTTCCTCACTTTTAACACCAACCCCAAAACTGAATTTTTGGCCTGCTTTAACAGCCTCTGGCTCTATTAAATATTCAACACTTACTCTTGGTAATTCAGGTTTTTGAACTTTTAAATCTATTGATTTTATGTCATAGAGTTGGGGAGAAGCAAGCTTAACGTAAATTTTATAATTACCTTCAAGGTAGCTTGGAACTGTTAGGTTAACTTCAATTTCCTTTGTTTCCCTTGGTTCTAAGTCAAATGTTTTTTGAGAAACGGTTATGCTATCAGCTATTCCACTTACTTCTAAGCTTAAGTTTGTTAGCTTGGAGTTGATCAAATTTCTTACTTGAACTTTAAAGCTTATTGTCGAACCTGCGTCTGCACTTAAGGTTTGAGGAACTGTTAGTTCAAAAGGAAGCATGATAGCTTGAGCCAAAGGCAGAGCCAAGAAAATCAAAATTGGAGTTATGATGTATTTTTTCATGCAGTTTCACCTTTTTTCATAGTTTCTTCTTTTTTCCTTACCGAACTAGTTTTATGGATGCTGTAAAGGTTCCAGATTATGATTATTAAAAATATAACGCTCAAGAGATTAAGGATAGGTGAAATTTCCTTAATTGCTGTTAAGTAAGCAGTTATACCAGGAACTTTTTCTTCTGGAACTTCAGGAGAAATCGGAGTTAAAATAGGACCAAGTCTTGTGAAATTGGTCATCAAACCTTTATAAGGATATTCCATGTTTACTGAAATAGAGCCTGTCGTGTTCGAAGGAGTTATGGTAAAGGTTAAAGTAGAGGACTCTCCTGGACTTAGCTTTATTGCTCTTATTCCATCTTCATAGCTCCAGCCTGATGGAAGTTTTAAAGAAATTTTCACTTCTTCTTCTTCATTTCCCTTGTTCTCAACAGTGACGTTAAGAGGGAAGCTTTGATTCTCTACTATAGTTTGAGGATATAAAATTCTTGAAAGGGAAAATTCTGCTGTTGGTTTTGCTCTAACTTTTAAAGTTTTTGTTCCTCCTATTTTATAAGCAGTATAAGTTTCTTGGGCAGTAACAGTAACTAAATAAACTTTTTCTTCTTCTAAATTATCTGGAATTTTTATTTTTATCTGGAAGTCAGAAGGTTGTGTAAGTGGTATAGCTTCAAAATAGTTTGGTTCGATGGTGTAAGTAAGAGGTAAACCTTCAACATAAACAAAAACTTTTCTCATCCAAGTTCCTTGAGAAGAAATTTTTCCAGAGACTGTTATTTCTTCCCCAGAAAAACCTTCAACTTCTTCTGGCAAAGTTATAATCAACTTTCTTCTTGTTATCGGTATCGAGCCAGCGAGCTGTACAAAAGTTTGGCTTATTACCAAGCATGCTATTAGGGTAAAAATTAACTTTTTCATCATTACTTAATAGTATGCAAAAGCTTTTATTTGCGTATGAAAAAGGTTTTTTAACCTTTCTGTTTTTGAGGCAAAAAGCTTAAAAATTCGTCACTGAATAATAAAAAATCTTTTTATTTTTAACCTACATTATTGACGATCGTGTGCTGTTTGTGTCAAAAAATTTTAAATAAGTTAGTTATTATTTTTTAAAAGTTAACTATTATAAAAGAAAAAAGTTAATTTATAATTAAAGAAAATAGCGTAGGAAGTTGAGAAAATGCCAAAGAAAGTTTTTGAATATCCTGACGAGGAAAGACTTGAGGTTTTAATCTTGGCCAACTCACCTTGCACACCTACTGAAATTCTTGAACTCGAAAAAATCCCTATAAGACCTGATACCCTTGAAACTATTAAAAAAAGGATGGACTGGCTTTGTAACCAGGGGAAGGTGAAGAAAAAAAGAGTGGCTCAGGGTAATATATACTGGCACTCAAAAATTGAAGATTTCAAGAAGAGGGTTGTGCTTAAATTAACCAAGAAAATTATCTCAGTTCCTGGGGATCATATTGAGTGACTATTTTTTTACTTCCTTCTTTTCTTCTGGTTTTTCTTTTGCTGCTTTTATACTTGCTTCGCTCGGAAACTTAAGGTCTAGTTTGCTTGCTAAACCAGAATTTTTGAAAGCTTGAATTACTTCTTCATCACTTGCATCTTCTTTAATTCTAAGCTTGTAAGGTAGAGCTTCTAGGTGAGCAATGTTACATTTTCTTCTTTTCACTCCTGTAAGAATTTTTGGACCAGTAACTAGGACAAAGCTTTTATCTATTTTTTTTAGAACTACACAATATTTTCCTGCTTCTCTTCCACTAATTTTCATGCAAACTGTTCCTACTTCAAGCATTCTCCCACACCTTTCTTACTTTTTCTTTTAGAAATTCTTTCAAACAATTGCTGCACAGATAACCTCCATAAATTCTTTCAGGTCTTTTTTCAGTTTTTGCCAATTTTTTGGCTTCATAAGGCAAAAGCTTTTTTATTCCGTGCAAAGGTTTTTTGCAGACTGCACACTTTGCAATTCCTGGTTTTTTCTTCTTTAGATGAACTTTTAAGTTTTTTCCTGGAGTTTTAACCTTTATTTTTTTGATTTTAATCAGCCTCCAAAAGCCTTTTTACAGCCCATCCTACTGAAAAAGAAACCAAAACATACCAGATGCTCCAGTTTATTTTTGAGCCTATTAGTGGAATTTCAAAAGGTAGAATAATTGCCATCGTGCTAAAAGCGTTGTTGATGAAAGGAAGAACTGCCAAAATCACTATCGTAGAAACAATCAAAACCTTAAGGTTTTGGCGCATGTATTCTGAGTTTACTTTTAGAAGTTCGTTTAAATACTTGTTTATTTCCTCGGTGTTACCAGAAGCTTGTGCCTTAGTTAAACTTTCCCTTATCTCGATCGTTCTTGTTTTAATTTCTTTTAAAACATCTCTTTTAACAAGAAGTCTGTTGAGGAAAAAGAGAAAAATTGTTATTGCTGAGGAAATTAGTAGCAGAAGGATGTGTGGTTTTAAAAGTATTTCAAACATTTCATTCACCGAGTATTCTTCTTATTATTGGGTGCATTTCTTCTCCTTTTTGCATGCTTAATTCCTCATAATAATTATAGATTATCATAACAGTTAATAAAATTCCTGTCCCTGTTCCTATTGCTCCTAAAAAGTCTGCAAAAGCAGCCAAAATACCAACCACTAAACCACCTAAAACTGCAAGGGCAGGGATGTAACGTTTTAAAACGTTTTCCATTATTTTTTTATCGCTTCTGTAGCCTGGTATGTGTAAGCCTATTGAGTCTATTTGCTCTGCAACACTTGCAGGGTCCATTCCTGAGGTGTTTATCCAGAAATAAGAAAAGATTGCGCAACCAACAACCATGAACAAGAGATAAGTTATTGCTCTGAGTATTTCTAAAGGAGAAAAGGCAGTTGGAGAAAGGCTTGGGAACGCTAAGCTTAATAAATCAAGCAAAAGATTTCTTGGTGAGGAGAGAAAATAGACCACTCCACTGATCGGGTTTCCAGGAGTTACACTTCCATCAGGCTGAGTTACTTTTTCAAAACAGCCTAGGAAACTGCAAAAAGCGTTGTCTGTTTCTTTTAAACCCACTCTGCTAAAAAGCTGGATGTTTGCTAAAAGAGCAGCAACTAGGATGACAGGAATGTTACTTGTGTACAAAAGTTTTAAAGACCAGGTTCTTCCAAAACCTCTTAGGGCAGCAAACGATAATGGTATAGGGATATAAATTCCTTGGATGTAAACTACTAAAAGGAAGACTGTAACTGTTGAGATTAAAGGAATTGCGTAGGATAAAGCGAGCCAGTTATTCCCTGATAAAACATTTGCCAAAAAACCCCAGAGCTTACCCACAAACTCGCCAGTAGGGGTTGTAGTCTTGCAAAGCCAAACCATGCTTGAAGGCCCGCAAGGACTCAAAACATTTACAAGGATTTGGGTCGCAACTCCTGCTGCTATAAAAAGGCTTACTCCTGAGCCGAATCCCCATTTGCTTACTAGTTCGTCTAAAAGAATTACTATTATACCTCCGGCTGCAAGCTGGATGATCACAAAAACATAGATTGCTAAACCACCAACTACTGGAATGCTTCCTGCTGTCACAAACGCGACAGCTTCTAGAAAACAGAAAAGAACAGCTAGAAACTTGCTCCAGGCTTGAAATTTTTCCCTCCCTTCTGGTTTTGTTGTGTCCCAGTTTAAAATTTTTGAACCAACTAGAAGCTGCAAGATTATTCCTGAAGTTACTATCGGACCTATTCCTAGGGTTAGCAAGCTGCCGAACCTTGCACCTAGAAGTGTTTGGATTTGGGCTAAAGCTTCAAGTTGAGGGGTTGAACCTATACCATAAACTGTTATATGAGAAAGGGCTAGGTAAAGGATTAAAGCCACAAGAGTCCACATTATTCTTTTGTTAAAACTTTGTTTGTAGGTTGGTTTTTGGACTGAAGGTAAAAATCTTGTTATTTTTTCTATCGCTACCATTATCTTAAAAATTGAATTTCGAATTTAAATAATTTAAAAGACGAACTTTTCTTCTAGGATACTTGCTTTTCCTCCTAGGTTTCTTATCCTTATCGCAAAATTTACCAATTCTTCTAGGTTCTCGTGCTTCCAGACAGAATTTTGGACTAGGGTAGCGTTTTTTCTGTGCAATTCTCTGTTTATCCTTACTTTTTCTACTGCCTCAGTCTCTGGTATGTCAAAAATTAAGATAAATCCCATGTTTTTATTTTGTTACAGCTGTAACAAATAAACTTTTCTATCATAAAAAATATATAATTAAAAATATAATTATTGGAGAACTACAGCTTCTCCTCCAGCTTCCTTTATTTTCCTTACAGCCTTTTTAGAAAAAGATTTTGCCTCGATTATCAACGGTTTTGTTATTTT
>JBMFPE010000032.1:0-7529 GCA_049969275.1 Candidatus Aenigmatarchaeota archaeon | reverse complement strand
AATGGTATCACTTCTCTTCTGTTAATACCTAAATTATTTAAACTTTTCTAGAATTTTGATTTGTAAAGCTTATTTAAATATTTTATTAAAAATAAGAAGACCTATAAACTTGTAAATCAAACTTTAAGCATGAAAAAATGGAATAACTACAATATCTGCCACTTTGGCTATACACTGAGTGAAAATGGTTGGATAAGAAGCAGTGGAAATGACATCGGTTGCACGGATGACCTAAAAATCATAGAACTTGAGCACAATCTGCTAGAACAGAGTGGTTTCGACTATTCCACGTATAAAAAATTACATTCCTAAGAAAGAAAGGCTGACACTTGCACGTAAACTTTTCGCTGGCTCACTTCCAGTTATTTCGTTAATGCTGAGAAACTAGAACTTGCTCGCTCACTTGACCTTACATGCAAGAATGTTACAACCCATTACTTTGTTAGAACATTAATTTTTTGTAGATGCCTATCAAAAAGTTTAAAAGCAAGATTTTTGTCTAACAGTAAAGCAAGAGGAAGAACAAAGAAAACTTCACTTCGCCTTAACTACATCCAAGCAAACTCCAGCAGCAACTGTTATTCCCATGTCTCTTATAGCAAACCTTGCCAGTTCAGGAAAGTCAGACTGCTTTTCAATAACCATCGGTTTAGTTGGGACAACTCTAACTTTTGCCGCATCCCCAGTTTTTATGAAATCAGGTTTTTCTTGTATAACAGCACCAGTTCTTGGGTCAACCTTTGCGATTATTTCAGCAATGGTGCAAGCAACACTTGCTGTATGACAATGGAAGACAGGAGTATAACCTGCACTAATCACTGTTGGATGTTGCAAGACGACAATCTGTGCAATAAACTCTTTTGCCACAGTTGGAGGATTGTCAGGGTGGCCTGCTACATCTCCTCTTTTCACGTCAGTCCTGCTTATTCCCCTAACGTTAAATCCTATGTTATCTCCTGGTTTTGCTTCAGGAATTTGTTGGTGATGAATTTCTATCGACTTAACTTCACCTTTAACTCCTGCAGGTTCAAAAACCAAAGTATCGCCAACTTTTAAAACTCCAGTTTCTACTCTTCCTACTGGTACAGTACCAACCCCTGTTATAGTATACACATCCTGGATGGGAATTCTCAAAGGCTTCCCTACAGGCTTTTCTGGTTCTTTTATGTATGTGTCTAAAGCCTCAACTAAAGTAGGACCTTTATACCAAGGAGTTTTGTCAGATTTTTTTGTTACATTGTCTCCATGGTATGCCGAAATTGGGATGAAAGGTATTTCTTCAACTTT
Organism: Candidatus Aenigmatarchaeota archaeon; assembly: GCA_049969275.1. Classification (GTDB taxonomy): domain Archaea; phylum Aenigmatarchaeota; class Aenigmatarchaeia; order CG10238-14; family SCSR01; genus JAVZHQ01. The sequence continues at coordinate 6,242 of JBMFPE010000032.1, read as the reverse complement.
ATAACCAATACTTTTAAGCAATTTTGTTGCTTCTTCTTTAACTTCATTAAACCTTTTTTCTGAGTAATTTACAGTATCCATCTTGTTTAAAACAACAAGAATTTGTTTTACACCAAGAACTTTCATTAGCCAAGCATGCTCTTTTGTCTGCTCTTGAATACCTTCTCCTTCTTTTGCAGATATGACAAAAATAGTAGCATCTGCCTGGCTTGCCCCTGTTATCATGTTTTTAACAAAATCTCTGTGACCAGGACAATCTATTATAGTGAAAAACCATTTTTGAGTTTCAAAAGGACGATGCATTATGTCAATTGTTAAACCTCTTTCTCTTTCTTCCTTTAGTTTGTCCATGACAAAAGCATACTCAAAAGTTTCTTTCTTTAATTCAGCAGCTAACTCTTTCAACTTTCTTAATTCTTCGTCTCTTATAGCTCCTGTTTCATACAGCAATCTACCTATAAGAGTTGATTTACCAGCATCTACGTGCCCAGCTGTCATTATGTTTATGTGTGGTTTTGCAGGCATCGGTTCACCCCCACTAACTTAAATTTAAATTGAGTATTTAAATATATTTAAACTTTACACCTCTGGTTTTGGAATATCTTCTGGCAAGCCCTTTCTCTTTCTTATACTCTTTATAACTTCGTCTCTTAATTCATTCGGCAATCTCTCAAAGACAGTTTCTATCAAGCTATAAAACCCTCTCCCAGAAGTTGCAGACTTTAAGGAGGCGTCAAAACCAAACATGTCTGCTACAGGAATCTTTGCTATTATCACACTAGCCCCCCTCTCTTCTTTCATGTCCAAAATCTGCCCTCTTCTGTTTTCAACTTCTCTTGTAGCTTCTCCCATTAGTTCGGTAGGAACATCTATTCTTATTATCTGTTTAGGTTCAAGAAGGGTAGCGTTAGCTTTTAGCATGGCTTGCCTTATAGCGTACCTTACAGCAGGCATTATCTGTCCAGGTCCTCTGTGAACAGGGTCTTCATGAAGCTCAGCATCTATAAGCTTTACCTTTACTTTTGTGCAAGGTTCTCTTGCTAACGGTCCGTCATCCATAACTTCCTTGAAAGCATCTTTAACCATTTCTATAACTTCGTTCATGAACTGAACACCTTTTGTTAAGTCAATAAACATATTTTTGTTATAAATTACAACTATTCTTTTCGCTTCATCATAATCCATCCCAAGACTAGAAAGTTTTTTAAAGAGGTCAAGCATTTTAGTTTTTACTTCGACTGTGCTCGGAACTTCACCTTCCTTCATAGCTTTATATATCGCCTCTTCTAAAGGTTCAACCAACAAGTAAAACTTGTTATGCTTGTTTGGGCTTTTGCCTTCAATCTCAGGAGATTTCTCAAAAATAGTTTCTCTGTAAACAACTATAGGCTTGCTCATCTCGACTTCTATTCCCAATTCTTTAAGCTTGTTTTCAACTTTTGCTTCTAGATGAAGCTCACCTAAACCTGAAACAAGATATTCCCCTGTTTCCTGGTTTATTTTTACTTGCAAAACAGCATCTTCTTTCCCGATTCTTTTTAAAGTTTCAACAAGCTTTGGCAGTTCCATGGGATTTTTTGGCTCTATTGCTTTAGTAACAACAGGCTCAAACAAGTGCTTAATTTCTTCAAAAGGCTCTATTATATTATCTGGCTCGCAAACTGTTTCACCAGTAAAAGCGTCAGGGATTCCAACTATTGCAGCGATATTACCTGCAGTTACTTCTTCAACAGGAATTCTTAGAATTCCTTTATAAACCGCAACCTGCTGGATCTTCTCTTGCTTATGCTGGTTTACCAAATAAACGTCTTTTCCTTTGTAAATTTTTCCTGAAAAAATTCTCCCAGTAGCTACAAAACCCACATGAGGGTCAGGAACAACTTTTGTTATTATCATCGCTAACTTTCCGTTTGGGTCGCAAGCTAGCATCTGTTTTCCGATCTCTGACTCTAAATCACCTTTCCAGATTTTCTGAAGTCTATACTTTTGAGCTTCCAAAGGATTTGGCAAATGCTTTATAATCATGTCCAAAACAACCTGATGTAGAGGAGCTTTTTTTGCGAGTTCGTCTTCCTTTCCTTGGAGAGTCAAGTCAATTATTTCCTTAAAAGTTATTCCAGTTTTTTTCATGTAGGGAATAGAAATTGCCCATCTTTTATAAGCAGAACCAAACGCAACTGAGCCATCAGCAACACTAACCAACCATTTATCCTTGAACTCAGGTGGTGCATACTTTTGTATCAAAATGTTTACATCACGGATAATATCTTCAAACCTTTTTTGCATTTCTTCTGGAGGCAATTTCAACTCTTTTATTAGCCTATCAGTCTTGTTTATGAATAAAACTGGCTTAACATATTCTCTCAGAGCTTGACGAAAAACTGTTTCTGTTTGAGGCATTATACTTTCTACTGCGTCTACTAAAACTATAGTCCCGTCTACTGCACGCATCGCACGGGTCTAACGTTTTTTGGAAATTACGTCCCCGCCGAAGTCAACATCTCCGTGGAGAACCCAGTCCGGGTGTGTCGACGAGGTTAATAAGAAAATCCTGACCTTCAAACTCGTGAACCATCGAGACGTTTGCGCCATAAATTGTAAGTTGTCTTCTTCTTTCTTGTTCGTCAAACCAAGTATACATAACTTTTCCTGCCATCTCTTCTGCTAGCATTCCTGCTCCAGCCATAAGATTATCTGTTAAAGTTGTTTTTCCGTGATGCACATGACTTGCAGTCGCAATGTTTCTTATTCTTTCTGGATGTTGCATGCATTCTCTAATTCTTTCTATCATTTCTTTTTTTGGCAATTATTCACCTCCTTTTAATTTTCTAAATTTTGGAATTAAGTATATATCCTTTTTCAATTAGCTGACTTTGAATTTCTTTTATTAAATTTTCCAATCCCTCTTTTCTCACAACTACCAAACGATGTATTGGATTTTTTTACTCTTTAGTTTGATAATTTTGAATTTCTTGATAATTGGAATCTTTGAGTTCAATATCTAAGAAACCCACATGATATACTTTCATTCTTATCTTGCTCCTTCTGCCTCTCTTTCTATTCTTTCCTTTTCCTTTATCGCTTCACTTTTGCTTGCATCATTATTATAAGCAGCAATAATTTCAGAAGTCAAAGCATCGACCATATTTTCCTTTTTTCCAAAAGCTTTTCTGTATGCTGCTTGAACTATATTTTTAATCGCTAGATCGACTCTTCTTTGAGGGCTAGTAACTACTGCCCTTCTTACAATTATTCCTCCAAGCTGATAGGAAGTTATCTCTTCTCTCAAGGCAGCATTTTCTATCGCTCCAACCAAAACTTCTAAAGGGTTTTTCTTAGTTATTTTTTCAATATTTTCAAAAGTTCTTTTAACTATTTTATATTGGATAGAAGTTTTTCCCACACATCTACCAGAAGTTAAAACATGTTTTTTGCTCCTGTGACCAGGAACCATAAGTTTATTCATTAATCTTTCCACAATATTCATCTTAGACTTATGAAATTGTTGCTTTGCATGCTTCCCGCCTGACCTAGGAACAATAACTGGTTTAAGGTTTATGTATTTTGCTAAACCAGGGTCCTTAACTTCTACTTTTGTGTCCCACTTTCCAAATATTTTTACTTCCATGTTTTTTACCTTGTTGGTTTTTGTTTCTTTCCAGCTAAAATCTCGCTTAAAGCAACACCGTTAACAGCAACAACTTTATACTTAATCCCCCACATACTTCCCTTTGGCCCACCTTGTGCCCCACCTATACTTTCTATCAAAACTTCATCATGTTCATTTATTATATCTATGGCTCCTTCCCCAGGAACATGCGCAGTAACTTGGACATTATTTTTAAGCAGCTGAACTCTTACTGCCTTTATCAACCCTGAAGCTGGTTTTCTTTGCTCCACCCCTCTTTTATCGATAACAATTCCTCTAGCTTGAGGCGCCCCTTCTAACGGGTCTTTCTTCCATAGCTGTAAAACTCTTCTTTTGTAGTGTATATCCTTCCACTTCATTCTCTTTCTTGTTTTTTTCAACTTTCTTGCAGCAAACAAGCCCCTTCCCATATTTTCACCACACGATCAAGTTATTAACTTTATGATTTCTTTGAAATAGCTGTTTTAATATTTTTAAGTTTTTCTCGTCTCTTCCTATGACAATAGGCTTCTCTTTCTTGTCAACTTTTACCTCGATAGTAATCGAATTATTTTCATTTTTTATTTTAACCTCATTTGCTTGTGGGATGAGTTTTTTTACAAAAGTCTTCAAATCTTTTGAGAATTCAAATATTTTGATGTTTTTTCCTATCACTTTTTCTGCATTTTTAACAACGCTCCCGTTTTTCCCTATAGCTATCCCAACCATTCCCTCTTCTATAACAAAATAAACAGTATTGCTCTCCTTATCAACCAAGCAATCTCTAACTCTCACTCCAGTAAGATTCTCAAAAAGTGTTATAAGTCTTATTGTTTCAGTGTCAAAAGTTAAACTCATACTTATCCTTTAATTACTAGTGTTGTTACTGGAAATGGCTTTCCGCATATAACTCCCAACTCCTTGCTGTCTTTAACAATTTCCAGTTTAATTCCATCAACTTTTGCTATATGTTCGATTTCTTTCTTTATTTTTTCAGGCGAATTCTCAGCAATCACAATCATTTCTGCTTTATTCGTTCTTAAATATTTAACAGATTCCCTATAACCTATTATTGCTTTTTTATTTTTTATTGCTTCTTGTATTGTTTTTGCTAGAGTCATTCTTCTTCCTCTTCAAACTTTGCTACTAGCTCGAACATTCCTGTTCCAGACGGGACAACTTGTCCGATCATTACATTTTCAAAAATACCTTGAAAGTTATCAACTTCATTCCTAACAGAAGCTTTGACCAAATGTTTGATCGTCTCTTCAAAAGCAGCTCTTGCCAGAATAGAAGATTTTGCCCCAGCAACTCCATACCTTCCAATCGGTTTTATACTTCCACTTCTTGTCATTATATCTCCCACAAGCATAAGATGGCGAACGTCAACGTTCAGGCCTTGCTCCTGCAAAGTTTTAAGTGCTTCATTTATTATCAAATTCCTTGCAGCTTCTATTCCAAGAACTTTAGCAGTCTCATAAATATCGTTTGTTATAGTTCTTGTACTATCCACTTCTTTAATCTTTAAAACTTCTTCCAAGTTTGAACCTATAGTTGTGATAATCCAATCGTCCCCTTCTCTTCTAATGACTAGGTTTGATATACCTTCAATCCCACTAACCCTTGTGTTCAAGATTTTTTCTCTTATTTTTTGCAGTTCTTTTATCTCTATCTCTTTTTTTGGTTTAACTATTATTTTCTCCCCTTTTATCCAAACTTTGAAATCTTTAAAATTTTCTTTAATTACCTGACAAATGTTATTAATCTTCCTCAAATCATTAGGTTCAATCTCGATAAAACCATCAGTTAAATTTATCGAAGTTTTCTTCATCAGCTTGAGAACATTTTTTTCTAAAATTTTTTCTGCAACTTTTCTTGCATCATCTCTATTGTTAAATTCTTTTTTAAGGTAAATAGTCATCATTGGTGTTTCAGGTTTTTTCTTTGCATCAAAAATTTCAATTAGTCTTGGCAAACCATAAGTTACTTTTATCCCAGCAGAACCAGCAAAATGGAAAGTTCTCATCGTCATCTGTGTAGCAGGTTCAGATATACTTTGAGCAGCGATTATCCCTATTGCCTCACCAGGTTCGAACCTTCCTTTCAAATACTCCTTTTTTACTTCTTCCTCCAACTTTTTAGCTTGCTCTTTATTCAATCTTTTTTCTTTTACTACTTCCTCTATCTCTTTGATAATATTCTTTGGTAAAATTATTTCATCCAAAAAGTTTTTCTGCAATTCCTCTGACATCTATACCAACCTTTTTTATTTTTGACGGGTCAAGCCCATCTTCACCTGGCAAGAATTGAACGATTCTCTTAGCACTATCTCTAACACTTCCATCATACTCTATTTTCAAATCTTGCAAGGCTCCAACCAATCTTCTTTCCATATAACCAGAATGCCTTGTCTTAAGAGATTTGTCCATCAAGGATTCTCTGCTATTAATAGCGTCAAAGAAAAATTCAAAAGGAGTTAAGCCATTTTTGAACCCTCTTCCAACAAAACCCTTTGCTTCTAAACTCATATCACCTCTTTTGAAATGTGGGAAAGTTCTCCCATAATAACCTCTTTCCATCCTTTCTCCCATTACAGTTTCTTGACCAATAACAG
>JBMFPE010000031.1:0-7937 GCA_049969275.1 Candidatus Aenigmatarchaeota archaeon | reverse complement strand
ACGACTTTGTTAGATTGTATAAGAGGTACTGCTGTCACCAAACTTGAACCAGGAACGCTAACACAGCATGTGGGGGCGAGCTATGTGCCAATAGAAACTGTTCAAAAAATTTGTGGTGATTTGCTTCAAAAGTTAAAAATAAAAATTGTTGTTCCTGGCTTGCTTTTTTTAGACACTCCTGGACATGCTGCTTTCATAACTTTAAGAAGAAGAGGTGGGGCAGTTTCAGATTTAGCTATTTTAGTTGTTGACATAACAGAAGGATTTCAAGAGCAAACTGATGAAAGCCTAAAGGTTTTGAAAGAATTTAAAACCCCTTTTGTAGTTGCAGCGACTAAAATCGACAAAATCCAAGGATGGAATTCTACAAAAAATGCCTGTTTTACTGAAAGCTTTAACAGACAGAGTGAAATTGTTAAGGATGAGTTAGAAAAAAGAGTTTATACTATTGTTGCACAACTTTCCGAAAGAGGTTTTAACGCAGAAAGGTTTGATAGAGTTGAAGATTTTAGGAAGCAAGTAGCTGTCGTCCCTTGTTCAGGAATAACAGGGGAAGGGATTCCAGAATTGTTAGTTGTTCTAGCAGGTTTAGCCCAGCATTTTCTTAAAGAAAGACTTGAGCTTTCTGATGTAGCAAAAGGTGTTGTTCTAGAAGTAAAAGAAACTGTCGGTTTCGGTATAACAATTGACGTTATACTTTACGATGGAAAAGTTAAAAAAGGAGATTTTTTAGTCATCGGTGGAAAAAAACCTTTAACCAGTAAAATTAGAGCGTTGCTTAGACCTAAACCGTTAAGAGAATTGAGGGTTGAAAAACAGTTCGAAAGTGTTGAAGAGGTAACTGCAGCTGCAGGCATAAAAATTGCAGCCCCAAACCTAGAAGAAGTTATGGCTGGCTCACCAATAAGGTTTGTTAGTTCTGAAAAGGAAATAGAAAAAGCAAAAGCTGAAGTTCAGAAAGAAGTTGAAGAAGTTGAGTTTCTTAGGCAGATAGAGGGAGTTGTGATTAAAGCTGATACTCTTGGGAGCTTGGAAGCTATGATAAAAATTTTAACCGAAGAAAACATTCCTATAAGGAAGGCTGAGGTTGGTCATGTTAGTAAACAAGATGTTGTAGAAGTTCAAAATGTTTCAGACGAATTCAGAAAAGTGATTCTTGCTTTTAATGTTAAAGTTTTAGAAGAGGCAAAAAACCTTGCAAAAGATTTGGGAATAGAGATTTTCCAAAACAATATAATTTACAGGATAGTTGAAGAATATAAGGAATGGTTTGAAAAGAAAAAGGAATTGAAAATTAAGGAGAAAATGGAAAAGCTTACTTGGCCTGGGAAAATAAAGATACTTCCTGGGTATGTTTTTAGGGTAAGTAAGCCTGCTATTTTTGGAGTAGAAGTTTTAGCAGGAAAGATTAAACCAAAAGTTTTGCTTGTGAATAAGGAAGGGAGAAAAATCGGTGAAATAAAGGAAATTCAAAGAGAGATGCAAACTATAAGTGAAGCTAAAGCTGGAGATAAGGTTGCGATAAGCATGGAGGAGCCAACAGTTGGAAGACAAATTCATGAAGGTGAAATTCTTTACGTGAAAGTTCCAGAAGCTGATTTAAAAGAAATTTTAACAGAATTTAAGAATGAGCTAACAGAAGCTGAGCTAAAAGTCATAGAAGAGATAAAAGAAATTTCAGCTTAAATTGGACAATACCTGCAACTTCCGTAAACTACACAATTTCCTGGATTGTCAAAAGAACAAACATAAGAAGTTGCTGGATAATACATTGAAATTTTAATGAGTGCCCAGCTTTTATATTGACCGTCGAGAAATGTTGTATAGATATCGGTATCGCCAACTATTAGCCTAGCATAAACAGACCCAGTTAAAGAAGAGGTGGTGACATCGATTAACTTTATTTTAATGATTGTTGTATTGCTTATGTAAATTGTAGAAATTTGATTCTTTTCCATAACTTCAGACCATACAGTTCTACCTAGGTTATCTTTAACCACAATGTATGCCCATTTGTTTGTTTCACCATCCAATACATAAACAGTATAACCTTTATAACTCACTCCAGTTGTTTCATTTGGTGTGTATGATGCTAGACCAATAACACCTCCCAAAGTATAATGCGTTTCATTTATCCTGACCCAAAAAGTATCTAAAGTATCTTGTCCTCTTATTTGAATTTTTGCTACCGAGCTTAACACATCAAGAAGTAAAAAAGTATAACCATTAAAAGTTGTTGAAGAATTAAGGTTTAACAGTTGTTGTGTTGTAGAAGATTTAAAATATGTACATTTCCATCTGGGACATAGAGAATAATCTACTCCTGCTATTCTTAAGGGTGCAACGCCTATTATCGTACCTGCAAAGAAACTGCTTATGATAGAAATTACTAAAACTACTCCAATAAGAAGTAAAAGCTTTTTTTCCATAATTTTTATCTGTTTTTAGTATTATTTATTTTTTTGGTAAAACTAAGAAACCTATAATTCCACCAACAATTCCACCAAAATGCGCAAACTCGCTTATACTGTTTGGAAAATAGTACCAAAGGAGAATCAAATCAAGCAAAATGTAAAATAAAACTCCAACAAAAAGCGGAACTTTGAAATTTTTAAGAGTGAAAAAGATGAAAGGTAGAGCTATTACGTTCAAAAGAGGAACCAAAAGAATTGGTATTTCTTCCCATCCTGCTATTGCTCCTGCTAGAAAAATTAAGCCAAAAATGCACGCAGAAGAACCTATAGCAAGAATAAATTGATTTGTTAAAAATTGGATTAAAAAAAGGAACGGTAAAGCAAAAAACCCTGAGAAAAAGTAAAAGAAAGCTAGGTTTAAACTTCCTATTTTACTTTCTAAAACTGTTCCTAGGGGAAGAAGGATTAGCATATTAATTACAAGGTGAATTAAGTCTGTGTGAAGAAACATATGAGTAATTAAAGTATAAGGTTTCTTGTAAATGCTTTCAAGAGCCAGGCCAAACTGGTTTATAACATAAGGCTTGTTAAAAGTAAGCAAGTAAACTGCTAGGTTAATTATAAAAATTGCGTAAGTAGCGGCTGGAAATTTCTCCATATAATAAAGTTATTAATTTCTATAAAAAAGAGTTATTTTTTTATAAGAGAAATTCATTATAGATAAAATGGCTTTAGAAATTCCTTACCTAAACTTTTTGGTTATCTTAACCACAATTTTAACAGTCTATATTGTAGTTATTCTGGTTCTTGTATGGGAACTGAGAAAGGCCATTAAAAAAATAGTAGTAACAAGTAAAAAGATAGTCGAGGAAGATATAGTATCAACTTTAATCCTATGGACTTATGAAAAACTTAAAGCTGGAGTTCCTGAAGGAGAATTAAAAGAAATTTTGCTTAAATCAACAATCACAAGAGCTGATGAGATTATAGAAAAAGCAAAAGATTTGCTTTCAAGAACTATCGAGACAAAAAGTGCTTTTTCTAAGTAATCATTCTTTCAAGTTTTCCAAGATATGTACCATCTAGCAAATAAGCTTTGGCTTTTTTGACATCAAGAAAATTACTCGCAAGTATAGGCCCGATAAGCTCTTTACTCTTTACTTTATTGATTGCAATTCCTCCAAGAAGTTTATTAAAGGTTGGTAAGATTATTGTTTCCAGCTTACCAGTTTTTTTGATTTTGTACTTGTTTTTGACAAGATTCTCGTCGAGCTTCCCTTTTACCCAAACTTGCTCGATATTTCTGTAGCCAAAATTATCTTTAAATTCTATAGAAGGATGGACATGACCCATGAAAAGATAATCACATCCCATCAATTTTTTAGAGGGCCATGCATGACCATGAAAAAAGCCATATTTACCGATCCTAAAACCTCTTGAAGAATAGATTTTAACTTCTTTTGGTAATAACGAAGAAATGTTATCATCATGATTCCCTTTAACACAAACAACTTTAACTTTTTCTATCAAGTATGAAAACAATTTTGGAATTTCTTTCATTTCTCTAAAGCTTGTGCCTGGAACCTTATGTTTAACATCACCGAGAATTATTAGATTTTTTGCTTTTGTTGTCTTTATAAGAAAATCTATTATTTTTTTAAATTTTTCTGCTTGTGGAGGAATAACTATTCCTGCTTTAAAGAGTTCATGCTCCAAACCTAAGTGCAAGTCTGTTATTACCAGAATCCTTTCTTCTGGCACAAACAAGGCTGGATAATCCCTAATAAACTTTATTGCCATAATTCACTATAAGGAGTGAAATATATTTTTATTTTAACAGCTATAAAACTAAACTATGCAAGAAATAGGAACTGTTATATCGAGTCCAGAAGCAAGTAGCACTCGATTTTCCTTTGTTCTAAACCAAGAGAAAGAAATTTCTGTAAGAAAAGGTCAGTTTGTTCAGTTAGAGACAGAAGAAGGTTTACTGATAGCAAGAGTTTCAGAAATTTTTAAGACTAATCGCTACTTTACAAGAGCAGAATCTGTAAGAGAGTATGAAAGGTCTGGGAAACTTTTGCCTGAGTTCTTCCCTGTAGAAAGATGGGAGTATCTGGTTGCAGATGCTACTCCCTTAGGAGTTTTTTCTAAAGGTGTGCAAAAAAGAGTTACTTTCCCACCTTCCCCTGGTTTAAAAGTTTTCCTTGCAGACGAAAAAATTTTATCAGAATTTTTGGGGTTGGACGAGAATGGCTTAAACATAGGTGAAATAGAATTTCACAACCTTCAGGCAAAACTAAACTTGACTAGACTTTTCCAAAAACATTGCTCCATTCTTGCCCAAACAGGGGCAGGAAAAAGCTATTTAGTCAGTTGCTTGATAGAGGAAATTTTAGACAGAAAAGAAGAGTTGGGGAAACCAGCAATAATAGTTATAGATCCACACGGAGAATACTTGGGCTTTGGTGAAGACAAGTACTTGAGTAAAACAAAAATTTTTGATGAAAATACACTAAAAATAGCTACTCACGAACTTTCTGCGAACCAAATCTGTGAGTTGCAACCTTTTATCTCTCATGTTGAAAAGAGGGAACTAGCAAAGATAGTCGAAAAACTGAAAGAAGAAAAGCTATCTTATGACATGAACGACCTTATCGCTGCTGTAGAAATTAGCGATATTAAACCAAACATAAAAGCTCCTTTAGTATCCTGGCTAAACGATTTAAACTCGACTAATCTTTTTAGCAACGTTACCAAACCAAGTGTAGAGGAACTAGCAAATAGCGGTCAGCTAAGCGTTATAGATCTATCAAATTTCATTCATTTAAGGGATAAACAAATAATAGTAACTTTTATAGCAAGAAGGTTGTTTGAAGCAAGAAGAGCAAACAAAATTCCTCCTTTCATCCTTTTTATAGAGGAGAGTCACCAGTTCTCACCAGAAAGAGAAGAAAGGTTTCAAGCTATTTCAAAGAATATTATAGAAACTATAGCAAGGGAAGGAAGGAAGTTTAACGCTTCCCTAGTTCTCATCTCTCAAAGACCTATTCAGCTAAGTGTTACTGCCTTAAGCCAATGCAATACTTCCATACTTTTGAGAATCGTTAACCCTTATGATATAAAGCATGTTTCAGAATCCTGCGAGGCTATAAGCTCTGATATCATGGAAATGCTTCCTGGCTTGAAAGTAGGAGAAGCGATAATAACCGGAGCTGCAGTTAATTATCCGATAATTGTTAGGATAAGAAAAAGAAGAAGTAAAGAATCGCCAAAAATTGGGATGAAGCTAGAAGAAGCTATAATCAAGTATAAAGAAGAGGAAAGGCAAAAAGCTGAAGATTTGAAAGCTTTTAGCTGACTGCTATAACTTTTGTTGGTTCATCCTTTTCTTTATCCCTTTCTAGCCTGTAAAGGTAGCCTGTTACCGCATCCTCCAATCTTTCTTCATGGGAAATGAGAAAAACTTGATCCACAAGCTCGCCTACTCTTGTCTTTAAAGTTGTAGCTAAATCTTCAACAGCTTTTGCGTCTAGATTGTGAGTTGGTTCATCCAAAACTAACCATCTTAGTTGAGGTGCTAAAACTCTGGCGAAAGCAATCCTCAAAGCTAAGCATGCAACACTTCTTTCACCACCTGAAGCAATTCCATCTGCGTTGATAAATCTTCCGCTTCTATCCTTAAGCTGTAAAACATAGTCTCCTTCTTCGATGTTAAGCTTTATTTCTATGAAATCTCTGTAAGGGTAAAGCGTTGACCAAAGCTTGTTCATCTCGTAATTTACTGCCTCAACAAATTCTCTTCTCATTTCTTCTTGAGTTTGCTTAAGAGCTATTTCAAAAATTTTCAAATCTTTTATAATTTTTTCCAGTTTTTTAACTTCTTCCATCTCTTTAACTGCTAAGCTAAGCTTGTTTTCATATTCTTTCAACCTTTCCTCTTTCTCTTTCTGCAATTTTTCAAGTCCAGAAATTTTCTCTTCCACTTCCTTTTCTTTTGCAAAAACCTCTCTCAGGTTATTTTCCTTTTCTTCCAAACTTCTTCCAGAAATTCTTTCTTCAACCTCAGAAATTTTAGCTTCTATATGCTTAGCTTCCTTCATAAGTCCGCCAAGTCTTTCTTTTCTTTCCAAATAATCCTTAAACTTATCTTCTAGAATCTCGACTTCTTTCAGCTTTTCCTGCAATTCTCTGTTTGATTTCTCCATTTTCTCAATTTCATCTCTAAGCTTAGCTAAAGCTTTTTCATTTTCTTCGATTTCTTTGTTCAATTCTTCTAGAGTCTTGGAAGAGTTTTTATATTCTTCCTTCTTTTCTTCCAAATCCTTAATCTCTTCTAGCATCCTTTCCATTTTTCTTCTAGTTTCTTCAATTTCTTTTAGCTCTTTTTCATTCTCAACTTTCCTTTCAACTGTTTCTTCCAGTTTTTTCCTCAATTCTTCTATCTTTTTCTCTCTCTCTTTTATAAGAGTTTTTCTCTTCCCTTCTGTAAGAATTGAATCACAAACTGGACATTTCCCTTCAACAGAAGAAAGTTTTTCTACAGCCTCTTTCAAGTCACTTATTTTACTTTCCGTTTCTTTTATCTCGCCTACAAATTTTTCATGTAGCAATTTTTTACTTTCGATTACCTCTTCTATATTCCCTACAGAAAGCCTTAAACCTTCAAGTTCATCTTTAACTTTAACCTTGCTTTCAATTTCATCTTCAAGTTTTTCGATTTCACTTTTCAGAAAATTAACCTTTGCTTTAGTCTCAGAAAATGAATTGGTTAAATTTTCATAAGAATTTTTTCTTCCTTTCAGCTTTTCTTCTAGCTCTTTTGCCCTTTTCTTTAATTCTTCTAGATCTTTTTCCACTTCTTCCTTAGTTCTACCTTTCAAATTTTCTTCTAAATCTTTAAGGTCTTTTACAGTTTCTTCTATTTTGCTGTTTACCCCTCTTTCATCTCTTTTCAACAACTCTAAGTTTTTATTCAGCTCTCTTAACTCATTAACTTCTTTCTCAAGATTTTTTTTCTGACTCAAAATTTCTTCAAAACTTTTCTTTAGTTGTCCTTTTTCAGAAGATATCTGACTTAAGGATGATCTTAACTCTGAAATACTTTTTTCTAAATTCTCTACATCAACCTGATCTATAAATTTTTGCTTTTCGCTCTTTCTGTCAGAAAGTCTATTGGTTAAAGTTCTTGTGTTTGCTCTCGCCTCTTCAAATTTGTCGATCATCAAAAGCTCGTCGATTTTCTTCATTCTTTGACCTTTCGGAATTGTGAGAAAATAGTCTAGATAATTTTGTTCAGAATAAATTGCTCTCGTGAAAAGGTCATAATCAACTTTTAAAATTTTTTCAACCATTTCTGTTACTCTCTGCGAATTTGGTGCCTCTAAAAGCTTTCCTTCTTCCCTAAATTCTGAATAGGTCGTTCCCTTCCCCTTTTCTACAACTCTTTTTACTAAGTACATTCTTCCGTTGATTTTGAAAAACACTTCAACTTCAGCTCTATTTTTCTCTATTGGTTTGTTCATT
>JBMFPE010000030.1:0-7963 GCA_049969275.1 Candidatus Aenigmatarchaeota archaeon | reverse complement strand
AACATAACCAGTTTTCCTACAAAATTTTTCAAGAAAGTCCTCTACTGCTTTTATTTCCTCTGAGCTTAAACCACTTTTCTCAAAATACTTTGAAAATTTTTTAAAACTTTCATTCCTTGATTTTTTTATTACTTCTTCTATCAGCTCATCTATTTCAGCCAGTGGTTTGAGCAAGCTCATACTAAAACTTATAACCCAAACTTTCAAGTATTTTTTTCATCTTTAAGCTGTCTTGTTCAAGAATTGGTGATTCAGAGATTATCGTTACGTTTAATTTTCTTCTCAAAATTTCTCTTGCCAAAGGCTCAAAAGGAGGAGAATCGTCCATGGGAATGTGCTCCTTTTCGTTTCCAAAGCCAGTAGCTTTTACTTGAGTAAACTTGATTCCAGAAAAATGCATGTGCAAATGTTTTAATTTTAGTGGCTTAATTTTATCTAGCACCTCAGCATAACTAATCTTTCCACAATTCCTTGCAAAAATGTGTGCTGGGTCTAAAACTATAGTGCAACCCTTAACTTCTTTGCATAATCTAACAATTTCTTCCACAGTTCCGAACTGACTTACTTTTCCTGTAGTCTCACCACCAAGCAAAACATCCTTTATTCCTTGTGATTTTGCTCTTTCCAAAATATCTCTAACTTCTTTTTTTACAACTTCGTACGCTTTTTCTGGAGTTAATCCCGAGTAATAGGCTAGATGAGCAACAACAACCTCTGCTCCCATAGCTTGAGCTCTTTCCATGGAATCAAGAATAAACCTTTTGCTTGCTTCTACTGTTTGCTTTTTTGAAGAGCAGAGATTAAGGAAATAGGGTGCATGGACAGAAAGCTTTACTCCCAATTCCTTTGCCAGCTTGCCAGCTTCCTCCGCAGCTTTTTCGTTCAAGTAAACTTTCCTTACAAACTCAATTTCCATGGCGTTTAGCTTAATTTCAGCAACTTTCCTTATTCCTCCTAAAGTGCTTCTATCTTCGCTAACAGTTGGAATACCAGCAGGGCCAAGCCAAATCATATTTTTAATTTGAGTTTAAAAGAATTAATTTCTATTTCAAAGAGGGAACAAAATCCTAAGAATTATTTCCATAACAATGATTCCGATAACAATGTAAATAACGTGCTCTGGTTTTATTTTTATAACTTCTTTCTCTTCTTCAGGATATCTCAGCAGCCCGCCTGCACCCATCGGCATGTACAGCCTTTCTTTTTTTGCCATATTATCACTAGTTTGGGTAGAAGTAAAAATTTTCTTCTTCCACAAAACTTTCTAGAAATTCTTCAGATATTCTCATGAACTTTATAAAATCAAAGTTGTTCAATTTTTTTCTTCTCATACTAAAGAATAAGACGTGTAAAATATATATAAAGTTGATGTGGTGATGTTATTACTCCTAGATGTGGCCTTGCTGTTACTAGGTTGATTATATTTTTATAATCTACATCATAGGAAACTCCTAAAGTTAGCATCCCAGCTTTTTTTCCTGCAACTATATCCTCTTTGCTGTTTCCGATATAGAGGCAACTTTTAGTTTCTAAGTTTAAGTCTCTTGCTAGATAAAGCAAAGTATCTGGTTCAGGCTTTGGTCTTAATCCTTTTTCTTCTATATCATCCCAAGTTACCATGCCGTCTATTAGTTTTTTGATCTTATTTTTCTTTAGAATTTCTTCTACCACATCACGAGGGGAGTGAGTAACAATTCCTTGAACTTTTTCATTTTTTTTATTGTATTTTAGAATTCTTTTGACCTCAGGAAAAACCTTAATTTTTTCTATTTTCATTCTATAAATTTCTTCTGCTTTTTCTGGTTCTAAATTTTTTCTTCTTAAAAATTTTTTCCAGTCATGACCGATTCTGCTTAAAATCCTGCTGCTTAATCTTGGTCTTATCCCTGCTGCATAACAAAGCTCACGATAAGTTTCTCTTATACACCTATGAGAATCTACTAAAGTTCCGTCTAGGTCATAAAATATACCGATTAAAGAATAGCTCATTAAGATAAGTTTGAAAACCTAACTAATAAAGTTTTTGTTTAAAATTTAAAAAAATTTAGTTTTGCTGAAATTTTTCTTAAAAAATAAAAGGCGTGCTAGCCATAGCCCCTCTTATGTTTTGGTAGCATTTGTCTAAGCGTTTCAAACTTGCACCCCAAGTCTACCAGACCGTTTCATCCTCTTTAGCTTCAACTCAGCTTTTAGCTTCAAAGTTAACGAAGCTAAGAGGTTTCGTTTCTGATTCTGGTAGAGGCTTCTCAGCCTGCTACTTCAGTAGCACTTTAAGGGGTGGAGGGAACTTCCTCAGCTTTGCTTTGATGCAAAGCCGAAGCTACCTGGCTAGCTCGCCTATATTCTTATTCTCTGAGGAATTTATAAACTTTTTCTAGACTTAAAAATAAGATAAAAGAAAAGAAAAATAATAATATGGCCGAAAGAGTTCCTTCAGGAATTAAAGGCTTGGACGAGCTAATAGGAGGAGGGTTTATCCGTTCTTCCTCTATAATGGTTAGCGGGAAAACAGGAAGCGGCAAGACTCTCTTTTCCACTCAATTTTTATACGACGGCCTACTTAAGAATGAGCCTGCAGTTTACGTGACTTTTGAAGAAAGAGTTGAAGATATAAAGAAAGATATAGAGGAAACTTTTGGTTGGAACTTCGAACCTTTTGAAAAAAAGAACAAACTTGTTTGGCTTCCTTTAAGGGTAAAGAGAGTTTGGCATCCTGTTGAAAAGAAGGAAGTTTTATCCATGGGTTTTTATCAGATCGTCCAGAAAATTCTTGAGGCTGTCGACAAGATTAAAGCAAAAAGGGTTGTCATCGATTCTATTTCTGCTATAGAGATGATGTTTAAGGATAAGTATATGATAAGGTCAGAAGTTGTTTCTCTTGTTGATTCTCTAAAAGAGAGGGGGGTTACTTCAATTTTTATTTCAGAAGTTCCAGAGTCTGAGATGGGCATAAGCAGGTTAGAATTTTTAGAGTTTGTTGTTGACACAATAATCAAACTTGATTTTGTGTACATAGCTAAAGAGTATCAAAGAACTTTGACGATAAGAAAAATGAGAAGAAGTAAACACTCAACTTTAATTCATCCTTTTGTTATAAAGGAGAATGGTATAGAGGTTCTTAAGGTCTAAGCCTTGGAAAAATCTTCAACTTTATACTTAAATTCTCCGTCAGCTTTTATTTCTTTTCTCTCTTTTAAAATTTCTCTTGTCAACAGCCACAAAAGTGTTGCTAAGGCTTTTTTCCCTTTGTTGTTAGCAGGAATTGTTAAATCAATATTTTTTGTTTCATTTATTGTATCGCAAATCGCGACAACAGGAATTCTTGCCTTTACTGCCTCTTTCAACGCCTGATAGTCTGTTAGTGGGTCAAAGATGAAAACGATTTCAGCTTCAAAATATTCCTTATAAGCAGGGTTGGTTAAAGTCCCTGGCATAAACCTACCAAGAATAGCCTTTGCTCCTATAATTTCAGAAAATTTCTTTACCCCTTCTTGAACAGGAGATTTTCTACTTACTACTAATATTTTTTTATGTCTTGCCAAGAATTTCGCAGCAACTCTTATTCTTTCATCGATTTTTCTCAAGTTCAAAACACTCAGGCCATCTTCTCTAACTTTGTATATAAATTCTTTCATATCTTTAGTCTTTTGCTTCATTCCTATATGAATTCCAGAAGCCAAGTACTGCTGCCTAGGAATCAAAAGTTTTGCTGTCATTCTCTTAACCTATGTAACTAAGCTTTTCTTCTTTTCCTGGTTTTTCCATCGGTTTTAGCAATTGCCCTAGAGCTCTTTTCTGTACATCCTCAATTTTCTTTATAAACTCTTCCATCTCCTTTACTTTTTTCTCTATCTTGCTAGTATCTATCTTAACGTTCAATATTTTCACTATAACTTTTAGCAAAGACTCTGCACTTTTTGGGTCAGGTATTATAGGAAACCCTACAGTCTCTCCAAGCAGACAAACTCCTTTTATCCCTCTTACTCTTCCTAACCCGATCATCAAACCAGAAGCTCCGACTATAGTTCCAACCTTACTTCCAGCTTCAAAGTCTATTCCATACTTCTCATATTTTTTAATCAGTTCAACATCACTTACTGCTCCTATGACTTTTGGTTTTTCTATCATTTCTCCTACACTCAGACCAGCTAAAGTTATTATTTCCTTTACTCCAAGCTTTTCCACATAGTCCAAAATAGTCTCAACAATTTCATAATGCCCTTCTGGGTCAACACTTTGACTGTCTCCGATAAGGATTATTAAATCTCTTTGGTTCTTTTCCTCTGCCTTCCAGTAATAGAATTCATTCTTAAGAACATGTACAGCAGAGCTTTGATGCAACAAAACAAAAGGCATGAAATGGGAAGAGAAAAGTTCTGCAAACTTTTTTGCTCCTAGCTGCTCAACTAAATAACCTGCGGCAATTCTTCCTACATTTCCTACTCCTGGCAAACCCTCTATGAACAAAGGGTCTTTTAGTTTAGGTCTTTCTATTTCTTTTATCCATGTTGCCATTCAATCACATATTAATTTTCTTTTTATCAAATATATTTAAATCATTTGGCTTTCATGCTTCTCCTATACTTTCCATACCTGTCTTCTGGCGAATAAGGAGGAGGTGAAGTTAAAAAAGTTTTTTCACCGCATTTTGGGCAAAATTCTTTAAAAGTGTATTCTTTGCAATTTTTACATTTCCTCATCTTCATTTTATTAACCTGTAGCTTCCTTCCCCTTCGGCTTTCTTAATTTCTTTCATCAAATTTTCCAAGTTTTCAACTAGCTTTTTCTCGAGCATCTTAGGGTTTTTCCCTTCTATTTCAACTCTGTAACGAGGAGCGCTTATATACTTAACTTTAATTCCATTTTTTTCTAACCCCAAAAGAATTTCTTTAATTCTTTTTATTCCATCACCAGCAAAACTTTTAAGCTCTAGCTCAGCTTTTATCACAACCTCTTTTTCTTTGAAACTTTTTTCTACAGCTTCGATTAAAGCATTGGCCCATTTTTCTGGGACTCCTTTTTTTACAAGAATTTCAGGAGATTTTCTTGCTTCTTCAAAAGCAACAAAAAGCTCGCCAAATTTTTCCTGCAATAAAAATCCAACTTCCTCGTAAGCTTGATCTAAATTTTTTCCAAAATCTTTAGCAACTTGCTCCAAAATTTTTTCTGCTCTTTGTTCTTTTCTGTAAGAATTCATCTTTTCCTTCTTTTCCTTTTCACTTACTCTTTTTAGGCTTAGATTTACAAAATTCTTCTGGTAGTCTATCTTGACAACTTTTGCAACATACTGCTTGTTAACTTTGACAAATTCTCTAATATCATGAACCCATTTTCCACTCACTTCACTGACATGAATCATTCCTTCTATTTCAGGGTATTCGTCAAGCTTGCACCATGCAGCATAAGGTGAAATCTTCTGGACAGTACATAAAACAAGCTCTCCCCATTCAGGTAAACCTTTTCTTCTTGGCAAGTTTTCACCTCTATAAAATTAAGCAAATAAACAATTTAATACTAATCGATTAAAAATTCAAATTCTTAAATAAATCAAAAATTCTATACTTTTTGCAGCAAGGTTGTTATATTGAAAATTACAGCATTCGAATAAAATGTGATTTTGAAATTTTTTTCAATTTATTTTTTGTTTGAATTAAGCTTGTTAAAAATCGGGTGTGCAGAGGCTGGGATTTGAACCCAGCAAGGCACTCATACAATCACGGTTTTAATTTCTTCTATACCTTTGAAGTCAGGGTCACCAGAATAAAATGTTTTACACTTAGATATCAAAGCGGTAGCTAAGTTGATCATATCCGCGTAGGAAACCGGCTTTTTTCGTTTATCATAATATTTAACACGTAAATCTGCCCCCAACTCTGCAATTTCTTTAGTAACATCAACGATAATAACTTTTTTACTACTTTTAATTTTACGAAGTATTTCTTTCGTCTTTTTTAAACCAAATTTTTTGACCCCTCGATATCTTATTTCCATTAGGACTATAGTGCTGATAACCTTCTTGACAGGACTTTTAATTAGTTTGCCACACTCAACCCATCTTTTGCTTTTAGAAAAAAATTCAAGAAAGACCCAACTGTCTAGATAGATCATAGTTTGCTCCATTCTTTTTTGCTTTCTTTAATCATTCTTTTAATCTCTTTTTCTGTGAATAATGGGACCTCTTTTCTAATTCTTTCCAATTCTTTCAGAGGCTCCTTCACTTTTGGTATCATCGTCACTTCTCTATCTTCCTGAATAAAAATAACACTTTTTCCAGGTTTCAACCCCAAAGCCGTTCTTATAGATTTTGGTATTGTGATTTGCCCTTTTGAAGTTAATTTTGCCTCTTCAAGTTTCATATCCTCACCTTAATATTATATGTAAGGATTATTTAAATATTTCCTTACTTCAAAATTGATATACGCAAGTTTGGATTAAGAGACACTTACTAAGAATTAAAAAAGCAGAAGGTTTGCAAAGGAATAAGCTTTGTGCAGGGGCTGGGATTTGAACCCAGGAAGGCACTAAGCCACAAGGTCCTAAACCTTGCGCCTTTGACCAGGCTTGGCTACCCCTGCCTAATTCTAAATTTAAATCGAAGGTTAAATTATTTTATGGTCTAAAATTATTTATGGAAGAGGGGGCTTTTCCTAAGAGAATTGATGCTGTCATGCTAACAAAAAATAGTGAAGAAATTTTAGAAAAATGTCTTGATTCTCTCTTTCAGAACGTTCCTGTCAATAGATTAATAGTTGTTGATGGTTTTTCACAAGATAGAACGTTAGACATTTTGGAAAAATACAAAAATGAATACTCCAATATTCGGATAATTCAAGATGATGGAACAAGAGCTACAGCAAGACAAAAAGGAATAGAAGCAGTCAAGACTGATTGGTTTATGTTTATCGACAGTGATGTTGTTCTATGTAAAGATTGGTTTAAGAGAGCAACCAATTACATTAAAGAAGATACTGGGATAGTTTGGGGTGTAAACATTGACGTAATCCCTGGTTTAAAGAGTGAAACATTCCTCAAATTATGGAAAAAAGTTGCGATAGAAGCTTTCAAGATTCGTGGAGGAATGCACGACACGCTTATTCGTTACGATGCTGTCAAGGATATAAAAATACCGGAAGACTTGCATTTTTATGAAGACTTTTACATAACTGCCTTCATCCTTAACAAAGGTTATAAAGCTATAATAGGTAATGATTTGTACTGTTTGCATTTTAGGCCCCAAACAGATTGGAATTTAAAAGAAAGCATTAAGCTTGCCTCTGCAGAGATAAGATATGGTTTGATCCGTTTTCATTTGTTCAAGTATGCTTTTTATTTTCCATTCTTTTCTTTCTACTGGTTTTTGCAAAGATTGAAAAAAGGTTCAAGCTACGATTAGGAACGAAAGAACGATTTGAAAACTCTTTTTGGGTTCATTCTTGCTTCAGTTAAAATCGGGTCTAAAAAATTTAAAATTGGTAAAGAATAAGTTATATAGCATACATAGCTACAACCCTTACATCTCCTTGCCCTTAGTCTTATTTCTTCAGCTTTCTCAGAATACCAAAAATTTTTTAAGTTGAATATGTCAGTAAAAGGTTCTTGAAGGTGGCAACCAGAAACTCTACCAAGATTGTCTATCGTTAAAAACTTATCAAAAGCCTTACATTCCCATCCCCTTTTCCCATTTTCATAGTAATTTTTGATCATTTCAACGGCTCTTGTTGGTAAAAATACTGGATAATCTTTTTTAAGTTTTAAAAGCTCTTGAAAAATTCCAGCGATTTCTTCCTTTTCTTTTATTATCAGATTTTCATCTTTTTTTCCTATGTTGAACTGTGAACTTTCAGGGTCATAATTATAAATAGAAAAGTTAAAAGGAATTTTTGCCTTTCCAAAAGTTTCAACCATTTTTACAACATCTTTTTTTGTAGCTTGTGAAATAGTTGAAGAAATTGCAACAGGTATT
>JBMFPE010000029.1:0-8044 GCA_049969275.1 Candidatus Aenigmatarchaeota archaeon | reverse complement strand
ATCTTTCTCCTTTTTTAATTATAGCTATGTCTATCGTGTTCTCTCTTTTCTCTTTTTCTGTTTTGTTGATTATATCAACTGTTAGGTCTATCGCTTCTTTTTCGCTCATTTCACGCTTCCATTTCTGTTTTAATATTTTGTTTGCTATTATCCCACCTCTTCCTATAGCATAGGCATACCATTCATAAAGCATTCCTGAAGGGTCTGACTCTATCAAATGTAAGCCACTTTTATCGACTCCACCTATAAGAAAAGAAACTCCAAAAGGTCTTAGTCCTGCATAAAGAGTTGAGAGTTGCATTCTATCCCCAATAACTCTTGCCAGGCTCCAAACATCTATCGGTTCGTCATAAGTAATTCTATGGATTTGAGCTTTTACTCTTGCTTGATTTGATAGAATTCTTGCATCTGCAAGCAAACCAGAAGCTACTGCTCCTATATGCTCGTCTATTTTAAAAATTTTCTCTATGCTTTGAGAGACCATTAGGCTTGCTGTTGGTTTTACTGTTGCCAGTAAGACTCCATCTTTGAAAACAATTCCTAAGCAAGTGGTCCCTCTTTTGACTGCTTCTTTCGCGTACTCTACTTGGAACAATCTTCCATCAGGAGAAAATACAGCAAATGGACCGAGTAGAGTTTAAACTCTACTCATTTGTCCTGTCATATCCCATATAATCCAGTTTAACGAGCTTTACTCGTTAAATTTCTGGAAGGATTTCTACCATTGCACGTCACCTATATTTTCCATTTTTTTACCACCTCTTTGATTTAAAATAAATTGGTTACATAATTTATTAAGTTTTAATCTTTTAAAAGGATTGTTAAACTACTTTGCTAGAAAATCTCTCAGCCTTTTTATAGTACCAGAAACTTTTAATATCTTTGGTGTCACTCTTGTGTCGCCTAAACGGGAAATTAAACTTAAACAAACAATAGCCTTTAAGACAGATTTTGTGTTAGTTCTTATAACTCCAACCTGCTTTTTCTCGTCGTACAAATTCTTAATCAGCCATAAGCCTGTTTCTGAAATTCCATAATCGCCGAAGAACTCTAACGCACAGTTCCAAATCGCATTCTCTAAATCAGAATAGCTTATTGGCTCTTCTGAAATTATTTTAAAGGCTATGTATCTTTCTCTTTCCCTTAAGGTTGGGGGCAAAACCTTTAGCTTTTTTCCTTCCATGTTAAACACCAAACTATTTCACTATCCTTACTCCAGGCATTACCCATTCCTCACTTTTTCTCTCGTTTATTCTTTTAATTATTTCCTGAGGAGTTTTTGACACAGTTTCCTTAGCTTCTTTTAATTCCAAACCAAGCTGACAGCCTATAGAAATCAGCGAGTAAGGGTCTCTCATCTCAAAATGGTTTATTGCTCCAGAGCAAATGATTAAAGGGGCTTTATACTTTTTAGCCAACTTTATGTTTTGCTGAATGTTTTTCAAGACTAAGCACCTTGTTTTTTTTGTTGTAAACATCATCTCTCTAAAGTTTATTTCTATGGCTGTAAAGTTTTTTGCGGCTAGTTTTACAAAAACATGATTGAGCCCAGAATCTTGCCTTCCAAGCTCTGGATGAGTTAAGATGTCAACCTCAGGGGTTTCGCACGCTTCTCTGTTTAATTCCAAGTCTCCACCTCTTACAAGCAAGACATCAAACTCTTTTCTTTTTTTTGTCAAGTACCTTAATTCCTTTATATTTCTTGCCTCAAAGCCAAGAAAAATTTCTATTCCAATTTCTTTTTTCACCCTTTCAATTTCTGTTTTTAGTATTTCCTCTTCCTTTTTATCCAAAGGGTAAGCAGTAAAACAAAATCCTTTAAACCCTAAAATCTTAGCCATGGACGCTAATTCTTCTATGCTGGATTCTCCTCCTGAAAAAATAGAATGCACATGAAAGTCGAAAAAATTCATTTACCTCACTTTTTAAAGTTTATTTTTTCCATTTAAATCATTTTAAAACTCTGAAGTTTTTTCTTGAAAAAATTTAACTTACTCCTAAATTTTTCTCTAAAGTAAAAATTCTCTATTCTTTTGTCAAAGAAATTTTGAATCAAAGAAGCTATAAAACTCTTGTTTTCTAAAGGACTTTCTCTTACTTCAGGAGGAATCTTTGCTGTAGCTTTGTACTTTAACTTTTCTTCTGGATAGATTATCAAAAATCCAAGACTCTCCTCAGGTTTTTCCCTAGAAATGTTTAGAATTGTAAGTGAATTTTTGTCTAACTTTTCTTTCACCTCATAGATGTTAAATCCGTGGAAAATTCCCTTCAACTCATAAGGAAATGAAAGAAGTTTTTCAAACGAAAAACTTTCAGCATAACCCATAAAGGTTTATTGGTTGAAAAAATATTAAAACCCAATCGAGAAACGTTTAAAAATTTATTTTTTAAGTCCTCTTGACTTTTTTCCAGCAGAAGTCAACCCTCTTAAAGCTCTTTTTCTGTTAGCAGGCAAACAAATCCAATTTATTTTTGGGTCAGCTTTTATGTTAGGATGATTCGGGTCAACCAAGATTACTTCAAAATATTTATGTGTGCCATCTTCAGTCAAATAATAAGAATTTAAGACTTCAAGGTTTGGAAATTTTCTTTGGGCTTTTTCCTCGGCTATTTGCCTTAAAGATTTTTTTGAAGTAAATTTAACTAAACCAGCTTTGCTTGGTTTTCTTCCTCTTCTTCCGTATAATTTCCTTCTTCTTCCACCCTTTTTTACTCTAACTCTTGCTACGATAAAACCTTTTTTTGCCTTATAACCCAAAGCTCTTGCTCTATCTAAACGAGAAGGTTTTTCTACTCTTTCTACTGTACGCTGTTTTCTCCATTCCACTAGCTTTTCTTTCATAATCTTCTCTAGATTTTTTGATTTCCAACCTTCTCTCAAATGCTGGTAAAGTCCTTTCACCATTTTAAAACCTTTATACTTAAGATTTAAATACTCTTTTATATTAAAATCTTTAAAGGTGATAGATTGAACCCAGCAGTAAAAATAATAATTGGTTTGATACTAATAGGAGCAAGCATTTACTACATAGTAAAAGGAGTTCCAGGTTATTTTGAACCAGGTTGGCCTGCTCTACTTACAGTAATAAAAGGTTTAGTTCCACTAGCAGTCTTGCTTTTAGGTGTTTTCATAGTTTGGCTTGAGTGGGACGAGCTTAGAATTGAAAGAGAGCTTAAGGCAGAAGAAGAAAAACCAGCAAAGAAAAGAAGCAGAAAATAATCTTTTAACTTCTTTTTATTTTTTAATAATTTTATAAGGCAAAAATATGGGAGTTCAACTTTCTGGAATAGTACCAGCTAAAGAGTTAGAACTCAATCACCTTTCAGGCAAAAAAATTGCTATCGATGCTTACAACACACTTTACCAATTCTTATCGATAATTAGAGATAGGATGACAGGCGAACCTTTGAGAGACAGCAAAGGAAGGATAACTTCTCATCTTTCTGGTTTGTTCTACAGAACCTCAAATTTAATTGAAGCAGGAATTAAACCAGTTTTCGTTTTTGACGGTAAACCACCAGAGTTTAAGAAAAAAACAATAGAAGAAAGAGGAAAAGCAAAAGAGGAAGCAAGAAAGAAATGGGAAGAAGCCTTGGAAAGAGGTGAAAAAGCTATAACTTACGCTCAAGCTGCAGCAGTTTTAAAAGATGAAATGATTGAAGACGCAAAAAAGCTTTTAGAGTACATGGGAATTCCCTGGGTTCAAGCTTTAAGCGAAGGTGAAGCTCAATGTGCTTACATGTGTAAAAAAGGTTCTGTGGATTTTACTGGTTCTCAAGATTTTGACAGTTTGCTTTTTGGTTCTCCTCGTTTAGTTAGAAATTTATCGATAACAGGGAAGAGAAAACTACCAAGAAAAGAAATCTACGTAGAAATTAAACCAGAAATAATCGAACTAGAAGAGATGCTTTCAACCTTAGGAATAAATCAAAAGCAACTTATAATAATGGGAATTCTTGTAGGTACAGATTACGCTCCTGGTGTAGAGAAAGTTGGACCAAAAACTGCTTTAAAATTAGTAAAAGAACATAAGACTTTGGAAAAAGTTCTTGAAAATGTCAGGTGGGAGGCTGAAGTTGACGCAGAGGAAATTTTTAATTTCTTTTTAAAACCACCTGTTACCGATAAGTATAAGATTGATTGGAAAGAACCAGACAAAGAAAAAATCATAGAGTTTATGGTAGAAGAGCACGATTTTTCTAGAGAAAGAGTGGAAAAAGTTGTTGAAAAGCTTCAGCAAGCTTTCACTGCAGGAAGACAGACGAGCTTGAAGGGCTGGTTTAAATAAGTTTATATTAATTTGCTTGAATAATTTGAAATTATGAACATAGAAAAAATTACAACAATAACAAAAAGAAGAGGTTTCATTTTTCCTAGCTCAGAAATTTACGGAGGCTTGAGCGGGTTTTTTGATTACGGGCCCTTAGGGGCTTTGATGAAAAAAAAGATAGAGAATTTTTGGAGAGATTTTTTTGTTAAACAAAACAACATCTATGAAGTTGAAACTTGTACTATAATGCCTGAGCAAGTTTGGAAGGCTTCAGGTCATTTAAAAGATTTTATAGATCCTTTAACTCAATGTGAAAAATGTAAGTCAACTTTTAGGGCAGACGAAATAATAAAAGATTTAACAGGAAAATCGGTCGAAGGGTTGAAGCTAGAAGAGCTCGGTGAAATAATAAAAAAAGAAAAGTTAAAATGTCCAAGATGTAAGGGTGAGTTAAGTGAAGTCAAAATCTTTAACCTTATGTTTAGCACAAACATAGGACCAACAAAAGGGAATGTTGCTTACTTAAGACCAGAAACTGCTCAAGGGATTTTTGTCAATTTTAAAAATATTTTGAACGCAACAAGAGCAAAATTACCTTTTGGTGTAGCCCAAATCGGAACTTCTTACAGGAATGAAATTTCTCCTAGACAATTCCTTTCAAGGATGAGAGAGTTTAGACAGATGGAAATCGAATATTTTTTTAACCCAGAAAAAATCGAGGAATTTGATGAGTTTGAAGAATTTTCAAAAACAAAAATTAGAATTTTGACAAGGGAAGAACAGAAGAAAGACGGAAAGGTTTTAGAAATTACTGTTGAAGAAGCAGTTAAGAAAAAAATTTTGCCCAATAAAATTATGGGTTATTTTCTAGCTAAAGAATTCTTGTGGTATCAAAAGCTTGGAATTCCTTCACAATCTTTAAGGTTTAGGCACATGCTTCCTGAAGAAACTCCTCACTATTCAAAAGGAAATTTTGATTTAGAAATAGAGTTTGATTTTGGTTGGAAAGAAGTAGTAGGGAATGCTTACAGAACTAACTATGATTTAAGCTCCCATTCAAAACTTTCAGGGGAAGACTTTTCAGTAGTAGAAGATGGGAAGAAAATTGTTCCTCATGTGATTGAACCATCTTTTGGAATAGACAGAACTATTTATGCTATTTTGCTCCACTCTTTTGTTGAAGATAAGAAAAGAGGATGGGATTGGTTTAAGTTTCCTCCAAGGATTGCTCCTTATAGTGTAGCAGTATTTCCTTTGGTAAGCAAGGATGGAATACCAGAAAAGGCTAAAGAAATTTTTGCTCAGCTTAAAAATTGTTTTGACGCTTACTACGATGAATCGGGAAGTATAGGCAAAAGATACGCAAGAGCAGACGAAGCTGGAATTCCCTTTGCTGTTACCATAGATTATCAAACACTTAAAGATAATACTGTTACCATTCGCTCAAGAGACACGACAGAACAGGTTAGAGTAAAAGTAGAAAATTTGGTAAACGCTATTTGGAAGTTGGTTTATGAAGAAGTAAATTTAAAAGATATAAAATAATCAAGCAGCCTTTCCTCTAAAAACCCTGGCAAAGTCAGGAGTTATTATCAAAAAGTTCTCATCAACCCCAACAATATCTCCGTTCATGGCCAAACAAGTCTTCTTCAACCTTTCAACACATCTCTTCAGCTCGTTTATATCCTTGTTTCTCAAATCTCTTATCTTAAGAAAAACAACGTTGCCTTCTCTCAAGAGCTGTTGAACTTTTTCTGTGTCAACAAAACCGGTTAAATTCTCAACTTTTATGCTTATTTTTCTTTCTTCTGGTGTCAAAGAGCTATCAATCTCTACAAATTCTTCTCCCCTTTCTTCTTTTGCTGGTTTAATTTTTTGGAGAATATCTTTGAGTGCCATCTCAATCTAATTATAAATTATTTTTTAAGCTTAAATATTTAGCTCAAGTTTCTTCTTATTCCTTCTAACAAACTTACAACGTTCCATATCTGTGTTCTTGTATACATTGGCATGTTAGGGTCGTTTATTATTTCATCCAAAATGTTTATCGCAGTGCTTATTTTAACTTCTGGTGGGTCGCCACTGTTTAAAGTATTCTTAGAATCTTCTGCAGCCTTCCTTATATTCTTTGGCACGGTCCTATCGTTAATTATTTTGTCTAACAATGCCATTACCTGTTCCATCTCTTTCATAAGAATCACTTCAAAACGTCTTTTAATTTATTTTGTAATTCCTTAAGCTTATCCTTTATCTTTTCTTCATTTTTTTCTAAAGCTTTAATTCTTACTTCCAAATCTTCTTTTGTCTCGTTCAGCTCTTTTTTCAATTCTTCAACAGGCTTTAAAACCATTATTTGTCCAGAAATTTTATAAGCATTTTTTTCTTTTGTCTCGTTCAACTCTTCCAAGGCCTTTTCTACTTCCATAACTTGAATCTTAATACTTTCTTTTTGAATTAAAACACTTTGCAATTGCTGTTGATAAGCCTGAAATTGTGCTAACAAATTTTTTGTTTCTTCTGTCATTTCCATAAAATCACCGAATTAATTTTCATTCTGTTAGATTTAAGCTTTAGCTATCTTGCTCTTACTCTTTTGATAACTTCTGGCCTCAGCTTTACAAATATTCTATACCCACAATAAGGACAGCGAATTTTTTCATCAACTTTTGTTATTATTTTTTTACACTTCACACATTTATACAAATTTATTCCTCCTTTTTAGCCATTTCACCCTTTGGATAGTAGGCCAAGCCTGCAAATTTTAAACCACATTTCTTACACTTCCATATACCACTTGCAACTCTTTTGACATAAGGCATATTACAATTTGGACAAACATGCCTTTGCTTTTGAACTTTTTCTATCTCGCTTACACCAAGCCTTATTCTCTTTCCGTATCTTACACTAAATCTTCCTGCAGTCCCAACTTTTCTTTTTCTTCCCATCTTCTCACTTTATGATTTTAAATTCTCTTTTTGAAGTTAATCTTTCAAGTATAGCTTTTAGTTGTTCGTCTGAAATTTCTTCCTTGATTTTATTCTGCTGGTAAAGCTGAAGCAAGTAAAGTTCAAGTTGAGCAGCAAGTTCAGGTTTAACCAACTTAATTCTTGCCAATCTTTCAAAAGCCTGTTTAGATAAAATTTTCTTTAAAATAACTTTTTTCAGTTCTTCTAACTGTTTTAAATCTTCTATCTCATTCATTCTTGCTCACTTCAAATGCGATGTTGTCCAAAAACCTTTGACCCTTTGGAGTGATTTTTCTTCCCTTTCCTACTTTTTGAATTAGTCCAGCCTTTTCCAGCTGTTGCAAAATCTTTCTTATAATGTTTCCTCCAGCTTTCCTAAAATGTGCAGGTTTGTGTCCTCTTCTCTTTCTTCCTCCATAGTATGTCCTTAACCTTTCCACACCCACAGGTCCGTTCAAGTAAATTCTTCTTAATATCGAAGCAGCTCTTATATACCAAAAATCTTCTTGCTCAGGAGGCCTTTCTCTATGCGAGCCAGATTTAACAAATCTACTCCAAGGTAGAGGTTTAATCTCTTCAAACTTCTTCAATTCTTCCTTGACTTTTTCTACAAGCTTTTGTGCTGGAACTTCTTTTGCTGTAACCATACATATCCTTTAAGAATACAATACTTAAATAATTTTTTATTTGTAAGGATACCTGTATACACATCTTCAACGGAGATGGGGGACGACGAAAAGTACAATTTCTCTTCACTGTTTAGCAAGATTATTTCAATGAGTCAGACTCCGATAAAGATAAGCACCC
>JBMFPE010000028.1:0-8751 GCA_049969275.1 Candidatus Aenigmatarchaeota archaeon | reverse complement strand
TTTTGAAAGAATTTGGTTTAAAGTTTCTCGCTCGAAGAAATGGAAATTTTTTGTAAGTTTATTAGGCTGTTTTTTAATAGCTTCTCCTTTTCCTGATGAGCTTGGAATAGCATTATTAGGCTCGATAAAATTTGACTCAAAGAAATTCCTAATCGTTTCTTACGTTTTAAATTTTCTTGGAATTTTCTTCATCGCTTCTTTAACATTTTAAAGTTGAAAAACAAAATATAATTAATGAAAGAGAGAAAAGTTGGAGAATGGGCCTTTATTCTTGGAGTCTTGATAGCTGTATTTTCTGGAGTAGTTATCGGAAGAGTAGAAGGAAATGTAGCAATTATTCTTATTCTTTTAGGTTTGTTTGTTGGGCTAATGAACATAAAAAAAGATGAAAAAAAACTAGCAACATTTTTAGTTGCAGCTATAGCTTTACTTTTATCAGGAACTGCTGGTTTAGAGAACCTTCCTTTAATAGGAAGTTTTATCGGTCCGGTTCTAATCAACATAACCACTTTTGTAACTCCTGCAGCAGTTATAATAGCTTTAAAAGCAGTTTATAACCTAGCAAAAAAAGGTTAATTATAAACTAAAAGAAAAAAAATTATATGGAGTTTTTTACTGAAATCTTAACCTTTTTTTCTTCTGTAGCTTTACTTGCTTTAGCTTCACAACTAGTTATAAAAAATGCAGCAAAACTGGCAAAAATAACAGGCTTGGGAGAAGTGGTAATAGGTTTTATTTTACTTTCTGTTTCAACTAGCATGCCGGAAATAAGTGTTGCAGTATTCTCTGTTTTAACTAAAAATGTCGGGATAACTGTCGGTGATTTGTTAGGAGCTAATGTAACTAACATTTGCTTAATAATAGCTTTAGGCCTAATGGTTTCAAAAAAACCTGTAAAAATAAAAAGAGAGGAAATAACAACTCTTTCCCTTTTACTATTTTTTGCCTCTTTAATTCCTTTAACACTTCTTTTCATAAGTGAGCTTGGGTTTTTAGTTGGAATTTTGTTGTTAGCTTTTTTCTTTTGTTTCTGCCTTTTTTCTGTGAAAAGAAAAATTAGCTTTAAAGAAACCGTAGAAAAGAAAAACAATATAGGGAAGCCTTTAATTTGGTTACTTTTTGGGATTTTTTTCCTTGTTTATAGTGCAATGTTTGTTGTTGATTCTGCTTCAACAATTTCAAAAATTACAGGAATTTCACAATCAGTAATAGGCGCAAGCATAGTTGCCTTAAGTACAACCCTTCCTGAACTTTCTGTTTGTCTAACTGCCTTTAAAGAAGGCCATCCTCATCTTAGTTTAGGAGATACTATAGGCTCTTGTGTAACAAACATTACTTTAATCCTTGGTTTGGTTTTAATTCTTTCTGAGTTTAGAGTTAGTATTGCTGCATTCTCCACCATAGTGTTATTTGCCTCTTCCTCTGCTCTTGTTTTATGGTATTTTATGAAAAAAGGTACACTAACAAAAAAAGAAGGATTTATTCTTATTTTCATTTATTTGGTTTACATACTTTCAACCTATGGGGTTATAACTTGGGAAAGAATTTTATTTTAGCTAATTAAATAGTTATTTTTCCTAGACAATAGTTAATAGGTGATAGTTTGATTTTAATCGACGGTTCAACAGGTGAAGCAGGAGGACAAATTTTAAGGACAAGCATAGCTCTTTCTTCTCTTTTGCTTAAACCAGTGAAAGTTTTCAACATAAGGAAGGGTAGAGCTAAGCCAGGATTAATGGCCCAGCATTTAACTGGGGTTAAAATCGCAGGAGAATTCTGCAAAGCAGAAATTAAAGGGTTAAAAATTGGCTCTACTGAGCTTGAGTTTGTTCCAAAAAGTTTTGAAATAGAAGATAAAAAAATAGATATCGGTACAGCTGGCCAAATTTCTTTACTCTTGCAAACCTTAACTCCTTTGTTAATTTTTGGAAAAAAAGAAGTTAGCTTAGAAATTTCTGGAGGAACTGCAGGCCTAGGAGCTCCTACTGTACACTACATGAAAAACATTCTTTTTCCTGTTCTTTCAAAGCTTGGAGTTAAAACTCCTGAGCTAGAAGTTGAAAAGGAAGGTTTTTACCCTAAAGGTGGGGGGAAAGTAAAAGTTAGGTTCTATCCAGTAGAAAAGCTTGAGTCAGTAAAATTGGTTGAAAGGGGAAAGGTAAAATCTGTAAAAGGAATTTCTGTAGCTGGCTCTTTACCAAAGCATGTAGCTGAAAGACAAGCAAACTCTGCGGTAAAAATTTTGAAAGATTATGGGTATGGAGATGTACAAATCTTAGCACAAACTGTCAGCACTTTTTCTCCCGGAACTTCTATCACCCTATGGGCTGAGTGTGAAAATTCTGTAATAGGCTCAGACAACATAGGAAAAAAAGGAATAAAGGCTGAAAAAATAGGAGAAGAATGTGCAAAAGAGCTTTTAGCTTCGTTAGAATCAAAAGCTGCTTTAGATAAGTATTTAGCTGACCAAATCCTAGTATTTCTAGCTTTAGCAGGTTCAGAATCTTGTGTAAGCGTGGAAAAGGTAACTCAGCATTGCGTAACAAACATTAAAATAATAGAGCAAATGTTAAACGTGAAGTTTAACGTAGAAGAAAGCTTTCCACCAAGAATAAGTGTTAAAGGTATAGGTTGGAGGTAAGAAGATGAGAGTGTTGGTTTTGGGCTGTGGGGCAATAGGATCTTCAATAATAAGACTTCTGCTAAAAGAGAAGTTTGTAGACGAAGTTTTTTGTGTAAGCAAAGAGAAGAAAGCAGCAAAAGACTTTTTGTTGGAAGATTTTAGAAACGTGGAGTTTAAAGTTGGGGATGCTCTGAATTTTAAAACAATAAAACCTTTTTTGGAAAATTCTGACTTTGTGATAAACGCTTTACCAAGCTACTTAGAAATTAAAGGTAAAGAAATTCTAATTAACTTGAAAACTCTTGAGTTTTGTTTGAAAACTGGAACAAACTACTTGGACTTTGCTTGTTACGGAGATTATAGAAGAAAAGTTGCAGAGCAACTTACTTTCAAAGAAAAATTTGAAAAAGAAAAAATTTTTGGTTTAATAAACGCTGGTGTTGCTCCTGGTTTATCAAACCTAATAGCAAAAGAAAGTAGTGAAGAATTTGATTATCTAGACAGCATAAAAATAAGGACTTTGGAAGAGCAAAGAGGTTTGGAGTTTGTTCTTCCATGGTCTAGAGAAGGTTTGTTTGACGTTGCTTCACAGGTTTTAGTTTACAGGAATTATAAGTTCTTCTTGAAAGAGCCTTTCACAGAGAGAGAAACCTATGAATATTCTTCTTTTGGTAAAATTCCTTGCTACCTTTTAGCTCATGATGAAACTTTTACCATACCACATTTCATAAAAGTCAGGAATTTAGACGTGAAAGGAGGGGGAAGTGATATAGAAATTCTTCTTGCTTTGTATAAGCTTGGGATTTTTGAGGACGAAAAAATAAGAATTGGGGGAGTAAGAATTTCGCCGAAAAAGTTCATCTACTCTGTAGTTAAGGAGACGCCGACAACAAAGGAATTTATAAAGATAATAAAGGAAGGGATAATAGAGGATGCTTTTCTTGGTTTGTTTGTCGATTGCAAGGGATATTTAGGGAATAACAGAAT
This sequence comes from Candidatus Aenigmatarchaeota archaeon, assembly GCA_049969275.1. Classification (GTDB taxonomy): domain Archaea; phylum Aenigmatarchaeota; class Aenigmatarchaeia; order CG10238-14; family SCSR01; genus JAVZHQ01. The sequence goes on along the minus strand of JBMFPE010000028.1, from coordinate 5,141 downwards.
ATTGATGAAAAGTTATCTTACGTTTTCTCAAAAAATGATAAACAAAAAGCTTTTTGGCACGAATTACATTTCTTATCCAACTGCTTTATCTTCTGTTTTATTCCTGAAATCGATTCACAAGAAAAGAATTTATGGGGTTTTACCTCCTGAAGCTCTTCCAAAAGCAGCAAGGAAAAAATTCTTTAATGAGTTGGAAAGAAAGGGGATAATTTTAAACACAGAATATAGAAAACTTTAAATAAAACTAGCCAGCACCTGAACCTCCACCACCTCCACCACCTCCACCTCCACCTGAAAAACCTCCACCAACAGATGAAGAAGAGGTCAGAGCGTTTATAGTGTTTGATAAGTTGTTAATAAAGCCTGTCATAGCTTCTGGGCCGATTGTTCCAGTTGGCGTTGGAGTAATTCCACGATACCATGTTACAGCAGCTATCGGTTTGTTCAACTTCAAGCTTAAATCTTTGAGGTTTTCTAAAAGTTTTTTCGCTACCCCCAAAACTATAGCATAAACCAAGTATTCGTCCCAAACGTAAAGAAGAGTTACAGGTGCTTCCTTCATTTCTGAGAAATCGCGGATAAAATTTCTGAACGCTAGCCACCTCTTAATTTCAAGAGCAGATTGCGGTGTTCTTTTTGAGATTGAGGATGAGGCAAAAGCCGAGATTAAAAATGAAAAAAAGGGTAAGAGAAGTGAAAAATTGTGTAAAAACTTAACTAAAATTATGGTTCCAAAACCACAACTCATCATCAAAAAGCCAAAAGTTCTCATCACCTTGCCACTTTTTCTATAAGTTATGGGGAAAAAATTCTCTTCAAACCAATCTCTAGCTTTTTTATCGATCTCTTTAATTTTATCCTTAACTGTTGTTCTGTTTTTTCTACAATAGCTTGAGATCTCTGAGCTGGTAACTTTACCATGTTCTGGACCACAACCAAAGACAAAAGCTAAAATATCACGCTCGAAATCTACTAGGTTGTGCTCTTTGTTTTCCAATTCATTCTTACCTTTTTCTGTTAGTAGAAATACTTGCTCTGTTTTTTCCATAAGACCTAAAAACTTCTTTTCCTTTTCTTCTCTTATCTCGATGTAACCTCTTCTTGCCAAGTCGAACATAGTTGCTATCAAAGCTAAGGCTTCTGTACTTACTTCTCCTTCAATTTCTTCCCCTTCTATTAGATTTGCTAGGGCCATCGGCGGGATTTTTCTTGGAGGTTCGTGTTCATACTCCAAATCATACTCAACTTTTGGTTCTCTTCCGTACTTGAAGTAAAGAATCGCTAAAGCCAAAAATGGTATCAAAGATATCAAAACATAAAACCAAATGCTTGAAAAGAAAGAAGAAATAGAATATTGGTAAAAAATGTTTTTTTCTTCGTTCAAAATTGCTTCATACTTTTTCTCTGGTATTTCTTGGATGCTGAAAATTTGTGGCTGTGTTAAAATTCTAAACTCTACAAAAGTATCTTTTGGTATATCTTGCATACTTACATAAGCTTTTTTGAAATCTTCTGAAAAATTTAGGCTTCCTGGGTTTGCTGAGCTGTGAACAAAAACTTTAAAAAGATTTGGAGAAGGAGAAGGAAGGTTTATTTCAGCGTTCAGCTTACCTATTCTTTCATGATAATCTTCAATAAGTTTCCAGTAGAAGTCAGCAACATCCTCGTATTTCTTTATCGCTCCTTCTATCTTGTAGACTATAAGAAACTTTCTTACTTCATAGCTTGCAGAATAATACCAAGTTGCTTTTACATGGGAAGGGTCTTCTTCTATAGAATATTGTAATGGCTGGTTGGTTTTCAGGTCCCTTATTTCTATGAAGTCGATGTCTTGGGCTCCTTTTTTAAGTAAATCTAAGTAAGCGTAAGAAAAGCTACCAATAAAGTTGTAGGCTCTTTCCTGGCTAACTATAACTGAGCCGTTCTGGAGCAAGTCTACTTTTAAGTTTATGTAATCGTAAGAATAAGATTTTGCGTAGGCTTGTTGAGAAATCGTTAAAATTGCGATAGTTAAGAGAAGAAAAATTTTTTTGATTTTCATAATAAATTTTTAGTATTCTTTTGATAAATAGAAAAGTTTTTAAACCCTGGAGACAAAAAAAATACTATTCTTCTAGCTGAGCAATTTAAACTTGGTCAATTTCAGGAGGCAAAACTAATGTCGCGTGATTGGCATGAAGAAAGAATTGCTAGTGATAATGCTAGCCAACATACTCTCAGCAATAGGGATGGGAATATTTGCTCCTGTTTACTTGTTATACTATCAAAAAATTGGAAATTATTCAGAAATTGCAACAGCTTTTGGAATATTTTGGATAGTTCTAGCTTTGCTAGAAGTTCCTTTTGGCTATCTCTCTGACAGGTTTGGGAAAAAATACTTTATAGTTATTGGTGGAATTCTAACGTCATTAGTTTCCTTTTGCTTTATTTTTGTTAAGTCGGCCTTTGAGCTTTATTTTTTAGAATTTTTAAGCGGGATGGCAACTTCCATGCAAACTCCTGCTGTCCAATCTTTGATATCAGAAGTAGCTCCAAGGGATAAAAGAGGAAAATTTTTTGGTTTGTTCAATTCTTCTACAAACTTCACTTATGGTTTAGCCTCGATAGTTTCAGGAATTTTCATAGGAGTTTTTGGCTTAACTTCAATCTTTATCATTTCCTCTTTTTTCCAAATTTCTTCTGTCTTTCTTGCTTCAAGGATTAAAAGCTAATCTTTCTTAGAGAATTTGCAGATTAGCTCATGTTGAGCCAAACCTATGTAGATTGGCTTCCCGCAATACTTACAAATTCCTTCTGGCTCTGGCAAATCTTTTTCTGCCACTTTCTCACTCGCTGATGAATTGCTTTTCAAATTCTCTCAAGTACTGGGCAGACTTTTTTACGTCAGAGAAAAGCTTTTCAACGTAAGCTACATGCTGCTTCTCTATTTTTTCTGACTTCTTTTCTTTTGCAACTTCAAAAGCAGGAGCTATCAGCTGAATGGCATACCTTAAGCTTGTTTTGCTTCCTATTTCTGTTAGGTATTCCAAGGCTTCTTCACTTATCTTAATTTTTTCTGAGCTTGCCCTTATCTCAATAATCTTTCTTATTTCCTCTTTTGAATAAGGCTTAGTGTTGATTATTAGCAGCCTGTCGAGCAAATCTAAAGGCATGCCGTGAGCAGATTTAACATCAGTTCCCCTTATAGTTGAAATTCCCCTGTTAGTTGCAAATATTATTATTGGTGCAAGCTCTTGCTCTATTGCTCTGTTCAGAAATGCAAAAGTTTCTATGTCTAGCATGGAGCATTCGTCGATGAAAACAACCCCAGGTAATAATTCACACCTTCCTTCTTGAACCAAACCTTTAATGTATTCATCAACCTCCTTTCTAACTTCTGGCTCAATCTCTTTTGATTCCCTTCCTCCGAAGAATAAGCTGAAGATGTCAGAACCACTTTGTCTTGCGTAAATCATGTCTAAAGCATGCAAAGTCACAGGATAAACAAACTCTTTCTCTTTCAAAACCTTTCCTTTTGGAGTCGGAACTGGTTTAACTGTGGTTAAATCAAGTTTTCTCTCTTTCACAGCATCTTCGCTCGGTCCAAGCTTGACAAGCCTTCCTCCATCAATATCAATTTGTATTATATCGCCAGTTTCCACACCTTGCTGAATTAGTTGAATAGCAAAGCTTTGGTCCATTGTCAATTTTTTGCTTTCATCCTTTGTTGCAATTTTTATCGTAGCTCCTACAGGAATTTGTTGGTAAGGGTTGTAAGGGTGTTGAGCTTTTTCTATCGAAATTTCTTTTACTTCACCCTCGTAAATCTTTCTCATCTCATGAATTCTTGCTCCTATAGCTTTTCTTAAAGTTTGGGTTAGAAATTCAGTTTTTTTCATTTCTGTAGAGAAGATTTCGCTCGCAGCTAAAGGGACAAAAGGGACATCATATCCTAATTCCTTTGCTATAGCCATACTTATTGCAGTTTTTCCTGTTCCTGGAGGACCAGCAAGCAAAATTGCTCTTCCTGCAAATTTTCCCTCTTTTATCAGTCTAACAACTAATCCTGCAGCTTCTCTAGCTTCTGTTTGACCAACCATACCTTGAGCTACTTGCTTTGCTTTTAAACCTTCTAAACCTAAGCCTTGAATGTGAGAATGTGCAGCTACCCTTTCCCACTCACGCAGAGACTCAGGGACTTCCCTTATCTCTGGCATAATGGTCACATATTTTTTATTCTTGTAATTAATCCTTTAAATTTTTTACTCAAAAATTCTAAAAAGGCTTTTCAATTTCTTTGAGACGATAAAAATCTTTTAAAACTTGACAATCCCTCTTTCCTTCAAATTTTTAACAACAAAAGGATAAGCCTCGAGATATTCGATTTCTATCTCACTTTCGATTCCAATTTCTTTTAGCTTTTTACTCAAAATCTTTATTCCATCATCCCGAAAAATTTCGTACATAACAGCAGGCCATGCTTCAACTCCTAAATCTTGCAAGCTTTTTATTGCCTTTATCGGATAAATAAAGAATTTTCCCTCTGCACCAGAAATTTTTTCAAAACTTTTTTCGTCCCAACCTTTTATCGAGACTCTAACTAAAATTGGGAATTCAGCAAGATTTTTGCAAAATTTTTCGTTTGTACCAAGAATTAAACCATTTGTTTCCAAAATAAATTCAGTTGAGGGCTCTTCTTCATAAATTATCTTTACTAGCTTGCAAAAGTGCTCAAAAGATCTTTCTCCCAGAATAGGTTCTGCCCCGCTAACACGAACCTTATTAACATTCTTCTTTTCCATAATTTGCAAAATTTTCTCGCTAGCTTTTTCTGGTGAGTAAAATTCACCAAATTTTTCTGGGTTCAAATTCCTCCAATAGTTCCAGCAGTATGCACATAAAAAAGTGCAACCAACAGCATCTGCAGTAGCAATTCCTCCATAATACTTTGCAAACCTAAAACGATAGTATTTTCTTAAAGAATTTTTCATAACTACATTTTCAACTTCTCTTGCTCTCTTTATAGGATCAAAAGGAAATTTTATCATGAATTAGCCAACTATTACTTCCAACCGTACTTAATTTTCATTTCTAAAACATGCGGTGAGTATACTGGCCTTGTTTTTCCTCTTTTCTTTGCATAACTTAAATCCCTTTTCAAC
>JBMFPE010000027.1:0-8957 GCA_049969275.1 Candidatus Aenigmatarchaeota archaeon | reverse complement strand
TGACTTTCTGATAGTTTTTTGTTTCCACTTGCAACACCAACTCCATTTTTTCACCTCTTTAATTCTTAAATCTTTTTCGTTAAGAAGATATAAATTTATTCCTTAGCAAAAAATATTTATGAATGCGAAAGAAATTTCTAAATTTCGAAGAATATTTTCATGCTTACCCGAAGGAGAAAGGAAATTACCAATCGTTAAAGTTGACGATAGAATCTTTACTTGGGAGGAAGCTTATAAAGAAATAATTAAAAAAACTAGCTTAGGCGTCAAGATTTTAAAAGAACTTAAAGAAATGGGATTGATATGAAAAGTGAAATACCGGAGGTTTTCTGGAAAATAGTTAAAGCCAGGTTTGAAAGAATGCCGTCAAACTTAACACTAGTAATAGGTGGTTTTGGGTCTTTAAAGAAAGAGGAAATTTTACAACATTTAGAAAAAAAAGATGAAATAGGAGAGCTTCTAGTAAAAATGGAAATGGAATACTTGAAGCTTTTTAAACAAGAGGCAGAAAGTTATGAAAAAGCTTTTAATAACACTTCCCAATTATGACGACGCTACTCATTATGTTTCTTCTTGGTCGATTCCTATAATCAAAGAAGCAGAAAAAGAAAATGTAAAAATTTTTAAGTTGGAAGGCAAGAAAGTAACAAGGAAAATGTTTTTTAGTTTTTTAGAGAAAAATAAACCAAGATTTCTTGTGTTAAATGGACATGGAAGCGAAAAGGCTATTTATGGACATAACGATGAAGAAATGATAGTAGAGGAGGATGACAAGAAATTTGAGAATAAAATAATTTACACCATAGCTTGTGATGCCGTTAAATCACTAGGCAATTCCATAATCAAAAGAGGCGGAGAGTGTTTTATAGGTTATAAAGGAAAATTCGTGTTTTGGTTTGATTTGCACAAAGCATCAAGACCGTTAGATGACGAAAAAGCTAAGTCATTTTTCGTCTCAACTAACGCGATTCCTATTTCTATAATTAAAGGAAACTCAACACTTGAAAGTGTAGAAAAAGCTAAAAATGTGTTCAAAAAAGAAATAGCAAGGTGGAGATTATCAAAAGAAATAGAAGCACCTTTTATGATCAAAGCGCTCTTATGGGATTTGATGTCTCTAGAGCATCTTGGCAAAGCTACTTTTTTATAGAATAAGCCCCGAGAGGGATTCGAACCCTCGACCCCCTACTTACGAGGTTCACCCTACCTTAGGTGCTCTACCAACTGAGCTATCGGGGCTATCTATAATATTATGCTAAACCAATATATTATTATACGGTGATAAAACGAAAGAAGCAATGCTATGGCAAAAAGAAAGGAATGGGGTAAGATGCGAGCTATGCGCAAGAAGGTGCTTTATTCCAAAAGGAGGAAAGGGGTTTTGCTTGGTAAGAGTTAACAAAGACAACAAGCTTTATACTTTAAATTACGGCAAGCTAATAGCAGTTAACGTCGACCCGATAGAGAAAAAGCCTTTATTCCACTTTTATCCTGGCTCTTCTGCCCTTTCTATTGCTTCTGCTGGTTGCAATTTCAGGTGCCAATTTTGCTTTGAGCCTTCTACAAAAGTCTTAACTAATCGAGGAATTTTTGATTTCAAGACACTTTTTAGTAAAGGGAAAATATTTCGAGTGGAAGGAGGTTATGCTAGTTTCTTAAATGGTATAGAAACCTTTACTCATGAAGGTAAGAATTCTGAGGTCAAGAAAGTTTACAAGCACTATTACGAAGGTGAGCTAATCGTGATAAAACCTTTCCGTTTACCAGAAATTAAAGCTACTCCTTCTCATGAGTTTTTTGTTTTTGATAAAAAAGATAAAAAAATTAAGAAAGTTCCTGCTAGAAAAATAACAAAAAATCATCTTCTAATAGCTCCTAGGTTGCAGTTAGAACATGAAAAAGCTGGACAGCTTATAGAATTTTATCCTTTTTTCAGAATAAAAATCAGCGAAGCCATGCTAAGTAATTTTTGTGATGGTTTTGATTTTGAAGTTTTAACAGAAAAAGCTAGCAATTTTATCGAAAGTGGAAGCTACTTCCTTGTAAAAATAGACAAAATAAACAGAGAGCCTTATTCTGGTTTTGTGTACAACCTTGAGGTTAAGGATGAAGCTCATTCTTATCCTTCCAACTTTGTTTTTGTTGCTAACTGTTGCAATGCTCAAATAAGTCAAGCCTTAGTTTTAGAAAAAAGCGATAAAGTTCCAGGTGAAGAATACTCCCCTGAAGAAGTTGTTGAGCTTGCCGAAAAAAATAATTGCAAAGTAATAAGCTATACTTATACTGAGCCAACAATATTCTATGAGTTTGCTTTCAGGGTTGCAAAACTAGCTCACAGAAGCAACATTTTTAACACTTTTGTGACTAACGGCTATATAACTCCTGAAGCTTTAAAAAAGTTCAAGTACTTGGATGCAGCAACTGTCGATTTTAAGGCTTCTGGTGACCCTGAATTCTACAAGAAATTTATGTCGGTTCCAAGTGTCGAACCTGTATACGAATCTTTAAAACAAATGAGAAAGCAGAGAATCCACGTAGAAATAACCAACCTAATAGTTCCTCAAATCGGCGATAACGTTGAGCTGTGCAGAAAGCTTGCAGAATGGGTCAACTACGAGCTCGGGTCTCACATACCATTTCATGTTTTGCAGTTCCACCCTGACTATAAGCTTCTGGACATTCCGTTCACTCCTGTAAGTACCTTAGAAAAATGTATAGAGGAAGTGAGAAAAGCAGGTTTAAGGTATGTTTATATAGGAAATGTTCCAGGTCATCCTGATGAAAATACTTATTGCTACAACTGCAGAGAGCCTTTGATTCTAAGAGAAGGGTTTTTTGTCAAGAAGATAAACCTAGTTAAAGACAGATGCCCAAAATGCGGTTTTAAAATAGATATAGTTACAGAATAGCAAAAGATAAATTGGTTCAAATGCATTTAGTTTTTGTGAAGACCCTAGCAATAATTTCATTTCTTTTAGCTTTAATTTTTCTTATTCCGAGCTCTTTAGCCCAAATCCAATTTTATGGGATAGACACAAACCTTGATAAGAACGGAAGAAGCTACGTAACTTTAACCATAACTTTAAGTGAGATAAAAGATAAGCTAGAATTCCAAGTAATAGGAAGGGTGGAAAATTTAAAAGCAAGCAGCGACTTTGGGGCAATAGACTGCACCTCTTCTGGAAAAGGAATTTCTGAAATTAAATGCGATATTAACATCTCAGTAGGAAGAACTGTTAAAATCTATTTTGAGACAAACGATTTTGTCAAGATTTTAGAGAACAAGTATTATTTTGACGGTGATTTCACTTTAGGCCAAGATATAGATAGAGTGTTTGCTTCTGTTAAACTTCCAGAAGGAATGGCCTTGATAGAAGAGAATTTAGAGGCAAGCAGAGTTTCTTTCCCAGAGAACGCAAGTACTTCTGCTTCAGGAAGAAGGATAATGGTTGTTTGGAGGTTAGAAGGAATAAAATCAAATCAACCTTTAAAGCTTCAATTCTTGTACGAGCAAGTTGCTGAAACTCAAACAATAAGCTTAAGGCATTTTGTTATTCTTGGAGTTGTAATTGCTTTAGTTATTATTGCTGCATACATAAGATTTTTCAAAAAGCCTGAAAAGCTTGTTCTTTCTGTCTTGGATGAGTTTGAAAGAAAAGTTATGGATGTTATAATAGCTTCTGGCGGTGTTATAAGCCAGAAAAAAGTTGTTGAGCAGACAAACCTTTCAAAAGCTAAAGTTAGCAGGGTTGTTAAAAGCTTGGTTGAGAGAGGTTTGATAGAGGTTGAAAGTTTGGGAAGGACGAACAAACTTAAGCTTGTGAAGAAAAAGTTAAAGTTTTAATATAAAAGTAAAATTGAGCGTATTTTTCAAAAATAAATTTTATTTTAACTTTAGAAACAATTAGAAACCATTAAATTACTTATTTTACCTAAAAAAAGGCTTTAAACTAAGAAATTTAATGAACAGAAAATTGTTTCAAGAAATTCTTAAATATAGTGTAATTATTAATTAATTTAAGGAAAATCCCGAGAACTGTTTACTGTAGATAAAAGATGAAGCAGTAAACAGAAAAAAATAAAAAAGAGGTAAAAAAATGAAAAAGTTAATCGCAACCGTTTTGGCTGCGATAATGTTAGTACCAGTAGCAATGGCTACAAACTTGGGAGAGTTCCCAGGTTTCTTAGCAACAAAAACAGACACTACTAGTAGAGTAAACGCTTATGTAATAGTAGGAAGGAATGCAGCAGCTTCGGATGTGTTAGGAGGAATTGATTTAGCTACCCGAATAGCTGAGCTGAACTATGATGTAGTTTCAGTTCCAGGCGGAGTAGCTATTGGGTGCGAGTATGGAACTTGTAAGAAAGGAGAAGTCTACCTAAACACAGCATACATTAACAATACCATGGGAAATGAACTCACAACAGCAATTGGTTTAGGTGTTAAAAAGATAACTTATGGTGGTACCGAATATCCAGTAACAGAAAAAGTAGGAGTGCCTCAAAAAGTGGTAATAGCAGGTGGTACTTCGGTAAATGGTTCTATAGGAATTGACCTAGGAACAACAGCAGGTGCACTCTATTATGAGCTTGACTTGCCTTTCATAAACGCAACTCAGTTTAGCTACATCAATCCTTTGAAAATCAAATTGTTTGGGCAGGAGTTTCAGATAACAGCAGTGGGAAGTGATACGTTTACTGCACTAACAGGTTCGGTTGGTTTGGCTGACTCGGTTACTCCAACAGGAGTAACTTATGGCGAGTACACAGCCTATGTAATAGACGGTGAATCTCACTCTTGGGCTCAGATAGTAATCAAAGACTCAGCAGGAAATCAACTCGCTTCAGATATAATTAACGTAGGTTCAACAGGAACGTTTACTATAGGAACAACAACACTTAAAGTGAAAGTTCTTGATGTTTGGGGTTCAGCAATAAGTGGTAGAGTTTCTGCCAAACTAGTAGTTGGTGAAGAAATCGACAAAATTTATTCAAATGGTGATTCATTCCCAGGAAACGACCTTTGGGTATTTGATATAAGAACAGGTGCAGACTACTTGCAATCTATAAGACTAAACTATGCTCCAAATGAAACAGCAAATCAAGTTGTTCCTCTTGGAGGAAAGATAGTTGCACCAAACGATTACTTTGAGTTTGGTTTGCAAGACTTGTTAGTCAAAACTTTCACAACAGTAACATTTAGTGCAGATTTAGTAAGTGTTTACGCAAACGCAACTGCAACAACACCAATATTTTCAAACAAGCCTGCAATAAAAATTGAAGCAACAGACTATGTTTTCAACGGCCAGAATTCAAAGAAAGCTTACATAGCTTTTGACGGAACAAAATACTATGTAGCTTACTACGACGAAGTGTTGGGTAGAGCAATAAATGCAAGCGATGCTTTGTACGGAGGTTCCTTAGCTTCAATTTCAGGACAGTTTGATTCCCACTCATTCACAATAAATGCAACCAATACAACAACCTCTAACTTTACAGGTGTATGGCTTACTGATGGTGGTTCAAAGACAGTAAAAATGGCTTACAATTTCACAAGTGCTACAGCAGCTCCTATATTGGGAACATCATCTTCTAGCGAGGATGCAGATGTTATAAGCTGGGCAAACGAGAATGTAGGAAACTATGAGAACAGCGATTTAATTTCAACCTATGGTTCAGTCTTGAAGGCAAACATCAAGACAAACGCAGGAGCTCAGAAAGTAGTTTTTGAGCTTCCAGCAGAGCAACAGAAAGCATTCGTTTACATGGGTAAGATTGGCGAAATAACAACCGCAGGTGGAACTTACAACAAAGTTGTCTCAGTCTTAACTCCAATCGCAAAAACAGCAACAGAAGCAGGAACAGAGAAAACAACAACAAAGGCATTTGTCTTAGTTGGTGGACCATGTGCTAACCCGTTAGTTGCAGAGTTAGCAAATGCAGGATTGCTCAAAGATAAGAATGGGGTAAACCTAACATGTGATGGCTGGATCGGAACCGGAAGAAACTTCGGTTTGATTTCAGTCATTGATGATGCGTTTGGTGTTACAGGAAAAGTTGCTCTAGTAGTTGCAGGTACAAGAGCTGAAGACACAAGATTGGCAGCTCAGTACTTGCAGGCAGACAAACTCAAGGGAAGCACAGCAAAAGCTGTAGAAGTAACTGGTACTAGTGTTGCTACTGCAACAGTTGAAACTATAAGTTAAAACTCGCAGCCTTAAAAAACTTTGGACGGCTTTCTTTCTTTTTTTATTTTTGAAATCATCCTGAAGCAAAACTTTTATTCTTTAAGTTTTAATTGATTTTAATGGCAGAGGAAAAAGTAAAAATCAAAATTTCAAAGAATTTAGTGATTTTTTTATTACTTGCTCTAATTTTTATTCTTGCAATAGCTTACTTCAAAATCTCTGAGTACAAACCTTTAACAGCAATAAACTATGAGGGTTTTCTTCTGCAGTTCAGGGCTGACCTAAGAGAAGCAAACAAGTTAGAAGCTGATAAAGAAGCTATAGAGGAAATTCTGTGGGATAAAAATGTTAAAAACATTACTATAATTTTTACAAACTCGAGCGATTTAGAGCTTGTTGGAGTTGAAAGTTTTGAAATAGCTTACAAGCTTGGGTTAGCTTATAGGATAAAAGGGTATGATGTTGAGATAAAGGGGAAAGAGTTAAGCTATCCTTTTTCTTTTGACTCTTTACCGAAGCCATCAATAGTTTTAATTCCACCGTCTCTTTCAGATAAAACAGGAATAGAAGTTAGGAATAGTTCAATAATAATTTCTGGAAAAAATAAGGAAGAGTTTGATTTAGCAACCGTGAAATTTTTAATCATAGCTTTGGGTTTGGAATTTAGCTAACCTTGTAGATTTTCAACCCGTTAGTACTAAAAATTTCTTCATAGTTCAAGCTTACATTCTCGACTACTAAGTACTTTATCTCATGTTTTTTCAATAAATAGGAAAAGTCTTCTCCTCCTTCAATTTTTTGGATTATAATTTTTCTATCGTTTACCATCTCCTTTGCTTCTTCACTATAAGCTTCTATGTCAGTAAGCATAACATCCATAGGGTACTTATGGGAAATAACAGAAAACCAGACTTCATACGGTTTAGCAACTAGAATTCTTGAGTAGTTATAATCGTAACTTGCAAGCCACTCAGCTGATTTCATTCCTCTTTCATCAGGAACTTCTGCTTGGGTGCAACATTTTTTAGTGTGCTCAAGATAAAGCCAAGGGTTTGGTAAGTTTAAGGCTATTAAAAATAAAACTGTTGCTATTCCTAAAGACTTTTTCTTAAGAAAAGAAAGGATAAAATCAAGGCCAAAAGAAATTGGAATTATTACCGGCAAAGCGAGCATGTCTTGAAACTTAAGCTGGGTTCCTGGTACATGAAGTATGCAAAATAAGATTGTGTAAAAAAGTAGAAAAGGGATGAAAAATTCTTTTTTTCTTATCATCAAAACAGAACCAAGCATCGACAAAAAAAATAGAGTGGGATGAAGCCTTGTTTCAAAGTTAAAGTTTAAGAAAAAAGTTTTTATCTCGTTGAAAGTTCTTATTATCGATTTGGGATACCATCTTACATTCATCCATTTTCCTGTCGTTGCGTTGATAACTATGCTGAAGTATTGATAGAGCCAAATCGAGCAGACTATTAAAGAGATTAAAAAAAGTTTTAGCATCCCAAAAATGGCTTTTTTATTCTTTGTTTTCAAAAAAGAGAAAATTGAATAGAAAAGGAGGAAGGGTAAAAAATAAACTGGAATAAAAGCATGGGATAGGCTAGCTAATCCCAGAAATAAACCAGCTTTAACAAAATCTTTCTTCAGGAGAAAATAGAGAAAAATTATAGAAAGGTCCATGGCTAAAAGCTGAGGGTATTCTCCGACCGCAAAAACATAGCTTAAGCTTGTTACTCCAACAGAAACCAAAGCTGAAAAGAAAGCAATTCTTTTACCCCAAATTGAGCCAAGTTTGTAAGCTAGAATTGGAAAAATAGCGTAGAAAAATATCCCCAGAAAATTTACTGATTGTATCGCTTTTGCCCCCACAAAAATAAAAATAAAAGAAATCCAGTGAAATAAGGGAGGGTAAGTGTATTGAGTTTTTACTAACGGCAGCCAAGTTAAAGGATAAACCTGGGAAGAAATTACTGGGTCTACTATTAAAGCATGCATAGCAGAATCAAAAGTTATCGGTAAAGGTTTTGTAGAGTTTAAGCCTAAGAGAAAAAGATAAAAAAATAAGGAAAAAGGAACTAAAGCAACAAGAAGTTTTTCATTCTTCATTTTTCTCCCTAGACCTTAAAAACCCAAACAAAGGTTTTTGAAACAATCCTTTTATTCTCAAGCATTACTTTTTCTCCAAAAGTTTTCTCCAGAGTAAAATTTTCAAAAATTTTTGAGGGATTCTTTTCTCCGTCTTTTATTTCCCAAACATAGTCTGGATAAGAAGGTTCTCTTGCTTCTATTAGTAAGTAGGAAACGTTCATCTCCTTTATTTTTCCTTCAAGTTCTTCTGCTTTTTCAGGAAAATAAACTATTTTTCTCCTGCTTGTGTAGTATAAGACAGGAATGTTTTGTGACATTATAGTAGAGTTTTCAGGGGCTACTTTGCTTAAGTAAATTCCAGCCTCTTTTAAAGCATAACCTCCCATACTATCAGCTAAAATGTTTTGAATTCCTGCCAAAAAGTTTAAAGAAACAAAAAATAATGCTAGTGGTATTATCCATTTTTGCCCAACCCATTTTCCCAGTTTTGTTGTTCCTATGGAAAAGACTATCGTGTAAAAAGGAAGGTAATGCATAAGATACCTTAATTCTTTTCTTGCGATTAGCATGAAGAAAGCTAGAGAATAAACAAATAAGAGAAAGATAAAAATGTTTTTCTGTTTGTTAATGTTTGCAAGTATGACTATTATTCCTGGTACTAAAAATATCCCAACTAAGCCAAAC
>JBMFPE010000026.1:0-9024 GCA_049969275.1 Candidatus Aenigmatarchaeota archaeon | reverse complement strand
TTCTTTAAATTCCTCTTCCCCCATTTTTTCTTTCAAATCCTTAAGCTCATCAACAATTTTTTTCTGTTCTATCAAATCCTTCAATATCTCTGCTTTTCTTAAATTTTCAAAATTTGGGTCTTCCACTTTCTTTACTATTTCACCGTTTATGTAAACTTCACCATTATATTCCTTTAGTTTTCCTATAACTAAAACCAAATCGCTAACTTCTATTTCTTGAACTAACTCTGTTTTCTCTTTAAACATTTTGACCCTTATTGCTTCACTTCCATCATCTACTGTTATCGTCGAATAATTTCCATCTTCACTTAAAAACTTATCTATAACAGTAGCTACTAAATTCACTCTAGAAACTTTCTGGCCAAAAGGAGTGATTACATAGCTTTCTTTCATCTTTTCCTTTTCACCAGGAAAGTACTTCCCATAAACTAAATCAAAAATTCTTACTTTTTTTGCAGGCAATCTTTTCACAGCCATCTTCACATCTTCTGCAGGATTCCTGGTCTTGGCTCAAACAGAGTTCCGTTACTTTTTAACTCGTTTAGCATCTTTTCTATGTCAAATTCTTTCAACCCTTTACTTTTAGCCATTTTAACTATATCTTCTTTTGGTATGTTTTTCCCCAAAGTGTTGGTTAGCTCCTCTATAATATCTAGCAGTATCCTAATTTTGCTTCTCTGTGTAGCTGTTATATGCCCCTCAACTCTATCTATATCAATCTTGCCAATTTCTGGGTCAAAACCAAATTGTCTTAAAGAGGCTTTCATAAGGTTTATAGCCCTTATAGCATCTTCTTTCTTAACTTCATTTCTTAATTGAATTTTAGCTGAAGCTTCAGCAAGTCTTATAAGAGCTTCATACTGCCTTAAAGTTATCGGTACAGGAGCCTCTTCCCCGCTTGCTTTTTCTCTTAACTTGACAAAGAAATCTTTTATAACTTCTCCTGCCTCTCTTGTCAGTTTTGGGTGGCAATTCTTTCTTGCATAAGCCACATACTTTTTAATAAATTCAGAGTCTATCTCTGGTTTTATTTCTTCCTCCTCATAATGTCTTGCTTTAAGTATATGGTCTGCGATTTTTGCGTCCAGCTCAGGGTTTGGTACATCTCTTAAAGCAAATTTCAAGTCAAACCTTGCCAGTAGAGTTTCGGGAACGTCTATCTGCTCTTTTATTGGCAAATAAGGGTCAAACCTTCCTAGCTTGGGATTCCCTCCTGCAAGTATGCTAGTTCTTGCTGGCAAAGTAGCTACTATGTTTGCTTTCGCTATGCTTATAGTTTGTTGTTCCATCGCTTCATGCAACGCTATTTGGTCAGTTTTTTCCACTTTCTCAAATTCATCTATAGCACAAAGACTTCTGTTACACATAACCAAAGCTCCAGCCTCTAAAACCCATCCTCCCAAGAATTCTTCGTCTCTAACAACAGTAGCTGTTAATCCTGCGGCAGTTACACCTTTCCCCGAAACATACCTCCCACGAGGAATCAAGCTTGAGACAACTTTCATCAAAGCACTCTTTGCCGTACTAGGGTCTCCAACTAAAAGTATGTGGATATCCCCTCTAACTCTTGATCTATCTTTTTGGACATGAGGCTCTCCACCAAAAAGCTGTAAAACTATAGCTTCTTTTATCTCTTCCAACCCGTACAAACTAGGGCCGATTGACCTAACAAGTTTATCGTAAATTTCTGGGTCTTTTGCTAGCTCTAAAATTTTTTTCTCATCCTCCGGAGTTATTTCTAGTTCTTCCCATTCAACTTCTATGCTTTCAACAGAATTTGCTTCTATATAAATTTCTACTTGTCTCGACCTAGTCCCTTTTACTCTTTTCGGTAATTCCTTCAGGATTCCAACAACTTTTATCCTATTTCCCGGGTCAGTTTTGTTTTGCATTCTTGGCGAGGTTAAATCCTCTTTTAAAAATACCATTATTTCTGAAGGTCTTTCTCCGGATACTATCTCAAAAGGTTCTTCTATAGCAATCCACCTTGCATCGTACAACTTTTGCTTATTCTTAAGAATTTTAAAACCCTTTCTGTTTCCACACTCACACTCAACAGGTGTTTGAATTATCCTTTCAGTTTGAATAACTGTTATTTCTTTTCCACATTCAGGACAGGAAAAAACAACTTCAGAAACTTCTGGTCTTATTTCACTAGCTCTTTTTACTATTCCATCTACTGCTATTAATTTTCCTATATGCTCTGCTCTTATATTTCTTATTCTTATTTCTCTACTTTCCGGTAAGTTAAAGATTCTTATTCTTAACTTCGGCTCTCCTGGTAAGTCAATTTGCTTTATAGATTCTTCAGCTAGCTCCAAAACTTCTTCAGGATTTTCAAGCAAATAATCAGCTAACTCAGGGTCAAAAGAATCGAGAAGTGAAAAGTCGATATGAATAGATTTTCTACCCTCATTTACAGCAGTTACTAACTCATTATAATACTCTTCCCTTAAGAATTCGACAAACTTTTCTGTTATATTTTCTCTTTCCACGCTTTTTTTATTGTGTTCAAAGTTTATTAAATCTTTCTATTTTTTGAAATGTTTCAGAAAATCACTTGCCTTTAACCACAGCACCTATTTCTTTCAGTTTTCTGGAGACTTTTTTCACTGCTATGTTCACATCCTGCACACTTCTTGCACCAGTACAAACAATCTTTCCTGAACCAAAAAGAAGAAATGCAACCTTTGGGTTGTCCATTCTATAAACCAAACCAGGAAACTGCTCAGGCTCGTACTCTGAATTTTCTAGGTTAAAAGCTATGGTATCCAAGTTTAAATTTGCGTCAAGTTTTGCAGAAGCAACGATGTTTTCTATTTGGATTTTAAAACTTTTCGGAACTCTAACACCTGTACTTTCCACTACTTTAACAACTTTCTTTATTACTGTGTTCACATCCTGCACACTTCTTGCACCAGTACAAACAATCTTTCCTGAACTAAAAATTAGTGCAGCAGCTTTTGGACTTTTGACCCTATAAACCAAACCAGGAAACTGCTCAGGCTCGTACTCCATCCCTTCAAGTTTTGAGACAATTTTCTCCAAGGTTACGTTCACTCCAAGTGAAACAGAAGCAACAATGTTTTCTATTCTTATTTTAAAATCAGCCATCACATCACCTATATCCTTAATTTAATGGCAAAAGTATTTAAATTACTTATATACTTTTCGAAAGACTTATTAGTAGCCCTAAAAAAATTTTATAAATCTATGTAATTTTCGATTTCATTCAAAAATGAGTTAAGCTTCCAAACAGGGACAACAAAAGTTTGATTTTCTTTTATTATCTCCTCTTCAAAAAGAGTAACTACTAACGGATAAATCCTCGTAGCTTTTATCCCCAAAGTTTCTTTTGCAACCAAATTTAATTTTAAAAATTTTTTAAGTTGTTCGGTTCTTTCTTCTTGCTTTTTTATAGCCTTCAAAATTTCACTTTTCTTATACCTTCCCTTTCCAAAATGCTTACAATCTACGCAGAAATTAAAATTATCTTTTATCGCTATCAAATCTATTTCATACCTTCTCTTAGTTTTAAACCTAAAATTTCTTTTTACTTTAAAACTGTTAAATTCAAAAATTTCTTGGGTCGCCTTTTCAAAATTCTTCCAACCTAAACGCCTTAAATCTTCTTCTATATTTTTTGATTTTAACCCTTCAAGCATAGATAATATTTAAAAGGAAAACTTTTTCTTTTTTAAAATAAACAAATTTTAGGTAGAAATGGATATTCTAGCTCATTTTATGGTTGGTCTTTACTTGGGTATAAGGTTTGGGAGCTACTGGCCAATCTTTTTCAGTTGTATACTTGATATCGACCATATAATTGGCTATTTTTATGATAGAAGAAAAAAGATTATGGCAGAGATCCCGTCACTTCTTCATCTAGCTTACAGGCCAAGAAGTTGGTTTCACAGCATTTTTGGTCTTTTAATTCTTTCAACTTCTTTTGCTCTCTTCTTACCTTTAGAGCTTTATCTTGTCCCTTTATTCATTCATCTATTTCTTGACCTTTTAGATAAGGATGGTATTTACATTTTTCCACCTTTTATCAAGAAAAAAATAAAAGGTTCTCTACCAGTTGGATATTTAGTAGAAGACCCTAACTATTTGAAAGCCCATAAAAGGTCGCATATACCAAGTCTCTTAACTACAATTTTTTTCTTTTTGTTAATTGTTTTAAAGGTCTGAATTATGATTTTAAAGTACATAGTTTTCCATTGGTTTATTCACATTTTTCTTGCGTCTCTTCTGATAATTTTTTTTAAGCTTAATCCCTTTTTTTCCTTTCTAGTATTCCTTTCAACTATTATTATCGATTTTGACCATTTACCTATACTACTTAGAAAAGGTTTGAAAGAGATAATTAAATTCACCAAACCAAGAAAATACTTTTTCCACAATTTTTTATTTTTAGCAATTTTTATCCTCTTAACCCTTTTTCCGATTAATTTTTTTCTTAGAATAATTTTCCTTTCCTTAACTTTACATTTACTTTGGGACCTCTTTGAAGATGTTTTAATCTTTAAGATTGGAATAAAGCATTGGTTATATAAAAAGAAATAATAAAACTAATTTAATTAAGGAGGTGGAACCATTTTAATCTGCGGCATAGACGAAATTGCTCTCGCAACGTCAAGCAGGCCGTGGAGCTCTAATAGGACCAATGGTAATATGTGGAATAGTTATAGAAAAAAAAGATGAGAAAAAACTAAAGAGTTTTGGTGTGAAAGATTCAAAAGAACTTTCACCTAAAAGAAGAGAAGAATTGGCCAAGATGATAGAAGAAGTAGCAAAAAATCTTATAGTTTTAAGAGTTCCTGCCTGCAGGATCAACAGCTACATGGACAAGAAAATAAATTTAGACAGAATAGAAGCTATGAAGATGGCTGAAATAATAAACATGATAGATGCTGACATAGTTTATGTAGATTCGCTAGGTAATGCAAACAATTCCAAAAGTAAAAGATTCGAAAAACTAATTCTTGAAAATTTGAAAAGGAAAGACTTAAAACTTATAGTTGAAAATTATGCCGATGAAACCTATCCTATAGTTTCTGCAGCTTCGATAATAGCCAAGGTCGAAAGAGACAAAGCTGTAGAAGAATTAAAAGCAAAGGTTGGTTTTGATTTTGGTGTTGGTTATAGTCATGACCAAAGGACTGTTAAATTTTTAGAAAAAGTTTTAACTAGATACGAACAAAAACCAAATTTTATTAGATGGCACTGGGATACTGTTGAAAACTTAGCAACAGAACTTTTTGAAAAAGGTGTAAAATTGCAACCTTGGGTAAGGGAGGAAATTTTAGGGGGGAAGTCTTGGCAAAAAAGAGTAAAGGATTTCTTTTTTAAAAAGGTAAAATGTAAGGAGGAGAAGGAATGAAAATAATACAAACAATTACGATTACTTTTTTGGTTGCAGGTATTCTTTGCGGGGTAATTTCTGATTACTTCCTTAAAAATTTTGGGAGCCCCTACTTTCCTGTAACCTTTCCTTTTATAGTTTACTTTGTCTTGCTTTCTCCTTTTAGGGGGAAGATGAAAACAAGAAGTTTAATTTATAATAGCTTCATTACTTTTATTTTATTTTGGTTGGTAGCTTGGCTTACTTTGTATGCTATGTGATAACATGCTAAAAAGGACTCATTACACAAGCGAGCTGAAAAAAAATATAGGAAAGGAGGTAGTAGTTTCAGGATGGTGCCATGATGTTCGTCTAGTAGGAGGAATAAATTTTCTCTTGCTTAGAGATAAAGACGGGATTGTTCAAGTAACTGCTGCGAAGGAAAAAGTTTCTGAAAAAATTATTGAAATCTATAAAAGTTTACATCAAGAAGATGTTCTAAGTGTCAAAGGAAAAGTTGTGAAAAGTAGGATAGCAAAGACCGGAATTGAAATAATTCCCTCGGAGGTTGAGATAATAAGCAAAGCAGAAGGACCTTTACCACTAGACCCAAGGAATGTTACTCCAGCCAATCTTGACACAAGGCTTGAATGGCGTCCCTTAGATTTAAGAAGAAAAGAAAATCAAGCTATTTTTATTATTCAGGCAAAGTTACAAGAAGGAATGGAAGAATTCTTGAAAAAAGAAGGTTTTCTTAGAGTTTGGACACCAAGCATAATAGGTGGAGTTTCAGAAGGTGGAGCAGAAGTTTTTAAAATAAATTTTTTCGGTAAGGATGCTTTTTTAAGACAGGACCCTCAACTTCACAGACAATTGTTAATAGCAGCCGGTTTCGAGAAAATCTATGACCTAGGACCTAGTTGGAGAGCAGAACCATCTGACCAGCCAACCCATTTAGCTGAGCACAGAACAATTGCTCCTGAGTTTGCTTTTATGAAGGATGAAAACGATATGATGAAATTAGAAGAAAGGCTTTGTTTGGCGGGAATAAAAAAAGTTGTTGAAGAATGTGAGAAGGAATTGAAACTTCTAGGGAAGGACGTCGAAGTTCCAAAAATTCCTTTTCCAGAACTTAGGTTCCCAAAAATTTATGAAATTTTGGAAGAATATGGAAAAAAATTACCCAGAAATCAAGACTTAGACAAAACTTCTGAAAAAATTTTAACAGAATACGTGAAAGAAAAGTATAAGTCTGACTTCTTTTTTGTCAACAGGTTCCCTTTTTCTATCAAACCGTTTTATGTTATGCGTGTGGATGAAGAGCCTGAATGGGCTAGAAGTGTTGACCTAATTTTTAAAGGCTTGGAGATTTCTTCAGGAGGACAAAGAGAGCATAGGTATGAGAAGATCGTAGCTCAGATTAAAGAAAAGGGTTTGAATTTAGAATCTTTAAGATGGTTCACAGAAGTTTTCAGGTACGGAGTTCCTCCTCATGGCGGTTTTAGCATAGGAATTGAAAGGTTTACTATGAAATTGCTTGACATGAAAAATATAAAGGAAGCGGTGCTATTCCCAAGGTATGTGACAAGAATGTTACCTTAAGTTTCTTTTAAAAACAATTCGCAAGCAATTATATGCGAGCATTTTTTTTCGTGAAGTGTGAAAAAAGGGCAATCACAAACAAAATTTTTGTTTGTTTTATCAAAAATTACTGAATGAATGTCAGTCTCACCTTCAACTTTGAAATGTATTCTTTTCTCAGTTTCCAACTCTTTTTTCACTTTATTTTTCCTAAAGAGCAAGTAGCCCTTTTTTCTAACTTCTCTCGAGACTCTTTCCATAATTATATTTAAACTATAGGATGAAATTAAGTTTGTGAAAAAATGGAAGAAGTGATTAAAAAACTGAAAAAAATTAAAGCAAAAAAAGTTTTAGTCCAATTTCCAGAAGGTTTAAAGCTAAAAATTCAAGAAATTGTTAAAAAATTAGAAAAAGAAGGTTTTGAAATTGTTTTATGCTTAGAACCTTGCTTTGGAGCTTGCGACATAAGAGATGAAGAAGCTAGAAGGTTAGGCTGCGACGCAATTCTTCATATCGGCCATGAAGAATTTTTAAAGAAGATTTCTTTACCAGTAGTTTACTGGGAATACTTTATGGATGCTGACCCAATTCCAACTTTAAAGAAAGATTTTGAAAAAATTAAAGATTTTGAAAAAATAGGAATAGTTACCAGCATTCAGTTTGTTAAAATCGTAAAAAAAGTTAAAGAATTTTTAGAAGAAAATGGAAAAAAAGTTTTTACCTACAAAGCTTTACAACATGCTGGCCAAATTTTAGGCTGTAATTTAGAGGCTGCAAAAGCCGTAGAAAAAAAAGTTGACTGCTTTTTGTGCGTTTCAGCAGGGAAATTCTACGGTTTAGGCTTAGTTTTATCAACAAACAAACCAGCTTTCTGTCTTGATTTAGAAAAAGAAGAAATTTACAGTCTTGAAGATTTTAAGAAAAAAACAGAGAAAATAACGGCTTGGAATAAAATTCAGTTTAAAGATGCAAAAAGAGTAGGGATTCTTGTAAGTTGGAAAAAAGGTCAACTCAAAAAAAATTTTTTTGAGCTCAAGAAAAAATTAGAAAAAGAAGGAAAAGAGGTTTATATCTTGGCTATGGACGAAATAACTCCTGAAAAAGTCGAAGGCCTTAAGTTAGATTTTTTAATAAACTTAGCTTGTCCAAGAGTAGGAATTGATGATTTGGATAAGTATAAAATCCCGATGCTAAATTTAGACCAACTTCCATAATTTTTCTTATTTTTTAAGGGCGAACGTCTAAAAAATTTCATACCTATAATTTTAAATATAATTATGGACAAAAAACAACTCGAAATAATTCTCTCTCAGCTAAAAGAACCTTCTCTACCAAAACCAAGCTTGGAACAGTACACAATCACTGGAAATCTAGCAGCAGAGATTTTAAACCTTGCTTGTTTACACGGTGATATAAAAGATAAGTTAGTTTTCGATTTTGGCACAGGCTCAGGAAGGTTAGCGATTGGTGCAGCAATTTTTGGTGCGAAAATGGTTGTTGGCATAGATATAGATAAAAACGTGATAAAAGCTGCAAAAGAAAATTTACAAAGGCATGAATCTTACATTTCGAAAAAGTTACCTGTTTATTTTGTTGTTTGCGACATAAGAAATTGGAATTCAAAAGCAGATACGATAATTCAAAACCCTCCGTTTGGAATTCAAAGTAGACATGCAGACAGAATTTTTCTTGAGGCAGCTTTAAGATGTGGAAAAAGAATCTATACTTTACATAAAAATGGCTACAGAAAAACAAGAGAATTCATCAAGAAGTTTGTTGAAGATAGAGGCGGAAAAATAGAGCAAATATTAAAATATAAATTTTCAATTCCATATATGTTTAAATTCCATGAAAAACCAAAAATTAGTTATAACGTTGATTTGTATATAATAGAAAAGTGAGAAAATGGAGCTTAGAGTGATAAAAAAAGATGAGAAAACTTTGGAGCTTGAAGTCAGAGGAGAAACTTATACACTTACAAACCTTTTGAGAGAAGAACTTTGGAATGATAAAAGTGTTGAAGAGTCTGCCCAAATAAAAGAGCATCCTTACCTTTCAGAACCTAAAATATTTGTTAAAGTTTCTCGTGGCTCTCCAGA
>JBMFPE010000025.1:0-9028 GCA_049969275.1 Candidatus Aenigmatarchaeota archaeon | reverse complement strand
CTACACATTATACTGTTTTGTTCTGGCCGATTAGGACAACAATGACCTGTTCCACTACAGAACCTCCCCCCTACATCACAAATTCCTGAATCACAACCGGCACATAAAGAATTACCGTATCCTTCGTCGCATAAACCAAAAGTATGCCCAAATTCATGACTACAAACTGTGCCTATCATGTCATCTACTGTAACTACTACCTCATAATTTTTAAGTGTATAGCCCTTTCTTTGAGGCTCACAAATGTCTGAACCATGCTTAATTCCAACTATTCTTGTGTACTTTCCACTATAACCCCAATCTTTTGCACACTTCAGCAATTCAGGAAATGCGTCACACTCATCGTTTACTTGGCAAATTTTATTCTCTGCTATAACGCTAACAACATCTGGACAATTTTTTAAGGGTGAAACAGTAGCCCATGTGTCTCTGCAAGTTTGAGCCAATGAATTAAAATTGGGAACTGGTGAATTCATTTGAATTGCTAATATAACAAACGGAATTATTTTCTTACACTCAGCTTCATACTCATCTTCACTCATACATCTTTCTTCACCGTTTTTTGGCTTTTTGCACCATTTTGGTTTATCTGGAGGACAACAATGATTTTCTGAGCAGATTGACCTGTCTAAAGGACAGCAAACCCTTCCTTGGGAATCGACCCATAAGCCAGGGTCGTTAGAACCTGGACAAATGCTTTCTTGTGGACATAAAGGAGGATTATCACACTGCTTGCTAGCGTTTAAGTATTTCGAACAACAAGCCAAAGAATCTGGTGCCTTTTCTCCGTTAGGAGCGCAATTTTGTTTGCAAGTATAACCGTTACTCCCCCAACAAAAACCTGAGCAGCAAGCTAAAGAAAAAGAACAACTTTCTCCTTCTTCTAAGCATCTTCCCATAACAAAAATTTTATTCCCCTTTTTAATTATTGTAATTTTTTTACTATCCTCAAAATAATTGCTAACTATTTCTGGTGTTTGTTTTGAAAAGCTTACATTTTTATTCAAATTTTTATCGTGAACAAAAACTGTATTGTTTTCTATCTTCACACAATACTTAACTAAAGGAGGAGAATAAACAAAAGCTACATCACCAGTTGTTGCTGTTGCTTTATCTATAATAGCTTCCAAATCTTTAGCAAAAACGATAACTACTTCTTCTTTAGTAAGAGTTGTTTGGACTTTATAAAAAGACATAAGCTGATAAACGGTTATACCAGAAGCAATCAAAACCCCAACTATTAGTATCGTTTCTGTAATTCCAAACTGTGCTTTCATCTAATTGTTATATTCACTTTTTCATAACTTATTTTTTTAATTTCCAACTCATACTCTCTAAACGGAGCGTTCCCCAAAATTTTGGCAACTGCTACCCAGATATCCTCATTTTCTGGCAAAACACCAAGGTAAGGCATGGTTAAGTTGCACTTAAGCTTTTGACATCTCAAATAATTTTCGTCCTTAAACTGTAAACATAAATTATAGCCTGAGCTCAAGTTTTGGTCCTTAATCAAGTCAACAACTTTTATCGGTATTTTTTTCTCGTCTGTGGAAAAAACAACTCTTGTCTGAAAATCAAACTTATAACTTTTTACTATAGAGTTGTTTAATTCTTGAATACATACTGAACTTACATCAGTAAAAAAGTCTGAAAATTGAGATAGGGTATTTTGTTTTTGGGAAAAGTTGATAGTCGAAGAAATTAAATGGTAAGCTATGGCTAAAATTAAAATGCTAATCGCAATTCCACCAACAACATAAACCCATACGTCTGGCATCAATTAAAATTTATATTTTTTAGAATTTATGGACATTCGCCTGCATAACCCGAAGCTGTCCACCAATAAGATTCGTTATGTCCTGTGGCCTTGTCTTCAAAAGAGCATGTTCCTGGGTTAATATCTCTTCTTACCATCTTGATCGCATCTTCTTTTGAGATATAACCAAGAGTTTGGTTATAGTAATTACAAATTAAGGTTAGACAGTTCGCAGCAGATAGCTGATAATTTCCACACCTGCAATCAGGATAAATATGGAAACAGTAAATTCCATCCTCACACAGAGGAATTCCTTCTACCAAATTTCCCACGTTTCTTTCCATTTTTTTACCGTTCCAATTGATGTCAACTTCTACTCTTTTCTCACAAAAATTTTTTCCTGCAACTTCATCACAAGTTTGTTTATAATTGTCGCACAATTGCCTGCAAAGCAAGTAAGCTTGTTGATAACCTTCTATATCACTTAGCCGTTTTACTGGTTCTAGAACTGGAGTAACAGTCACATACTGAGAAACTAGTCTTATCACAACTAGAGTTACAACAATCATTATAAAAAGTAGAAAAACTATTTCCAACGCAGTCATTCCCTTAAGCATAATTAGAATTTATTTTTTTGAATATTTAATGGTTAACATTTTATTGAAATATTGTATTTGACAAAATCGTACACTAGAAAAACAGATGTCGCAGAGGGGTTCTCGCATTTCCATTCACAATTTTGGTGGGAAAAAGAAGCTAGGGAAATTGAACCGTTAATTACGTAGCAAAGGCAGCTCTGCTTTAAGTTTATTTCTCCAGTCTTACGCCAGCACAAATCACAGTATTTTTTTAAACTGTTATCGTTTATTTCTTCACTCACAAGCTGAGTTTCACACTTCTTTTCTTCTTCACAAGGAGGAAAAAAACAGGGAAGTTTTATCAGACTTGCTATGTGTTGGAGGTTGAAAATTATTCCTATTATAACCGCTACTGCAACTATAAGGATGAAAACTTTAAAGATAAGCTCTAAGGCCATCTCTGCCATCATACCACTTCAATTAATTTACTTGTTGCGTTATAATAAATTCCTATAGATTTTGGCATTTCTATATCCCCAACTTTCCAGTCTATTATATCCCTGTAGTCTGGAGGCAACTGGTAAGTTACGTTATCTTTCATGACTTTACCGTCAAGCCTTTTTAAAACTATTTCATAGCATGCCTTATCAGTTTCTAGTTCAACCTTAGCAGTAGTGCTCCAACAAGCTAAAGAATACTCAGCAATCTTTCTTGATATATAATTCACATCACCACTTTCTATTACTACTGTTTGAAAAGTTAGATTAATCTCACAAAAATCTGGTAAGGGAGGTTTTAGAGAAGGAGGTAGAGGAAGAAAAGAGTTTAAGCCAGAAAGAAAGTTACAGTAAACTTTTCTTAAAGAAGGAGAAAGTTGTAAGCCAATATAAGTTATCAAGGCAGAGATTGCTATTAGAATGTAAGCTATTGTACTTAAAGCTATGCCTTTCATTCAAACCCAACCAAACTTATTTCTTGCCCTGTATAATTGTACCTAACTTTAACAGTATAATTATAGTCTTTTTCCAAGGAATCAAAATAGGCTTTTACCCGAATGGAGAAAAAATTTTCTATCTCGCTTTTTTCTATTCTTTCAGAAGGGTTTATTCTTACTGTATAACAGTCATCGTTGTAAACATCTTTCCCAAAATCATGCTTGCTCCAGCAATTCTCAACACAAGCTTTTAATGAAGATAAAATGCTGTACTTGCTTCCTGACAAAAATTCCTCGCAAGTTTTTGGCTGAGATTGAGATAAAATTGCAATGTAAACGTAAACGGCAAGTATCGCTACAAATATTAAAATCATACTGATTAAAATTTTTCCTACTTCCATATCAGCTCAGCCCGATTGATATACCTAAACTGTAAAATATAATTAAGCTGAAAAATGAAACTGCTCCGTACACGATAATTGCAGTTGTCAAAGTTTTTCCTATAGTGTAATCTCTTGCAGTTTTGTCGAAACCATTTTCTATCCCACTCAAGAGCATGGCAAGCAAAGCTACTGTTTCAACAGTGTAAATGCCTATAGCTGCCTGAAGAGCTGTAAGAGGAACTATTTCCTTAAAACTTCCTATCAGAATGTCTATAAAATTTTCTCCACCTGTTAAAACTCCCAAACCTAAACTTCTTTCTATTTCTGCAAGCTTGTCAGCAAGAATTCTTAAAACATTGATTATGAAAATAGTTAGAGAACTGATTATTCCACAAAGAAGTGGGACGATAAAACTTGCCTGAAGTCTTATTGCAGAGCGTGTACTTTCTAACAATTCTCTTATTTTTAGTTCAATGGCATGAACGTTGTCCAAATAGTTTGCTATTGTTTTTGCTATAACTCCTAGTAAAACAGTACTTTTTTCAGAAGCGTCGGACAAAACTTTCATTATATCCTCTATAAGACGAGAAGGATAATACCTTAAAATCCCATGTTTTTCGTCAAAAAGAGCCTTTCTGAAGGTCATCCCAAAATTCCTTATGTTTATCAAAAGTCTTGTTAAAAACGAATGAATCGCTCTTTTTTGCATCCCAAGTTTTTGATATTCCTCTAAACTCTTGTTTATAGCAACTTCTATAGGCATACCTTCTGATAAAAAGTTTCCAAGTGTAACCAAACCTGTTCTAAACTCATCCTCTATGTTTTTTATTTGATTTCTTATTTTTATCCTCTGAAAACTTCGGAGATAAAAATAGGATATTGTCGTTGCAGCAACACCTGCGGTTATAGAAAAAGTTGAAAGTAAATTCTCTAAACTCATGTCTGCCTCTTTTTTCAAAATAGATTCTTTTGCTGTTTCTGTTGCTACCGATAAAGAAGAATAAAGGTCGACAAAATGCATAATCCCATAAAACATTATAAGTAGGCCTATAAGAGTTGAGAAGAAAATTATCGGAATGTAAAAGTTAGTTTTTCCCAATTTCAAAACAAAGAAATCTTCTCTTGGTAGTTCAGGATGCTTAGAAATATCTGGAGAAATAAAAGCCCCTGGTCTTTTCTTCAGTATTCTGTAGATGAAAAAAAGGTTTAGCAAAGGTAAAAGGACTGTGTAACCCAAGATTAATTGAAAAACATTTACTTGTTGGTGAAGAAAAATAGCTACCATTGGGAACATAACTATACCAAGAGCAGGAAGCATTATCCCAAAAAGATGAATTAGCATTAACGGTGAAGAAATTTCCTCAACATAAAGTTTCATTCTTTCGTGTGTTGATTCTAAAATATAGTTTAAAGCTTTTCTTAAAGTTGCTTCTCTTCTTTCTTCTGTTGCTTCCCTTAAAGTTCCGTAAAGTAAGTTCAAGGACCTGACAAAATCCTCGTTCCAAATTGCCCACTTTGGCATATACTGACTTAAAGCTTCTTCAACAGTTGTATACTTTCCAACTTGTAAGTCCCATATGGCTTTTTTCATGTCGTTTGTTATCGGGCCAGAAATGTGGGTAGTGACAAAGTTTACTGCTCCTTCGAAGGTAGGGTTAAGCTTAAGATAAATTATCATGTATAAGATTATTTTTATCGATTCGTCGCCTGCCTGAATTCTTATAACTTGCGAAAGAAAAGAAGGATAGGTTAAAATGTACCAAAAGATTACAAAAGGTAAGATTGAAAGAAAAATTAAGGTTACAAAATCTTGGATTAATAGGGAAAAAAGAACAAACGCCAAAAAAGAAAGAATAAGAGCAAGGATAGAAGAAGAAAAAACTCCTTCTGGGCTGGCGTTAAGAGAAGAAAAAGCTATATCTGCTTTAAGTTTTTCTTCTAGACTTTTTGGTGGTTTTATTCTCAGCTTTTCCCCTACTTTGCAAAATTTCTCGTAAAAAGTTTGGGGCTCTCTTGCTTTTTGTTCAGCTAAAAGAAAATCCAGATATTCCTTAGAAAAATATCTTTTTTCTTCTTTCTTTTTGGTTGCCATCAATTAATTTTTAGCTTTTTCTTGAATTAAATTTAAAAAAGAAAAGACGTTAGTTAAATTTCGATAACTTGTTTACTTCGATATTTCAATATACTAATATCTATTTTAAGTATACTAGAGTTAAAAGGCTAAAAAAAGAAAGAAAAGACATTACTTTGCCAAAGTAATGTCAATAGTTGAAACGTTCACTTTTGTCTTATCTTCTAGCTCTCTCTCTTCTGTTCCAATTTCTATCGATTTTATCTTTACTCCTTCAACAAACCTTCTCCTTACTATTTCTGCAACATCTACTGCTCTGCTTATCGCCTTTCCTCTTGCTTTAACATGAACTTCAGACTTTCCGTCTGAGAATTGAGTTATTACTCCCAAGACGTAAGCCATGGAAGGTTTTCTTCCGACGAAGATCACATTATCCTCAGTTTTCTCTTGCTTTTCTGCCATTTTTTAACACCTCCTGTTTTCTGGTTTATTGAAACTTATTTTTAATTTGTTGAATTATCTTTAAAAGCTTTTTCTTAATCTTTTAAGTTTGTAAAAACAAATTTAAAATTAGAGAAAATGGTAAAATGTCCAGAATGTGGGTCTGAAAACACAACTTACGACGAAATTAATGAGGTATGGCTTTGTAATAATCCTAGATGTGGAATTGCTTTTAAAGGTAAGCCACCTCTTAGTATTAAACTTAAAAAATCTTTTTTAGGTCTTTTTAAGAAAAAAGAGGGCGAAAGTGAAGAGGAAAGTAAGAAAAAAGAAATAGTCAAATTTTCTACTTCCATTCTTTTAAGAGCTTTTATTTTCTTCGGTATTATTGCGATTTTTGTCATAGGGGTTTTATCCTCGCTCCTTGGAAGGATTCAACAAGAAATTTTAAAATTTTTCCCAGACTTCCCAACTTTACAATACCTTCCGTATGCTATATTCTTTATTTTAGCTTCTTACGCAGCCTATAAGTTTGCACAGAAAAGCTTATTCATGGGTTTTATTTACTGCTTTATCTTTATAATTGCTGCAATTCTTATCAGTGCTCTAATAATAGAGCTACCCAAGATTTTTCCAGGATTTAATCAAACTATTATTCTGGACCAAAATGGATTACCAGAACCCATAAAATCAGGGGGATATTATACTGTTAATTTTAAGTGGGGTAGTGAAGAAACAAATTTTGAAGAGAAATTCCCAAGACCTATAAGGAAAGATAGTGAAACAATTTATTCCTACAGCTTTCCGGTTACTGTAGAAAATCCAAGTAGAAAAAAAACTGTAAAGGATTTCTACTTCTTACCAGGTACAGGCTTATACAATACTTCGGACATGCTCTTTCATGAGCTTTATCCAAACTTATGCAGAGAAGATAAGAAATGTGAAATTGCGCCACTGGACAGCTATGTAATTACCTTTAGTAGTAATGGTAACATAAACTATAGGATTAACACCTTAAGAATAAAAATAAACACAAGTCTATCTTCTGCTAGTTTTGGAAACAATACTTTTGTTTTTATAAGATCTTTAGAAGATGAAAAAATTGCTCCAACCTATAAACCATATACAAGTGAAGGACCTGTTGATATAACTGTTTATTTTGCACCAGTAAAGTATAACTTTGAGTATATGAATGATGAAAAGGTAAGAATCGTTATTCAACTAAGGAATAAAGGTGATGGTATAGGAAGAATTAAGAAAATATTTATCACAAGAGTTGGAAACCAAAAACTTCTCGAAAAACCACAAACATGTGAAGGAGTTGGAGGAGAATATCTACTCTCTTCATTAGACGAAAGAAACGAATACTTCGAGTTAATTTCTCCCTTGAATTTAGCTTCTTCTCCGCTTGTTTTTTTCTGCGAGTATATTGTGCCAGAAGAAATAAGAAACAATAAAATATCTTCACCTTTTGAGACAATAACTTTTATAGCTAGTGCAGAGTATACCTACGAAAGAATTTACGAAAAAGAAGTAAGAGCTATGATTATTACTTAATTTTTTATTCTAAAAAAAAACTAAATTTATATATGGAAAAAGGCGATGTTTCGATAACTGCCATCGTTTTTATTGTTTGCGGGATAGCAGTTTTAATTTTTGCTGGTGCATTAGCTTTTCGAGTTCCTGGACTTTTTGGTAAACTTTTGGGTTATATTCAAACTGGTCTGATAGCTGTTGGCTCCACTCTTTTGGATTTTTTAATGAAAATATTTGGAAAATATTTTAGTGCTTTTGCTACAGCTCTAGGAGTAACTTTGAACGTGGTTATACCTGTCTTGGTTTTACAAACGGCTTGGCCATTTTTAAGTTCAATTTGGTCAGCACTAACAACTAAAGGAGCTACATTTGCTGGGAGACTTTCTGAAATTGCGATGATTCTTAAGAGTGGACTAAGTAGACAATTTCTTTCGACAGCAGCGAAAAATATTTTTAAGACTGCTGGCCTTATGTTTTTTGTAAGTTTAGGAGCTGAGTTAATGTTTGCACATTTTGGGATACCTCAAGCTATAGATAATCTTAACTTGCCTGGACAGGGGTTCACAATAGGTGGCTTTTCATGGTCCTGGGGGAGTGCAATTACTAGCTTTGCAAGCACTGGTTTAGGTTTAGCTGCAGTTTCGATGGCTTTCGGGCCACCTGGTTGGATAGTTGGTGGTATTATTCTTGTGGGCTCATTTTTTATAGGTGGTTTCATTCATTAAAGAAAAAAACGAATCAAAAAAAGGCGATGTTTCGATAATGGCTATAGTAGCACTTTTTCTTGGGGTTTTGATTTTTGTTGTAATGGTTGGTTTTGCTTTCAAAATTCCTGGTTTAGGAGGGCGATATCTTGGTTACGTTTTTGGTGCTTTAAGCTCAGTCCTTTCAACTATTTTTGATCTCTTAGGAAAAATAATTGCACCATTTGTTAAAGAAATTCAGAAAGCCACAATTTGGGCTGCTTTAACAATAAGCATAACTCTTCCTGTAATTCTAGCAGTAAAATCTCTTTTAGTTCATGGTGTAGAAATCACATGGAAAGAGGCTATAAGAAATTTATTTAAACTCTCTTTTTGGAAAGATGTTCCATCCGCTTTGAAATTAAGTGTTTCTCACTGGTGGAATGGCGTTAAATCTGCATTTTCTTCTGGAGTTTGGAAAGGTTTAAGATACTTAGGAAGCTCTTTAATTAAAAATGGGTGGAAAATAGCTGCAGGTTTTGTTATAGGTGTGTGTATCGATGTATTAGTAAGTTTTGGTTTGGATTATATAAGCTATAGATTAACTGGAAAAGGTTTTGCTAAAGCGATAGACGATTTTGTTGGT
>JBMFPE010000024.1:0-9058 GCA_049969275.1 Candidatus Aenigmatarchaeota archaeon | reverse complement strand
CTGGACTTGAGATCAAAACCCGTTTTTCCTCACCTTTTTTGATTTTATAATCTATTGGTATTGGAAATATGTTTGAAAAACAAAAAAATTTATAACCCCCTTTATCATGCAAGCTCTTGTAAGGAGTTTCCCTAAGTAGCTTGTAAACAAACCCTTGCAACTTATGAAAATACTTTAAATCATATTCAAAGCTTTTAGATGCTTCAAGTTCAACTAATAGCCTCAAATAGATCAACCAATCTTCTCGATTACTCCAGGCCTTGGAGAAAAACAAATTCCTTCACTCAACATCTTCTTAAGAATATCATCAGCATCCTGTCCACCACTCTTTTTAGCCCTCTTAATTATTTCTTCAGCAGGAATTTGCTTTCCAAAATTATCTTGTAAGTTTCCTCTCGCATTTGGGACAATC
The DNA here is from genome assembly GCA_049969275.1 of Candidatus Aenigmatarchaeota archaeon. GTDB lineage: Archaea > Aenigmatarchaeota > Aenigmatarchaeia > CG10238-14 > SCSR01 > JAVZHQ01. The sequence goes on along the minus strand of JBMFPE010000024.1, from coordinate 8,646 downwards.
TCCTCTAATTTTCGGATACATTTTGTTGCATTCCCAGTTCCAACTATACAAGGAATATCAAATTCTCGAGCAATATTTGGTGCATGAGTTGTGGTACTCCCTATATCAGTTATTATTCCTAATGATCCGTACATTTGGGGAGCTAGGTCTGGGGTAGTATACTTAGAGACTAATGCATAACGAGATGGTAAGTTATTTAATCTTTTGTCATCAATGTTATCGATATCGTCCAGAATTATAGCATGCCCTCTTCCATATCCAGAACAGGCTATTATACCTTCTACTACCAACTCAAACTCATATCTTCTCATTTTCTTGTCCGTCCAACCAACCCCTTCCCATTTAATTAAATTGTTAAATTGTCGTTATTATTTAAATTTGTTTCTTATTTGGACAGGTCTTTCTGAAAAAAAATATGAGAAAAGAACAAAAGAAAAAGGCACTTTCTTCGACGAAATCGTAGGTTAAACATTCACTGTTTTCCTCTAAACGTTTAGAGTTTAAAAAATTTATTTTTTACTTCTCAAATATAATTGAGAAAATGTTCTGGAGTAAGGTGTTTCAAACAAAGTATGACTTGGTTGTTGCTATTTGTGACGAGGAACTTATAGAAAAGGAAATAGATAAAAAACTGAAAATAAAGGTTAGTAAAAATTTTTATGGAGGAAGACTTGTGGACGAGGAGATTGCTGTAAAACTTATGAAAAAGGCGACGATAGGTAATCTTATAGGGAAAAAAATAGTAGAACTTGCTGAAAAAAATGGATTTATAACAAGAGAAAATATTATCTTAATTAATGGCATCTCGCACGCCCAATTTGTTAAAATCTAGAAAAGCAGAATTTTTTGTAGTTTCTACTGTCGCGATAGTCAGTGTATTTTTTGCTCTGAGTAAGTATATGGGACCTCAAACTTTGGTTGATACTTCTTCCTCAGTTTTGAACGAGCCTTTTATTTTTGATAATGTTGTTGAGAAAGCAGAAGAAACTGTTAAAATAAGCAAGAATTGTAAGGAGCTTTTTTATAACCTTGACGAGTACAAGAATTTTGTAGAGAGTTTTTATGCTAAAAAAAATATAAGAATAGATGTAAATTACACGTTTACTTGTAACGGCGGGATGAAAGTAAATTTTGATGTACAGCTTACTACACCACAAGTAATGATGAGAAAGAGTTTTGTTGTCACGAACCCATAATTTTTTCCATCTTGTCTTTAAAGATTATTTTCAAATAAGGTAAGTATTCAAACCTAACTTTTTTTGTTGAACAGTGTAAAAGTTGAGAAAGTTTTAACAACAACTCCTTTTCCTCTTTTCTTATCGTTTTTGTACCTCCAAGAATTGCAATTCTCTGAGGGTATTCATACTTAGTAAACTTTCTGTACATCTCTTTCTTAGACAACGCTACTCCTGCTGCCATCAAATCTATCATGTAAGCTCTAAGTCTCCAGTTTTGCGCGATGGTTATCCTTTGCCTAAACAAGTCTGCCTTGCTCAAAAAGTCAAAAGCCTTAGCTATTTCTTCAGGTTTTTCGTATTCTTTTGCTATATTGTTTTCAACCCACCAAAAAATTTCTTCTGGGTCTTTATCTGTGTTTGCTACTGCCAGCTTTGCAGGAAGAGCGGATTGGGTTTTGAAAATAATTTTTAAAGTTTCAAAAATGTTTGCCTCTTTTTCTCTGTAGCCTAAAGCTTCTAAATCTTCAAGAGTAACATTTTTTCTTCCTCTTGCTACAGATTCTAAATCGTTTATAGCTGCTCTTAAATCTCCTTCTGCTCTTTTTGCTAAATTTCTTAAAACTTCTTTTTCTACGTTTATTCTTTCTTTTCTGCTAATTTCTTCCAACCTTTTTTCTACGTCAAAAACATGGATTTTTTTAAACTGAACTAGTATACAACTTTCTCTTAGATTTCTCAGTTTTGGGTCATAAGGGTTGTTAGCTGTTAAGACACAAGGATAATTAGATTCTTTTATTATTTTTATTATCGCACCTACTCCACCTAAATCCTCTCTTCCAGCAATACCGTCTACCTCGTCTATAAGGAAGATTTTGGATTTTTTAAACAAAGATTTTTGTGTCATGCTTCTTCCAAAAACTTCTTCTATCTGAACTTTACTTCTAAAGTCGCTTGCGTTCATTTCAACGAATTCTAAATTTTTCTCTTGAGCATAAGCTTGAATTAAAGCAGTCTTCCCTGTTCCTGGAGGACCATAAAAAAGTAGGGCTTTATTTCCTGGCTTCCAATTTTTTATCCAGCTTAGAAATTTTTCTAGAGCTTCTTTTTGATTTACAAATTCTTTTAACGATTTAGGCCTGTACTTTTCGCTCCACATCCTTTAGCCCTTGTTGCTTGCTAGCCAAAAGAAATGAGCTAAAAGGCTTTCCAGTTGAATCAGTTCATTACCACCCATGCTCAGCCTAAACTCATACTCTCCACACTTTTCCACTAGCTTGATTTTTAAATCTTCTGGGATGTTTAAGGAATAAATTTGCCTGTGGATTTCTGCAATTATATCGCTCCCGCTTAAGCCCTGCCTTAAAAGTAGGTCTTGCAATTTTTTTCTTGCTTCTTCGAACTTTCCTTTTAAAGTTAATTCAAGCATATCTTTCACGTCAGTAGGTTTTGCCCTAGAGGCGACATCGTACACAGTATCTTCATCTATCTTCTTCCCAAGAGATGCTGCAGCTTGTAGAAGGTTTGCAACCTTTCTCAGGTCACCTTCACATATCTCTATCACAGCTTTTATTCCATCTTCTGTTATCTTTAACTTTTCGCCAGTAACAATTCTTTCTATAAACTTTTTCACATCGCCCTCAGAAAGCGCTTTGAACCTGAAGACAGCACACCTGCTCTGGATTGGTTCGATGATCTTACTGCTGTAGTTGCAGATTAGAGAAAAGCGAGAAACGTTTGTGTACATTTCCATAGTTCTCCTTAAAGCTTGCTGAGCTTCTGGAGTCAGTGCATCAGCTTCGTCTAGAATTATAAGCTTATACGGCACGTTACCCAAGGCTATAGTTCTAGCAAAATCTTTTACTTGACCACGAATGACATCTATACCACGAGCATCTGATGCGTTTAACTCTAAAACATTCTGTCTCCAGTTTTTTCCGTAAAGTTCATGAGCAATACAAAGAGCAACAGTAGTCTTTCCGCTCCCTGCTGGTCCAGCAAAGAGCATGTGTGGTATGTTCTTCTCTTCCACAAAAGCTTTAACTCTTTCTACAACATGCTTTTGATTTATTACTTCGCTCAGCCTTTTAGGCCTGTACTTTTCAGCCCAAACTTCTATTTCCATGTTAACCTATAGATTAAGTTATTTTAAATTAACTTAAGTATTTTTATACAGTGTTTTCTAGTATTTTTATGAGAAGGCAAGACCAGCACTAGAGATGATAAGGATAATTCTACTTGCAATAATAATCAGCGGTTTAGCAGTTGCAGTTGTTATGCTTTATAGGCATTTCAGAGGAAAATGTCCTTTGTGTGGTGGGCCTCTAAGGGAAGAGTATAAAGGCGTAAACCTGATTGCTTACAAATGCACGAGGTGTGCTAGAGAGATTTATGAGACAAGAAAGCAGAGATAATTAATCCAAAAAATCGAAGTTGTTAGCTTTTATACACTACCAGCTTAATATCAGAGAATCTCGAAGGCTTATTTGGGTCAGCACTCCCGCTAAACATAAACCAACTATCACCTGCAGTAGCATCCCAAGGCAGACGAAGAACTGTTTTCTACTCTATAACTAGAAGAATGTGTTTTAAACTGGAATTTAACCATTTCTCGTTACTTAGAGACTTTTGTAAATAAGCCTATCAACGGAACCGTAGAAATTAAAAACATAGGGGATAAAAGTGTGACAAATGTTGCTATTAGTTTCATCAACATTTCTTCTGATATAGAATATCAAGTCTTTCCTATCTCTTACTCAAGAATTTCCCCTGGTGAAACAAAAACTTTTACTATCACTTTTAACCCAAAAAAAGTCGGGAATTATGAGGTTGGGATTAATATAACATCAAAGGAAGTCTTTCATTTAACTGAAATTAACTTAGTTGTAAGGGAGGCTCCTGCATGGCCGACAGAACTTTTGACCATGATTGTTTTGTTATGGATTATTGCTGGTCTGGTTGTAATGCTTACTTTCGCTTCTTACAAACTGTATATGAGAAGGAAAATGAAAAAGTTGAAGCTTGTAGAAAAACCTAAGGAAGAAGAGGAAGAATTTTTAGAATAGTTTTTCTCGAAAAAATATTAAAAAGATAAAAGAATTAAACTTATTTTATACTATTAAAAGTGTTGCTTATGGGAAAAGTATCAATTCCAAAAAAAGAGAATAAAAACATTGAATTTAAAGAGAGGTTAACATCTTCTGTGCACTTGAAGGAAGATAAAAAACAACATCTTGCATCTCAAATGAAGTTTAGGCTTGAGGTAGGGGATGGAAAAGCAGTTTACATCCTTGGGGTTGACGATAAGGGAAACGTGAAAGGGTTGAGTGAGTTAGAATTTGAAGAAAGTTTGAATGTTCTTAAAACTATTGCTAGAGAAAATAACGCTGAAATAGAGAAAGTTGAAAAGTTTACAGAAAATGGAAAAATTATAGGAAGAGTTTTGATATCAAAAAAATATGAAAGTAAGTTGAAGCAGCACATAACTGTAGGGGTTTGCGGACATGTTGCACATGGGAAATCGACTTTAATAGCTACTTTGATGACTGGGGAAGCTGATAAGAACGGGAAAGCGTGGCTTTACTTGAATGTCTTGCCGCACGAAATAGAAAGAAAATTATCGGCTGATTTGCACTATGCTCTTTATGGGTTTGAAAATGGCAAAGCTTTACATCTGAAGAATCCTTTGGATAAAAAAGAGAGAGCAAAAATCGTTGAAACAGCTGAGAAAATAATTAGCTTTGTTGATACTGTAGGGCATGAGCCGTGGCTAAGGACAACGATTCGTGGTTTAGTTGGCCAAAATTTAGATTATGGAATTTTGGTAATAGCTGCAGATGATGGTGTAACTCATATAACAAAAGAGCATTTAGGGATAATGCTTGGAATGAGTTTGCCTTTGATAGTTTGTTTGACAAAAATTGACAAAGTTGGCGAAAAAAGAATAAAAGAAGTTGAAGGCCAAGTTGAAGAACTGCTCAAGTATGTTGGAAGGGTGCCTTATTCGATTAAAGAAGAGAAGGATGTAGGATTGATAATCGATAAACTTGAAACTATTGTGCCGATAGTAAAAGTATCTTCCAGAACTCTTGAAGGTTTTGATTTGCTCAATAAACTTTTGTATTCCTTGCCTCAAAGGCAAAAAGAATTAGAAAAACCATTTCTAATGTTTATAGATAGAATTTATAATGTTTCTGGGGTTGGAACTGTAGTTTCTGGAAGTATAAAGCAGGGAAAGCTTAAGGCTGGTTCTGAATTGTTGTTAGGGCCTGATAGCTCGGGAAATTTTAAGAAAGTTAAAGCAAAGAGTATAGAGATGCATTATCATCCATTGGAAGAAGCTAATGCTGGATTAGTGGTTGGAATAGCTATTCATGGAGTTAAGCATGAAGAAGTTAAAAGAGGGATGATACTGTGCGATAAGGAAATAAAACCAAAAGCTGTAAGGAGTTTTGAAGCAGAAATTTTAGTCTTAAACCATCCTACAAGAATTGCTTCAGGATACGAACCTGTTATTCACTGCCAGACTGCTTCAGAAGTTGCAAAGATAGAGTGCTTAGACAAAGAATACTTGAAATCTGGAGATTCTGGAGTTGTGAAATTCACTTTTAGGTATTCTCCACATTTCCTTCAAGAGGGAGATAATTTTGTCTTTAGGGAAGGAAAAACAAAGGGTATAGGCACTATCACAAAAATTATTAGCTAAGTTGTTTATAAGGTTTTTGAAATGGTAAAACTGAGCCTAGATAAAGCTGCAAAAAAGTTTCTTGAGAAACACGTAAAATTAAAAAAAGGTGAAAGGGTTTTAGTCGTAACTGATAGAAAAAATTGCCAGATTTTTAAAGCAATTTGTCATACTGTTGAGTTAAAGGGCGGTAACCTGAAAAAAGTGAAGATAAAGAGAAAAAGGGAGCATAGCTCGCCATTACCTTATTTGAAAGAGGTTTTTGCCAAAAGTAATGTAAAATTGGTGTTACTGATAAAAGCATTTCACATTGCCCTGAAGTAAGAGTTGCTAGAAAGAAGTATGGGGCAAGAGTAATTTCTATGGTCGAGGTTGACAAGAAACTATTTTTAAAAGGTATGAAAGCTGATCAAAAAAAGATAAAGATTATTGGTAATAAACTTGCAAGAAAATTAAAGAAATGCAAAAAAGTAAAAATTTTGACTTCAGCCGGAACTAATTTAACTGTTAACGTTGTTAAAGATGCTATCGGTATAGATGATGGAGATTCTACTGTAAGAGGAAAGTTGAGTAATTTTCCTTACGGTGAAGTTGCGATGGCACCGATAAACATGGCGAACGGGAATATTGTTATCGATTTTTCAAGAGTTGGAATTAAACCAAAAGATAATGTTGGGATAATAATTAAAAAAGGAAAGATTGTAGGTTACAACAAAAAAGCTAAAAGATTTGTTGAATTTCTAAGAAGAGTTGACGGGGAGAAAGCTTTAAAAATAGTTGAACTTGGCTTTGGTATAAACCCTGAGCACAAGAATTTGACAGGAAAAATTATCCATGATGAGAAAATTATCGGCTCGGTCCATGTAGCTTTTGGAGGATTTGGAGATAAAAGAAAATGTAAAATTCATGAAGACGTAATTTTACTAAAACCAACTGTATTTTTTGATGGGAAGATGGTAATTAAAGAAGGGAAAATAATGTAAACTCTACAGAACTATTAGCTAGCTTCCCACAATTTTCTAATTTTCTCCATAGACTTTTTTGCATCTTTTCTACTTGTGAAAACCTCAAAAGTTATTGTTCCGTTGTAACTTATTCTTTTTAACAATTTCACAACAGTTTTGTAATTTATTTTTCCTTTTCCTATCGGCAAATGCTCATCTTTTTTTCCACGATTATCATGCATGTGTAAATGAGCAATTCTATCTTTAAAAGTAAGAATAAATCTTTTCACGTTTTTCATACCACCAAAAATATATGCATGACCTATATCAAGATGGATTTTAATTTCTGGCACTCTATAAGCAATGTATTTGATGAGATTGAACGACGTAATTTCTCCCCATTCTCCAGCATTTTCAATCAAAATTTCTACATTCTTTTTCTTTGCATATTCAACCAATTCTTTCAAGCTAGAGATAAAATTTTCTAATGCTTCTTCATGGTATTTTTTGTAGAATTGGTTAATTATTCTTGAGTGTGTGTGGAAAGTTATTTGACTAATTCCCAATTTTTTTGCAGCATCAATTTTCCTTTTTGCTTCTTTTATCCAGGCTTTTCTCACGCCTTCATAAGGAGAAGAAAAATCCATCCACCAAGCAGTATGGCCAATTGCGAACATTTTGTTTTCCTTTAATAATTTTATAATAGCTTTTCTTTTTTTTAGAAGTTTTTCAACAGAACCTTCAGGCCATTCAATTCCAATTTCAACAAAATCAAAACCATACTTTTTAATGGATTGGATTTCTTTCACAATTTCACATGTACTATTTGTTAGACAACCGAACTTTACCATAAAAATATTATTTTTCTCCTTCTTTAGCTTCTTTTTCTTTCAAGACTTTTGCCAGATCTCTTATCAGCTTTCTCACGTATTCTCTCATCTCATAGACTTCTTTATCTGGAATCTCAGCAATTTTCTTTTCGTCAGCAAGCTTTTTCATGTTTTCAATTTTTTGCCAGATGTCAGCATAGTAAGGTTCGATAAGTTTGCTGTCGATAAATTCTCTTTTAAAAACTGTTGGGACTTCTTCTTCCTTTTCAGGCATTTTCTTCAAAGTTTTTAAAGCAGTTATTGCTGCCTTATGCATAACTTCATGAGTCCTTTCCAAAATTTTTTCTTTCTTCCTTAATTCCAAAGCGTTTAGCAATCCAAACATTTTTTCAACAAATTTTTCTGCCTTGCTTATCCATTCATCGACGAAAGCTCCAGTTACATCAGTTAATTCCTTGTGTTCAATCTTCTTCCTTATTTCTATGATTTCTTTTAACCACTCTGCATACTCTGGTTCTAAAATTCCTGGCTCAACTAAAAACTTTTTCACATCATCGTAAGCCTTACTCGGGACAGGAGGAGCCAAACCCATGAACATCAAAACTGCTTGAGCAGTGTTAAGCATAGCGTAGTAACAATCTTCTGCGAGCATAAGTAGCTTAACAGTTTTTGCTCTCATTATTTTCTTTGGAGCTCCTTCCATATAGTTTTCAATAGCTTCTCTTGTTGCTGGTATTCTTCCCATCTCCAAAAGCTTTTTAATAGGGGCAAAAAATCCTGTGTCATAAATTGCAACTCCTTCCTTTATGAAGTTGTAAATTATCGGATGGCAAACTCTTGCATAATCCCAGAATTCAGTCAGAGTATAGCTTGGTTGGACAGAAATTTTTTCAGAAATTTTTTCTGCCATTTTCTCCAAATCTTCGTCTATTTTTTCCTGTTCCTCAGGAGTTATTTTAAAAGAAGTGTCGTCCAGAACAACAAAAACATCGATATCACTTTTTGGCTTGAAT
>JBMFPE010000023.1:0-9190 GCA_049969275.1 Candidatus Aenigmatarchaeota archaeon | reverse complement strand
TAAAAAACTTTTAAAAAAATATTCTATAGATTTTGATTTGAATTCAAGAGAGTTTGGTATTCTAAAAATACTAGAAAAAATAATCTTTCCAGCCCTGGACCTTCTAAGTTATAGCTGTTGAACGTTTAGGATAAACTTTTGAAGGAATCTTCTAAATTTTCTATCTTCTTCTTTATGTTGTTCATCTGTTTTTGAATTTCTACCTTCTTTTGAATCAAAAGATTTTTTCTTTCTTCCAGCATTCTAAGAGACTTCTCTACTTTTGTTTTCTCACTCTTCAAATTCTTTATCTCTTGCTGCGTCTTTGACAGATTTTTAAGTATATCGGATGAAAGCTCTTTCTCCAGTTTTTTACCTGTTTCTTTCAAAATCCTTATTTGTTTGTTGATTTCCTTGACGAACTCTTGCGCTCCTTTTATTTTTTCCACTTTTGGCTTAACTTTTTTCTTTTTCTCTTTCTTTTTTATCTCCGGCCTTTTAACTTCTTTGACTTTTGGCTCTTCTTTCTTTTCCTCCTTTTTTAATGAAGGCGCTGGAATTTCAAACATTTTTCACCTCCTTAATTTCAAGATACTTTCTTCCGTCCTCCTCTTTAACCACAGCTTCAACCCAATAAGTACCTCTATCAATAAGTTTGTCGTAACTACCATAAATTATAGCACTATCATCCTCAAGCTTGTAAATGTTTGGAATTCCTATAGCATGAAGGGCAACGTCAGCTTTAACTCTTATAACATCGCCAACGTTAAACTTCTTAATAATATCTTCAATCTTCCTTACTTTTATTTTCTTTGGAATTGCTAGCCTTGGAATTTCAGGCTTAACCTCAACTTTAGGAACTTCTACTGGCTTTGGTGGTTTTTCTGGTTTGACCATTTCTTTTTCTAAAACTTCTTTCTCTTCTATAATTCTTCCTTTAAGAGCCTCTTCTGGTTTAATTATTCTTATTTTTTCTTCTTTTGGCTTTGGAAGTTTTACTGGCTTGAAAGTAATTTTTTGTCTAGCAAAAACCCCTATCAAGACTACGGCAAGAACGATTATCACACCTAAATAAATAAAAGTGAAATCAAAAGCTTTTGCAACCTCACAACTTCTTTTTTCAACCACAGGCAAACAAACATAGCCAGTTTCACTCCCACAAACATATCTTATTCTGCTTTGCTCGTTATTAACACAAGCGGTCCAGTCTGTGTCTGAAGGGCAAAGAGGACAAGATGGGATTGGTACTGCTGCTTCCTCCTTGTAAATTCCTATTGAAAATAAGCTTAGCCCCCAACACTCTGAGTAGTAGTAATAATAATCAGAATCTTCGTGTATCAATAAAGTAAAAAGTCTTTCCCAACTTTTTTCCTTGAACTTGAACATCGTTATTTGAGAAGCGTTAACAATTCCGTTTTCTCTAAACCAGCTTTTCTCTACTTTAAACTTGAACTTAAGCCTAAAGATGTCAGGAGAACTTGAAAGAATTTGGAAATAAGTATAATCATTCTCTGAGGAAGAATTAACGTAAGGAGGCTTTTCAAGAATTCTTTCTACTGTTAAATTAAGCTCAGCCAAGTTGCTTGATGTTTCTACTATCATAGCAATTATGCTCAAGTTTTTTTCGGGAGGAATTTCAACATAAACAGGAATAAAAGAGGAAAGATTTTTTAAAGTTAGAGAGAGATTATAGGGTGAGACTGAAACGTTTGGAGGTGGAATATAAATTCCTGGTCCAGCTCCTCCAGGAGGGGTTGGACAAACACCACAATCTTGAGGACAATTGCTACAAGTCTCGTCGAACTCGCAAATTCCATCACCGCAGCCTCTTGCCCTTCCTTCAACTTTAACTTCTTGAGCAAGAGAAAAAGCTAAATTTAAAATAAGAAAAAAAGTAAAAATTGGAATTATTTTTTTCATCTCAAGCCTCCCTTACTATTAAATATATTGTTCCTTCATAGACTTGAACTTTTAAGGGAATAGGATAATCTAACCAACAATAAAGATCGTTAGCATTCTTATAAGGGTAAGAACCTCTGTCCCAAAAAGATATAAGCTCAGCCTCTTCCTTAGTTAATTTTATGTCGGAAGATGAAGGAGGGGGAGAGCCAGAAGTAACGTTTGCATAAGTTATATTTCCAACGCCAATCTTCCAGCTTGAGTCTTCCTTCCCTGTTAAATCAGTTCCGTTAATCCTTACGGTAATATTTATATTTCCGTTGTGCACAATCGTTATGTTTTGTTTTCCTGAGCAGTTCCAAGTTTTATTTTCATCCCCAGGAATTCCTGTCTCAAACTCACAAGATGTTTCGGAAATCGTTATCCCAACCATAGGATTAACTGTTAAAGAATTGTTTGAATTAAAAGCTGAATCTCCGGTGGAATTTCTTGCATAAACTTTGCAGGTCCAAGTACCGTTAATACTGCTTGTGTTCAAAGTAATTATCCCCTTAACTTCTACAGTATTGGCACTTATAACATTCCATGTTAAAGTGTTATTTTGTAAGGTAAAACTATCCCAACTGTCAACCCCCTCTTCCCCTCCAGGACCAAAACACGTCATGTTAGTATCATTTATACTGCTTATGCTATTCTCAGTAACGTTTGCTTTTACCTCAAAACTTTCTCCAGGATTTATATTCGTTACGTTTAACAAAGGTGTATCAACAACTATCGAATAAGCGGAATTGATAGAAAAGTAAAAAACAAATGAAAAAACAGTTAAAACTAAAATTTTCTTCATAATCTCCCTTTTCTTAACTTTCTGTAAACTATAAAAATTATGGAAACAGCAGCTATTACTCCAATTGTTATTAGATATAACAGGTAAGGCTGCTCGTAGGGCTTTGACCTTGGTCCTTCGAAGTATAACGTTATTCTGCTTTCAGCACTTACACCTATGCTTCCTGTAGTCAAAGCTGTAGCAGTAGCGATTAAAGTATAGGTTTCTCCTTCTTTCACTTCTTTTGTAGGGTTGATTATTGCTCTAAAAGTTCCGTAGCTGTTCGCTTTTATTTCTAATTGTTTTGGTTCTACCGTAGTAAAGTTTGAAGCGTTTCCACTTATAGTTAAACTATAAGTCATGTCAGAATCCCCTGTGTTGTAAACAGAAAAACTTATAAAACCACCGTCTAACGTGAAGTTATAACTACCAGAAGCAGGAGCTATTCCTACTCCAATTTTTGCAAAAGTTGGAGGAAAAAGTAGAAAAAATAGAAGAATCAGTAAAAATTTGATTACCTTCATTTGCTCACTATTCTTTTTAAGTTTTTGCTGTTTAAATTTCTTCTTATGCTACCAAAGCTGAGAATGTTATGTTTCCTTCGTATGTTTGAAGGTATAATGGTGTTGGATAGTCTAGCCATAATGTTGCGTTCGTTGCACTATAAGTTGGAAAACTGCCTCTTGCCCAGAAACTAATGAAATCCATCGGTGAGCCTGAAAACTGATATCCTTGTTTTGAAGTTGGGACTTCTCCTGTAGTTTGATTCCATGTCATGTTTCCAAAACCTATAAACCAGCTTGGGTTTGTCTTTCCTACCAAATTAGTTGCGTTTATTGTAACGTTTATCCAAGTGTTTCCTTCATGCACTACTGTGTTATTTCTGTTTGAGGAAGTTGGGCAACCCCACGTTTTGTTTTGGTCACCAGGAGCTCCTGAGTCAAAAACACAAGAATCTGCGTACAAACTTATTCCTGCAAAAGGATTAACTGTCATCGAAGCACTATTAACAGCAGAAAGACCTCCTGAATCGTTTGCATAAACTTTGCAGGTCCAAGTACCGTTAATACTTTTAGTGCTCCAGTAGGTCACACTGGTATTAAAAGTCGCGTTTATAAGCCAAGTTGTAGTATCAACAGGAGTCCAATTTATGTAACTATCGTTTAAATGTTTTATACTATCCCAACTATCCTGCCATTCTGTCCCTCCTGTTCCAAAGCATGAAACGTTCACTTGGATTATATCTTCTTTTCCGTTAGAATCGCTAACGTTTGCTGCAACATAAAAAGTTGTACCTGGAGAAATAGTGCTAGGAGTTATAGTAAGCGCTCCTACAGTTGGTGCTACATTTTCTGCTGTTGCGTTAACTGAAACTTCGTATGCAAATCCGTATCTTTGAACCCAAAGAACTGCTAACAAAAGTGTAACTACTAAACCAACCAAACAAAGTTTTGTTATTCCTTTCATCCTTCTCTGTTAAAAATTTATTTTTTTAAGTTATAAGCTTTTTGATTAATTATTTTAGAAAACAATAATTATATAGAGAAAAATGACATTCATAACAAGACTAACCCTACAAGGTTTTAAAAGTTTCAACAAGAAAATTTCAATTCCTTTGCTTAGAGGTTTCAATATAATTTGTGGTCCTAACGGAAGTGGAAAATCTAACATAGTCGATTCTGTTTGCTTTGTCTTGGGAAGAATTTCAGCTAAAAGCTTAAGAGCAGAGAGACTTCATGAATTGATATTTCATGGTGGTAACGGTAAATCTCCTGCCCAGTATGCTTCTGTAACTTTATACCTTGATAACTCAACAAAAGAGTTTCCTTTTGACGAGCCAGAAGTTTCGGTAACAAGAAAAGTTAACAGAAAAGGAGTTTCTATTTATAAACTCCAAGGAAGAACAACGACAAGAGAAAAAATTTTGGAAATTCTTTCTTCTGCTAGAATAAGGCCAGACGGCCATAACATAATTCTACAAGGCGATGTAACAAACATAATAGAGATGAACCCTGTAGAAAGAAGGTTTATAATAGATGAAATTTCTGGTATAGCTGAATACAACGATAAAAAAGAAAAAGCTCAAAGAGAATTGGAAGCGGTTGACCAAAAGCTAAAGGAAGCAGAAATAATAATAACTGAAAGGTACGAGATTTTTAAAAGACTTGAAAAAGAAAGGAATGCTGCTGTAAAGTATCAAACTTTGCAAAAGCAACTTCAAACTCTTAAGGCTTCCTTGATCTTTAGAAAAATAAAAAACTTTGAAGAGATGGGCAAAACTCTTGACCAAGAAATTGCTAAGGAAGAAGAAGAAAACAAAAAGCTTCAGGAAGAAATAGAAAGAATTGAGAGCGAACTTGAGAAAAAAGAAAAGGGTATAAGAGAATTGGCAGACAAACTAATTAAAATATCAAAAGAAGTTGAGATTGAAAAAGAAATCTCTTACATTAGAACAAAAATACTTTTTAATAAGGACAAGCTTGATTCCAACTTGAGAGAAATAGAAAGAATTGATAATTTAATCGAAAAGTTACAAGCTTTTGAAGCTAGAGAAGAGATTGGCGAATTACCAACAAGTGTAAAATCAATTCTGAACCTAAACCTCAAAGGGGTCTTAGGAAGTTTAAGAAATTTGATAAAAGTCCCTCAAGAATACCAACTTGCAGTAGAAATCGCAGCAGGCCCACATTTAAACGATATAGTGGTAGAAAACGATGAAGTTGCTAGTTATTGTATAGATTATCTAAAAAGAGAAAAAATAGGAAGAGCAACCTTCCTTCCTTTAAACAAAATAAAGTGGAAAAAGCTGGACGAGAAAGCGTTTAGAATAAAAGGGGTTATCGGGACTGTCTCAAAAGTTGTCAAGTGCGATTCAAAAATTTTACCAGCTGTTGAATTTGTTTTTGGTAGCACACTTTTGGTTGAAAGCTTAGAGGTCGCAAGGGCTTTAGGTATAGGAAAAGTGAGAATGGTCACCTTAGACGGTGATTTGATAGAAAGAAGTGGGGCGATGACAGGAGGTTATCTTTTAAGGAAACATCCAAAAATTGTAGCAGAAACTGCAAAGGAGGAGGTTGAAGAATACCTCAAGCTAAAGAAAAAACTTCAGGATGAAAATGAAACCTTGAAGAAAGAGATAAAAGAACTTGAAGAGAAACTTAAAAAGTATTCTCAAGCTGAAGAGACAAAAGAAATGATTAGTCTAGAAAAAATTAAGGTTGATTCTGAAGCTGAGCTTGACAGGCTTAGGAACGAGAGAAGAAGAGCCTACGAAAAAAGACTTTCTATTCAAACAAAGTTAAACAAGTTAAAAATTCAGAAAGCAAAAATAGAGGCTGAGCTTGAGACGTTAAAGGTAGAGGCTTTGCAGTATGGAGAAATAAAATTAATAGAAAAGGGAATTAAAGCTTTAGAAGAGGCTATAGAACAAACAGTTAAAGAACTAAACTCTTTGGGACCAGTAAACTTTAAAGCAATAGAGCAGTACGAGAAGTTCAAAAGCGAGTTTGATGAGTATAAGATGAAGTACGAGAAAATTCTTGAGGAGAAAAAAGCTGTTCTGAACATGATTGAAAAAATAGAAGAAAAAAGAAGGGAGGTTTTTAATAAGTGCTTGAAAGAATTGAGCGAGAAATTTAACCAAATTTTCAAAAAAATGGTTGGGGGAAGTGCAAGTCTTGAACTAGAAAATCCTTTAGATTTAGAATCAGGCTTAATAATTCAGGCAAACCCTGGAGGAAAAACTTTACTAAACATAGATTCCCTTTCAGGAGGAGAAAAAACTTTGACTGCCTTGGCTTTTATTTTTGCTATCCAAAGCTACAGGCCAGCACCTTTTTACATTCTTGACGAAGTTGATGCTGCTCTCGACAAAGAAAACTCAAAAAAAGTTGCTGAATTAATAAAATCACTTTCGAAAGAGGCCCAATTTCTTGTAATAACACACAACGACCAAACGATTAGGTATGGTGATAGGGTTTATGGGGTGACGATGGATAAAGGTGAATCCAAAATACTTGGGTTGGAGATGCCAGGATGAACCAGGAAGAAAATATTTTGCAATTGATTATTGAAAAAGAGAACTGGGAAGAAGTTATCTATCACATAGTAAGTATAGAAAACCTTAACCCATGGGATGTAGATTTGATAAAACTTACTGACAGCTTTTTAAATTTCGTTCAAAAAATTCAAGAACTTGATTTCAGGATACCTGCGAAGATCGTTTTTGTAGCTGCGGTCCTCCTGAGACTAAAAGCAGATTATTTGTCTTTGTTCGAAGAAGAAGAGACTGTAGAAGAAATAGCTAAAGCTCAACCTTTTGTTGACCTAGGGATAGACCCGAGTCTGGTTCAGCTAGGGTTGCCTATTAAAAGAATTCCAAAAAGACAAGTAACATTAGAGGAATTAATTACTGCTTTAAGGAAAGCCTTGATAGTAAGGGAGAAAAAAATTGAAAGAAGAAGGGTTTGGAGGGCAAGACTTCAAGCTCAGATAACCGAAGAAGATATAACAAAAAAGATTAACCATATAATGAACGAGATTGACGACCTTATGCAAAAGCTAAAAACTAACAGGGTGAAGTTCAGCCAGATAGTGGAGGACTGGAACAGAGACCAGATAGTTGACCATTTTGTACCTTTGCTTCATCTAGAGCAAGATGAAAAAGTTGTTACTGAACAAGAAGAATTTTTCAAGGATATTTTTATATCCAAACGAGTTCATGAGTAATTCCTAACTGTTAGTTATAAAAAGTGAAAAAATAATTAAAAATTGGTGAATGGGATCTTTCAAAGAATTTACGGAGTAGCTTTAGCTTTTGTGCTAGGTATCGCAACAGCTCAGTTGGTACAAGCCCTGTAGCAGACATAATAACCCATATATAGTCCTTACCTTGACTCTTGAATCCTAGTTAGCTATAGAAATAGGAAAATCAAAATTTCTAACAGGAGATTTCATAAGACAAGTGGGTTAACTTGGTATCTTACTAGTACTCTTCATAATACAAAATTAGCAAAAACTAAGTGATTTTTTAAAATTTTTTCAAAAAATAAACCTTTAAGAGAAAAAAACCAAAAATAACTAATTTTGTCTTAGTTGACATATTTTTATAATAAATTAATTATCAAAAAAGGAAGAAAACTAGTATCAAAAGTTTTTTATTAGTTAACTTCTAATAAATTTTCTTATCCCGACAGAAAAGCTAAAAATTTGTAAATTTAAAGTTTGAAATTATCTTCCAAAACAAAATCTGATTTCCTATGTTTAAATTTTTCAAAAAAAATTAATATTTAAGAGAAAATGAACTTGAAAGCGTTGCTAGAAGCTGCGTTGTTTGTCTCTGACAAACCTTTAAGTCTTGAAAGGCTCTCAAAAGTAGTCGGGATAGGCTCCGAAGAAGAGATAAAAAAGCTTCTGGAAGAGGTCAGACAGGATTTAAATAGAGAGGATAGAGGCATAGAATTAGTTGAAACACCAGAAGGTTTTGAGCTAAGAGTTAAAAAAGAGTATAGAGAAAGGGTTGCTAAACTTGCTCCTTTCGCTGACTTGAGTAACGGAATGATGCGAACTTTGGCTATAGTTGCCGTAAAACAGCCGATAAAACAATCTTTGATCGTAAAATATCAGGGAAATAAAGCTTATGGCTATATTGATGGCTTAGAAAAGAAAGGTTTGATCAAGACTGAGAAGGCTGGGAGGACTAAAATTGTAACAACTACACCAGAATTTGAAAAATATTTTGGAAAAAGCACAGAAGAATTGAAAAAAATATTAGAAGAAAAGGTCCTGGGTAAGAAATCTTAAAAAACTATTCTTGGTCAGGATATTCTTCCACTTCTTTTTTCTTAATTTCTAGTTTAACTCCTGCTTCCTTGAAAAACTTTTTAGTCAGTTCTGAATCATGATAGTCCTTCTCTGCCACAACTCTTTTAATTCCTGCGTTTATTATCATCTTCGCACACGTAAAACACGGAACAAACTTAACGTACATAGTTGCCCCTTTTGTTGAAACACCATGTAAAGCAGCTTGAACTATCGCATTTTGTTCAGCATGGGTAGTTCTTATGCAATGCTTCCTCTTTTTTCCACTAGAATCTATAGTGTCGATTAGTAAGTGGCCTACTTCATCGCAATGGGGCAAACCAGAAGGTGCTCCTACATATCCTGTGGTCAAAATTCTCTTATCTTTAACTATAACTGCACCGTTTCTTCCTCTGTCACAAGTTGCCCTTGTACCAACAACTTTTGCTATTTCAAGAAAGTATTCATCCCAATCTGGCCTTTTATTTTTTTCCATAACTTTCTTTTGGCTTAAGAATTATTTAAATTTTTAATTTTGAGTAACTGAAAATTCATAAAGTTTAACTTTATTTCCTGTTTAAAATTAAATAGTTGATTAAAATGAACGAAATAACAAGCTTAGATTTGATGTTCCTAGTAAAGGAAATCAAAGAAAGAATTGAAGGAGGAAAAATTCAAGGAATTAGACAA
>JBMFPE010000022.1:0-9435 GCA_049969275.1 Candidatus Aenigmatarchaeota archaeon | reverse complement strand
CGAAGCGGGCAAGCACTACGCAGTCAAAGTCCATCCAGAGATATATAGGATTATCGTAGCATTCATAGTAAAAGTTTATCCACCAGTATTTGAAAACGTAACCCGAGGGGGGTGTTGCTGTCAATTCGACAACGCTGTTTTCTGGCACTAAGAAAGCGTCTTGGATGTACACTTTGTTCCAGCATGCCATGTAAGTGTAGCCTGTTATAAGGAGGCAGTAGACGTAGCTGAAGGCGCATTGATCTTGTAAGCTGCCATAGACAGGGATGAAACACCACAAACCACTTGTTAAAGATGGGTCAAAGCCTACGACGCACCCGGCAATGCCGTGTTCGTCTGTGTAGTATGTGCCAAGATAATACACTTGAGAGTTAGGGTCCACCAGATAAAAGTCTACGGGAACGTTAGCAACTGGATTTGTATTATTGCTTACGGCTGCAAACAAGTAGACCCATGAATAGGTGCCCGCATGCCAACCATAGAAGTTTTGTCCCATTCCACTCATTGACGTGTATTTGACTTTGGAATAGGTAGAATCTGTGAATGTTACAGTGTAGATGAAACCGTCAACTGCCGTGCCATAAACTGTTGGGCTCGGACCTGGATTTGTTTCTTGCGGAGTACGTGTCGGTGGTTCTGGTGGCTCTGGATGTTCAAGAATTTTTGGTGGGTCGACGTAACACCAGTGAACCATTTCTTGGCTGTCATAAGTGAAGGCAAACATCCAGAAGCGATACCACGCCGCCCATCCGGCCATGTAACAGTATGGTTTTCTTCCTTGTGGCACTCTAATGCCTATAGATGCGTCAGTGTAGTCTTTAAAAACGTAATACCAGAAAGCGAATGGACCCCAAGCGCCATCATATGACCAATGGACATAAAGCCAGCCAGGGAATTTTGTTCTTGAAGATTCGTAGCTTATCCAGTATGCAGGGAATTTCATGCTAAAGCCAATGCCTTCAAAGCCAAACGTGCCTTCGCCTCCGGAAAGTCTAAAACCAACGTCGGGTTCGTGGTTTGATGAAACTTCTTCACACCAATCTGGGAAGTATAGCCAAATGTCGGCAAATAAAGGTCCATTCCAAAAGTCGTTTTTGGCGTATATGTCTTCTATGGTTGCTTTCACAGCATAGTAGTCCCATGTGGGGTCTTGTTCACCTGTGTCCTTGTAGAAAACAACTGATGCTTTAAGTCTAGAGCCCGATTTTGTATCACTGTCAATTTTTTCGCTTGACATAGGAGTAATCACGCCCTTAACTGATTCTGGGTTTTCATATTGCACTAGATTGCCTTGAATGATTGAGGCATTGGGGTTAATCACGAAGTTTCGTGGAATCTTTCCTATGGTTTTGTTACCTTTTATTTCAGAGATTAAAGCTGCAAGAGACTCATTACTGTATAAAATGTGTGGTGGCTCATCCCATATCGGGGTGGGCGGTGGTCCTGGTAATTTGCCTGAGAATTCCTCACCTGTTGCAAATGCCATTACAGATTTTACCGCTGGTGTCCCCTCTTCACTTGTTGTTTTCGGATTTACAATCAATAAAGTCATGGGTAAAAGTAGCATCGTTAGGAAGATCGACAGAAATTTCTTTCTTTCCATTTCTTTCCCTCCTTTTTCCATTTTTCTCGCAGAGCACCTTTTCTGGAAAAGGGCAGCCTTAACCCTCCCTTGCTTCATAGCACCGGGAGCAGTAGCTGTTTCGCCTTTCGCGGCAGGTAGCCAACCTCCTGCTCATCATCTCGAGCAGGTTTAAACTAGAGAGAAGTAGAGAAGAATCTAAAGAAAAGTGAAGACTGGAAAATCTTTTGCGTAAAAAAATAACAATACTAAAAATTAGTTCCTTCTTTCTCCTTCTTGTTTTTTAGTTTTAAGCCACTCTCAAACTCTTAAGTCCATTCATTCTAAGACGTTATATTAATTAACAGAAAACAATAAATACTTAACGCTTAACAAACCTTTTCTTAACTTTTGCAAGTAAAGTTAGACGTCTAACAAAAGAGTTAAACCTTAAGCTTCCACTTAAAGTTTGAGTTAAGCTCTATTTTTCCTTCACCTCTCAATTTTGTGATAAAGGGTGCTACTTCCTCTTTTTCTACTCCAGAATTTTCTGCAGGTAGCTCTTAAAATTTTCATCCTTAACTTCTTCGCCGAAGTCTTCTGTTAGCTTAAAGAAGAGTTTATAATCAAGCCTTTCTACACATCCCAAAGCCTTTTTGACGTAAGCGTTAAGCTCGTTTATCATGTTAAGAAGAATGAAAACGAAAATTTTTATATTTTTTTTAAATGTTAGACGTCTAACATAACAAATTAAGCTACCTTTCAGGAATAAACTCAATTCTTTTCCATGTCTTACCTTTTTTCAACTCTTCTATACTAGCAACATAAAGGATCAAACCAATTCCTTTATGCTCAAAACTATACTTTGCAGCTTGCTGTATAACACAAACCTTTATTTTCTCAGAAGAGCAAACAAAGTAAACTTCTTTTCTTGAATTCTTAATCTTCTCGTAAATCCTTGCTGGAACTCCTTCTTCTATCAAGTTAACCTCATGAACAAAACCATCCTTCTCGACTTCTAATTTTTCCTTGCTTAAAGAAACTATTCTATAACTATTTAAAGTGAAAAGGTTTTCCAGGAATTTTATTTCCTCTTCGCTAAACTCTTTTTTCTCGTGTTCTGGCAGCTTATTATTCCTAAGGATTAAAGCAAGCTCCCCTTCATGAGTCAAAAAGTAAAAAACAGCGTTTTGCTTGTAAACCTTTGCTTTTCTTGAACCTATGAACCCTAGCTCCGAAAGCTTTTTTGCCAATTCGTTAAAAACTCTGCAAGACATTTTCAACTTTTTGTAAACTTCGGAGGTGAAAGAGCCCTCGAAGCTTGCCAAAACCTCCAACACTTTCCATTCATTATAAGTTACTTTCAAAATTTTTTTCTCTATATTTTCTTTTTCAAGCTTTAAGCTAACCTCAAAATCCTTTCTTTCTGCTCCCTCTTTTAGTTTCAAAACTTTTTCTTCCATTTCTTTCTTTAAAATTTCATCGCTTATCATCCCTCTTTCAACCAAAACCAAAGGAAATTTTATCAAGAAAGGGTTTGGAAATTCTGATTTTCTGATTAAAATAAAAGCATGTCCAACAGGCAACCTTCTCAAATAATCTACATCACCTTCTTCCCTTAACCCAAGCATGTTTGCTGCATCCTGAACGTCAGAAGAATACTTTGTATCCAACCCCAAATTCATGTAAACATGAGTAGAAGTGTTTCCCAAAGCAGGATAGCTAACTAAGGAAGGATGCTGGTCGACATAAATCATTCCTATTCCTAGCTCTCTTATTTCTCTGAATATCAAATCAGTAACTGCTTCTACTCCAAACTTCTTTGTTTTTTCTCTGTTCAAGACATGATGGGCTTCTTCAAGGATTATTACCCCCAAAAGCTTTTCCCTTTTGTTCGAAACTATAAGCCAATCCCTTATCCATTGCAAAATTATTTCTATGAAAAAAGTTTTGTCATCGTTGCTCAAGGAATCAAGCTCAAGTATTGTTATTTTTCCCTTTTCAAAAAATGTTGAAGGTAAAATTCCTTTTTCACAATCGAATATTTCTCCTGTTTCTCTTAAGCACAAAGATTCTAAAGGTCTTTTTGCTGTTGCAACCCAGTTTCTTTCTCTTGGCGATAACTCAGAGTAAGAACACCTTTCAAGCCATTCTTTTATATCTTTTATTCTTGGAAATTCTGGCTCAAGCTTTCTGTAGAGTTCGTCCAAAGCTTTTAGTATTATATGCCTTCCTCCTCCTAAAAGCCAGTAAGCATGGTCAAAAATTTCAGCAAATTCTTTTATCCACTGAGAAACTTGAACCCCTTCTGGAGGAACTAAAGGGTTAAACCTAAAAGGAACAACATTCCTTCCGACAGTATAAACTATTATTCTATCCTTAAGCTCAGTGGCCAACAAATCACGATAATTCCTTTTTGAAAAATCGAATATTAGCGTTGGAATTTCTCTTTTTGCCAAGGATTTTACAAGAAAATGAACGATATTAGTCTTCCCTGAACCTGAAGAACCAAAAATTCCTACGTGAGTTAGCAAATCCTTTTCGTTCAAAAACAAAGGATAAAGCTCTTTTTTCCCGTAGAGAATCGTTCCAAGCTCTAAATCTCCTTTTGAAGCTATTTCCTTTGGAGGAGGTTCTACTAAAGCTGATTCTTTCAATTGTTCATCAGAAAAAATGCTTGCTTTTATTCCGTCTATAATCTCAAAAATTCTTTTTCTGTATTCCTCATCCCCTAAAAAATAGGCTGTCTCAAGTTTTGCTGCCTTTTCCTTTCCCAAAAAAGGAATAAGCCTTTGAATCTCTTTTGTTATATCCTCTTCCATCTTATCCACCTAGGTTTAAGTCTGAAAATAGGCTTGCTATCTTTGACTCTACTTCATACTGTTCGTAAAGCTCTTTTAGCTGTTTTCTCAAAGCAACCATATCACGCCAGAAAATAGTGTTTTCCTTCCTTTTTTCCATCCTGAGCAAAGTAACGTTAAGCTTAAACTCTCTCAGTTCTTCCCTGTTTGAAATAGTCGTGATGATTCTTTCCATCTCTGCAATATCAGCATCAATCTCTTTGTTAAACTTTGCGTTCATTTCCTCCCTTTCTCTTATAGTTTGTTTTATTTCGTCTATTCTTTCCCTGAGAAACCTTACTCTATCAAACAAATTCCCCATTACTTTGGTTCCGATCGTTTCTAGTGGTTCTGTTTCGTTTGATTGCATATCTTTAGCAAGTTTTTGAAGAATAGGCACGCTTATCTTCTGAGTTTTTGGTTTGGGTGTTTTTAATTCCTCTTGCTTATACTTTAAAATTTTTGGTAGATGCTGGAAAACTTCAAACTCTTCTTTTTCTGTGTATTCCTCGCTACCTTTGCTCTTATAGCTTTTAATAACTTTTTTTATTTCCTTATCATCTAACTCATAATATTCCATATAACCACTCTTTGGTAGTTATTTAAATTCATTTAAAATATTTAAACCTTTCGATGTTAAGATATCTAAAGACATTTTTCTCCACACTCCCAACTTTTCAGCTATTCAAAGATTTTTGCCAAAAAATGGGTGTAACATGTTTTTTCCTGTATGAGAGGAAAGAGATTAAGTAATAGACAAGCAAAATAAACTTTTCTGATGTTAGACGTCTAACATAAAAATAAAAAAAAGGGGAAAGGAGAGTCAAAGAAATTAGTGCTACTTAAGCTTTGGCGCAGCAAGCACTAGTATAACTATTTTTCTTCTTCTTTGTCTTTTTTTAGGAATTGCATAAGGTCTGTTGCAATCAGTTTTACTGTACCACTCTGAACCACAGGAGCTGTGAGAGCTCTGAGCAAAGAACCGATTCCCATCAACAAGAATATAAAACCCAAGAGGCAACTGAGAATAGCTTCTAGAGATGTTGAGAACAATGTTCCAATTAATGGCAATTTAGGTTCGATGGGAAGTATACGGAATGGACTATACATTTGCCACAGAAGACCGCCAAAGAGTAGCATTGAACCAAAAATTATTGTTGCTAGTTGTGGTTTGTATTTTTGCCAAACTGGTTGGGTTACTGTTTTAACTAGATTAGGAGCTCCTTTTGCCAATTCTTTAGCTTTTTTTCTTCGATATTCGTCTCTGATTATTAGCATTAAAGTTATAGCCACAGCTGTCCCACAAAGCATAGCCACTATCCAAACCCATGTATTGCTTCCAAACTCATTTACTGTATTGTCGGGGTCTGGTTTTGGTCCTGTTCTGTCTACAACATCAGACATATTTTCTGGTAGCACTGGTGCTAGTAAAGTAAAGCTTAGTTGAGATGTACTAGTTACAGCACCATCCCAAGTCCTTTTTACAGTGAAGAATACTTTTCCTTCTATGTCCGAGTCTACACCAAGATTAGCCACTTCGAACGTCACTATTTTTGTTTCATTAGGAGCCATGGTTACAGTTATACTTGTTGGTGAAACAGAAGCTCTTGATGTGCTTATCTCTGCTGTTATTGTTGCACTGCTAAGAGTCTTTGCAAACTGCTTAAGCTCTAGCTGACATTTCTTTTTTCCAGAAGGTTCTATGTCTGAACCATTAAGCCAACTGCTTTTTTGAATTCTTACGTCTGCAATAGGTGGTCTGTAGACAAAAGTATCTGCTAGTTCACTCGGCACAAAAAATGTTACTATAGGTGCTCCACTATAAGCTCCCCATGGTATTTTAACAATCACAGCATTAGGTTTGTTGTCTTTTTTCTCGATTTGCCACTCATACCCACTAAGCCATTTATCAGCAATATTACCTTCACTAGTCATTTTGTTCAAATACCAAATCAAACTATCGTCACCTTCTTCTGGATAAATTTTTGGCTTAACAGGGTCCCTTATAAAATCCCAGAAACTATCGCTTGCCTTCCATCCCCTTACCGGGTCTATGATATCATAGCCATACCATTGTGGTGGTTTGAACGGTGCTGGACTGTCTGCAACTTCTGAATCGCTTACACTTTTTGGATTCCATCTAACTGTACCAAACCAGTAGGTAGAAAATGCCCTACTATTTTCTATGTAACATAAGTAGCTCTTATCAGACCCCCAGTATTTGTAG
This sequence comes from Candidatus Aenigmatarchaeota archaeon, assembly GCA_049969275.1. Lineage (GTDB taxonomy): Archaea > Aenigmatarchaeota > Aenigmatarchaeia > CG10238-14 > SCSR01 > JAVZHQ01. Next base: position 2,807 of record JBMFPE010000022.1, on the reverse strand, counting down.
GTTCTGCCATGGTCGTACCTTATGTACTGAATAGCATCTGTGGTGAAAATGTATTTTTCGTTGAAAATCACTACATTTGGGGTGTGCGGCTCTGAATAATCTCCTTCTAACCTACCTAGATTTTTAACGAGAACTGAACCTTTTGCTGTATTCACTACTAAATCTTTAGTTCCTCCTTCTGTGTTTAGCTCTGCTCTTCCGGCTAGACTACCTTCGACATAAACTGAAACTTCAAAGACTGTATATTTTTCCCAGCTTGGCTCTGCCCATTCATAGTATTCTACTACTGTTGGCTCTATGTTCACATTTTTATCCCACCAACCTGTACCAAGGACTTTATTAAGTCCCCCTCTGCATACTTTTGGAGCAACAATTCTGTCTTCTACCGGAGCCAGTGCTAGCAACCTTTTGTAGTATGATTTTACTGGTTTGATTTCTATTTCCACGCTTTTTCTTGTTTTTATCTCTGCTCCATTTTCTCCTTTTTCGGTTGTGTTTGCAGGAAGTACAACCTTCCCTACTAGTGAATCCATCTGATCTACTGCAACAGTGAAAGTCCAGTATCCTCCTCGCCAAATCCCTGAATTATCTTCTTTTCCACCTTCAAGCTGAATGCTCTGCGGTGGGCTTATGATAGTCGCGTTGCACACACTTGATAGCATCAACAGGGCAAGAATAGCTACTATTGCTATTTTTGTCTTCATTTTTCCTATTCCTCCTTTTTGTTTTTCTCCTTCATCTCGGAGATTCTGTCACGGTTGAGCCATGACTTTAATACTCCTTTCTCCTCGATTTTTTTGAATCTCAAAACAAGAATTAGTAAAATCTTCTCAAGACAACTACTCTCTTAAGTTAAGACAAGTTAGCTTGAAAAACTTCAACTAATGAAGAATTAAGTCTAATCAAAATCTTTTGCTTATTTTTGTTTTTTGATTTGGTTTGATCTCTGTTTTCGCTCTATAACTTCAATTTTGCAAAGTCCTTAAGTATTAACTACTATACTGCCATGAAGGATATGGATAATTCACCAAAAGAGGAAGTGAGAAAAGCTTATAAACAAGGAAAGCTTTTTATACTTTCTTCTCTATTAACTATTAAAAAGTGGTACTATGAAGGTATTTGCAGACCTTAATGAAACTTTAATCAACTCGAATTACGGGAATCTAGACGTTGCAATAGTTCGTGAGCTTGACAAAGAATTTCCTGGCATTTTCAGGAGTGCTATGGAAAAATTAAGCGAGATAGCAAGCTGGGAAAGTAGAGTTTTGGAGGCTTTTAAGGTTTTGGGAGCCTATAAAGTCCCAAGGGAGAAGTACCTTTCTGTTGCTCAAAACTTGGTTGAAAAGGTTGAAGTTCCAGAACCAGTAGTAAAAAGTTTTGAAAAAGCTTCTGATGTTCTTAGCGGAGTTTATACCTTTACTGGTAGTTCTCAAGAAGTTGCAGAAATAATAGCAGAGAAAAAACTCAAACCTTTAATCCCAAGCTACACAGAATTAATGGTTTTTGGAACAATTCTATACCATGATGAAAATGGTTTGTATTCAGGAAAAATCGGAAAACTTTATGGCTACAACGAAAGAAAGGAAATGGTGAAAAAACTAAAAGTTGGTGATGTTGCGGTTGGGATAGCAGACAACTATACCACTGTTAATCAGGGAATGGTGAGAGAGGGAAATTATGGTATTTTCCTATCAAAAAAATGGAACAGTATAGACAGACAAGGCAACATCTTTTACGTCAGGCCGAAGCACTTGCATATCGCAATTGATCAAATACTAAACGAAAGTCTGCCTGTTTGTAAATGGATAATTAAACGTGATTTATATGAACGAGAAATTAGTCCAAGAACTGAGTGATTTAGGCCTAAGCAATTACGAGGCTAAGGTTTTTTTAATTCTTGTTTCAAAAGGCCCTTTAACAGCTTTTGAAATAAGTGAAGCAAGTAAGATTCCATACTCAAAGGTCTATGAAACAATAAACAAACTTAGGTTTAAAAATATGGTAGAAGTTTCTTTCGATGCCAAGCGCAAAAAATTCAACGCTGTTAGTCCAGCAAACGCAATTCAAGGATTGATTAGAAAAAAAGAAGAAGAAATAGCTGAACTTAAAAATAAAGCAAGAGAAGTTTCTGACCTAATCGAGAAGCAAAGATTTCCTGGAAATTTAGAAGGAAGGGTATGGATATCGCAAGGTAATAGAGAATTTTTAGAAAGGGTTTCTCTGATGATTGACAAAGCAAAAAATTATGCCTACGGGATAACTAGAAAATTCTCAAGAATTGCAGAGCTAGACGAAGAAATTATTAGGGCTGCAAAAAGAGGGGTTAAAATAAAACTACTTGGTACAGCAAAGTTTGATGAGATAAGTCTAGCAAGGGCTCAATGGTACGTAGCAAACAAAATAGAAATCAAGACAATAAACCTTGAAGTCCAGCCAAGAGTTTGTTTAATAGATGGAAAAGAAATCTGTATGAGAATAGATAGAGAGGAAAATTCTGAGTTTATTTGGTCTGATAACCAAAGCTTGGTGAATTTGGTCAAAACTTATTTTGAACTTTTGTGGGAAAGGGCAGAAGATTTTAAGGTCAAGCAAAAAATACTTTAACTTCTCTAGGCTAAATTAATCTATGATTCAAATAGATTTCTTAGGAGCTTTAAGCACCATAGGAGCCTCAGGGATTTTTATCGATACTGGTGTAGAAAAGTTTCTTTTGGACTATGGCACAAAAATTCAAGAGATTCCACCAAAGTTTCCCTTACCTGTTTCTCAGCCAATAGATTGTATATTCCTTTCCCATGCTCATCTCG
>JBMFPE010000021.1:0-9575 GCA_049969275.1 Candidatus Aenigmatarchaeota archaeon | reverse complement strand
TACTTTAACCAAGCAAAAAAATTCAAAGAAAAAATTGAAAAACTGAAAAAAGCTATGGAAAAGGCAAAAATTGAAGAAAAAGTGGTTGAAAAAAAAGAGCGGAAAGAATGGTATGAAAGGTTTAGATGGTTTTTAACTAGTGATGGTTTTTTGGTAATTGGAGGGAAAGATGCAAAAACTAACGAGGAAATAGTTAAAAAATATGCAAGAGAGCAAGATTTGATATTCCATACAGATATTCATGGTGCACCTTTTGTTTTGATAAGAAACGACAGGAAAAAAGAAGTACCTATGGAAAGTATTATGGAAGCTGCAGAATTTGCTGCAAGCTACTCAAAAGCCTGGCTTCTAGGGTTGGGTAGTGTGGATGTGTTTTATTTTAAACCAAAACAAGCTATCAAGGGAGGTTTGCCGTTAGGAAGTTTTAAAATCGAGGGTAAAAGAGAGTGGTTGGAAAAGGTTACTCTAAGAGTTTCTATCGGAATTAAAGTTGAAGATGGAATAAAAATTATAGCTGGCCCTGTAACAGCAATAAAAAGACAAACTCCCTACATAGTCACAATTTGTCCAGGAGATATAAACTCGGACGAGTTGGCCAAAGAAATCAAGAAGGAGTTTTTACTAAAAGTACCTTTTGAAGTTAAAAGCTTGATCGAAAGGATGAACTTAGAAGATATAAAAAAGCATATACCTTATGGGAGGGGTAAAATAGTTTTATAACTTTTTTATTTTCTTCTTTTTTTGCTCTTCTATAATTAATGGCCCTTTATAACCACATTTTCTGCATTCGTATATTTGACCCAACCAAGGTAGGTAGTTTAACTCTTTACTTTTACAAATAGGGCATCTAAATATTTTCTTTGACATATTTATTAGTTGAAGTCCTTAAATTAATTTGATGTTTTTTGTAGTAAAAGCTGATGGAAGAAAAGAAGAATTCAAAAGAGAGAAAGTCATAAGAACTTGTTTAAGAATGGGAACTTCTCAAGAACAGGCTGAAATGGTTGCCAAGGAAATTGAAAAGAGAATTTATGATGGAATAGAAACAAGAAAAATTCTTAAAATGATTTTCAAGCTTTTGCAGAAGTTTAGACCAGAAGTAAAGTATCAAATCGATTTAAGAGAGGCTATTTCTTTACTTAGACCTAAACCTGACTTTGAAAGGTTTGTCCAGCTTCTTCTTGAAGAGTATGGGTATGAAATAATGCCAAATCAAATCATCCAAGGTTATTGTGTGGACCACGAAATTGATGCCGTAGCAAAAAAAGGAGACCAAACCATTTTGGTTGAGATAAAACATCATTACAACCATCATGCCTATACTGGTAAGGATGTTTTTCTTGAGGCTCAAGCCATTCTAGAAGATTTGGTAGAGGGAAGAAAAACAGCAAAAAATTCTGTGGATTTTAATAAAATTCTAGTAGTTTGCAACACAAAATTTTCTGACCATGCAAAGAAGTATGCTTTTTGTAAAGGAATTGATTTTATAGGTTGGAGATATCCTGAAGAAAAAGGATTAGAAAGACTTATAGAGGAGAAAAAACTTTACCCCATAACAATTCTTAAAAGCTTGGACAGAGAAAGTAAAGAAAGGCTTGGGGATTCTGGAATAGTTCTACTTAAGCAACTTGCTGAAGAAAGTTTAGAAGAAATACACAAAAAAACAAAAATTCCAGAGAAAAAACTAAAAGCTTTTATAAAAAATGCAAAAGAGATATTAAAAAGCGTTTGAAGTTTCAAAAAAAAGCTTAATCTTATTAAAATTTAAAGTTTAATTATGGAAAAAAGCTTTTATGGTATAATTTTTCTAGCTTTAGTTGTTAATATTGTCTTGGAAATAATCTTTCAGCTTACTTATCTTACTTCAGAAACAGAAGCGAACTTAACACTTAATCTGGTTTTACAAGATAGTGTTTTCACAATTCTTGGATTTCTTGCTGCAATAGCTTCCTATAGGGTTTATAACGTTTTTATGAAAAAGGAAGAAATTTCTACGGTAAACTTTTTGCTTGACCCAAAAAAGTTGAAAGAGGAAATAAGATTTTTCCATATTTTGCTTGTAGTTGTTTTTGTATGCTGGAGTTTTTTTATAACAGTAGATGCTGTTGCTGAAATTTTTCCAGATTTATCTTATACCTATAAGAGAGTATTTTCTGTTCTTTTTACTTCTTATTTATTTTCTTCTTTTCTGTTAGCTACAGGAACTATTCTTGTGTTTAACAGATGGAGAAGGAGGGTCTTGACACATGGTTAAAACTGTCACTTTTGTAATAGTTTCAACGATACTTTTAGGTATTTTTACATTTTTGTCTTTTCATACCTTTTCACCTATTTATTACATTCTTATGTTACTAATATGCGTACCACTTCCTTCCAGTGTAGCAGCTTATTTTTCCAGAAAGTTCCTTGAAAATTTTGAAAAGAATGAAAAGTATGTGGCTACCTTGATTTTTATTCATCCAAAGGTTAAAGAAAACTTTAAACTTCTATTCCTATTCGCTCTTATCTTTGGAATAAGCTGGAGTATTTCAATAGCTAGAAGATATGTAGAATGGTTAAAACCTGTAGGCAGTTTTGCTGTAGTATTTTCAACCTATTTTGTACTTATTGTTTTTGCACATTTTTTTAAAACACTATACGAGATAACAAAGAGTGAAGAATATGGAAGTTAAAGCTGAGCTAGAAAAAATACTGAAAGAAATGAAAGGAATAGAAGGGGTGAAGGGAGCTATCATAGCCGATAGAGAGGGTTTGTTAGTGGCTTCTTATCTTCCTTCTAAACTTAATGCTAGGTTGTTAGCTGCTTTAGCCGCAACCATAGCAAAAGTCTCGATAATGACAACAAATGAATTAGTGATGGGAAGCTTTACTCACACTATAGTAAAGGCTTCTAACGGCTATTATGTTTGCTTTCCTGTTGACAGTGAGATGATTTTGGCTTGCTTGTTAGGAAAAGAAGCTAACCTAGGAATGGTTTTGATAAAGATGGAAGAAAGTATAAAGGAAATAGTTAAGGTACTGAGAAGTGTTTAATAATATGTTGACCATTTTTTCTTCAATCTTTCCCATTTGCTTTTTTCCCAACCAAACCTTTTAAAAAGGAAGAAGACAACTACACCACCAAAAACAACTATTAGTACAACAACGATTAACGTCCAGGGTATTCCTCCTGCTTCTGTTTTTCTTCTTTCAACTTCTTCTTTTAGCGAATCGAATAAACTCTTAGCTTCAGAATAATTTGAAATTGCTTGCTGATAATCTCCTGAGTAGTAATAACTTCTGGCTTCGCTTAGAATAGTTTTAATCGATTGCAGCTCACTCCACAAATCGTTTACTCTACTTCCCATCTCACTCATTTTTTCTTCTAAATCCTCAAGAGAAGAATTAAGAGCATCGATTTCTGGTAAAAGGCAATCTTGAGGACATGTTGTATAATTTTCCTCATCACCACAACTCTCATCACCACAATAGGTTGTTTGAACTTCCACAACTTCGATAAAAGCTGTTCCTACAACAGTCCTGTTTAAGTATGCGTTATACCTGTAATTTCCTAGTTGAGAAGGCGAAACAAAACAGCTTGAATTTTTGCACTCATTCCTAGAAAAAGTGCAAGAACATTTTTCCTGACCGTTTTGGTCTTTAATAATTATTCTTTCTCCTTCGCAATTGTTTCCGTTTAATGTAGCTATAATACTTTCTCCTGGGAAAACTTGGCTTGAACTTGAGGTTTCGCCTTTAAGCGAAAAACTACTTATAACACAACCTTCTGGTTTTGGATTAATCGTTATGTTTGAGTAGCAAGGAGTAAAATAAGGGTCGTCAAGCAAAACAGAAGCTGTATAATTAGTTTGAACGTTTACCTCTGGATAATCGCAAGTTATTTCTGCTCTAGTATTGTTGACAGGAATTACTTGACCTCTATCATCTTGCGAACATTTCACAGTTATGTTCGAAGGGAACTCATCAAACCCGAACAAACTAATTCTCAAGTTTAGAGAAGTTGGACCTACAGAAACGTTAGAAGAAGGAGTAAAAGTGCAACCTCTTACTATACGTTTTACTCTTACGCCAAAAATATCAGAAAGTGCGTATCTATCATTATTCCATAGGTAAACCCTGAAATAGTAGTTTCCATACACTTTTGCTAAAAAGGAAGCGTTGTAAACAGTGTAGTTTTGATATATTGGAGTTGTGTTGTGTCCTCCAAATTTTTCTGGGTCAACCCAAGCCGAAAGGTTGCTAGCAGAAGGCACGGAATCTGAATAGAAATAGTGAACATTTGTGTGGCAAGGATAAAGTACACAATTTGCTAACTTTTCAGTTAATTTCCAGCTTATGTTCACAAAAGCATTTTTCGTGACTTCTTGCGTATAGTTAACCTCTTTGATGGGAATCGCTTCTTTAATTCTAACAGTTAAGTTTGCAGCTTCGTTCAATCCTGTAGTTCTTGCTAGAGCATCGGCCCACCAATCGTTTCCCGAATTTCCGTTGTTTCCTGCATCTTGAGTTAAATCTCTTTCGTGGACAAAAATCATTACCCTATTGTTTCCTTCACTTACAGGCCAATAAGAAGCGTTAACCCAACATTTGAGGGTTAAAGTTTCTCCTGGGTTAAAAATTCCATCTCTTACCATATTTTCTTCCACGAATTTGCAATCCCCAAGGTTGCAATTTTGTGGGAAAGAACAACCATGACTCAAAGGATTTCTTTGATAGTACAAATAAACAGGCTTTTTCTCAGAAGAATTGTCCCTCAAAGGATTTGTATAATCTTCATAATAAAATTCTATACCAACAAACCAGTTAGCCTGATCTTTTTTTCCTGTATTCTTAACTTTTATGATAACATTTATGATTTCATCCTGGGGTACAGAAACTTCTCCAGCTGTTATTCCGTTAACTGATACTTCTTCTATCCAAGAATCGTAAGTAACTTCACAAGTACAACTTGGATAAATTCCTGAGTAATCTCTCATCTGATTTGCTGAAGAGAAAGAATAGTCAAAACCTTGACATTTAGCAGGAGTAGTTGTGATATCGGGATAACCTTTATCGTATTGGTCACAGGGAGGAAGTTGCTGACATTGGCAAGTAGAATTGCATACGTAGCCTAAAGAACAATTTCCTTGTGTGTTTATTTGAGCTCCCGCACATCTTGAATCCAATAAACCAGAATCACAACAAACATTGCTATCAACTACACCACAATAATTTCCACATTTGTCTTTAAGATAAGGATTGCCTCTATCACAAAAACCAGTAAATTCATCTTTTGCCTTATTGTTGCAAAGCGGGTCTGCGTAACAGTCCAAATTTCCGCAAGAATTTGTTCCACCTGCGCATTTATTGTCATCCGAGCAGCAGAATTCGTACCAGCTTCCACCACCATCTGGTATAGGTATGTTTGGAATAAGAGAAAGTGTTTGTACCCAAGGGCAAACTATACACGAAGGTTGAGCTTGCACAGTGTAAGGCAGGTAATCGGTATTGTTTAAGTTTAGAACATAAGGTGAATCACAAAAACCATCTTTATTGCTGTCCTGACAAGTGTCAGAGTAGCCTGTCTTTGAAGGGTTTGTCCAGTAGTTTCCTCCCAACAACCCTGAAGTGTAAATTCTTTGACCATACTGCTTAGTAGTGTTCCAGTGGTTCAAGCTCGTGGAATAAAGATAAAAGTTATAACTACTGTTGAAAAGGTTGTTAAAAATCAAGTTAGGTAAATTTCCTGTGTAGTAGATAGAAATTCCGGCGTAGCTGCTATTTTCTACTATCGAATTCTTAAGCGTGTTGTTAGAAGAAAATCTAAAGATGATAGCCTGATAATCGTTTTTTGAAGTTATACCGTCTAAAACGTTGGATGCAGAAGAATCAACATAAATTCCATATCTATTGTTCTTTAAACTCATTTTTTCTAAAGTGTTAAAGTTTGAGTTAGCGATAAGAAATGCTCCTTTATCATTTTCTCTAGCTTCAGATAGCCTTATACTGTTGTAGCTCGAGACTGGTAAGTAAAAACCGTCGTAATTGCTTACAGCACTAACGTTTTCTACATAGGCATAACCTGAAGAAAAAAACAAACCAGAATACCAATCGCTTACTACACAATTAAAAATTTTTACGTTGTTTGCTCTTATGTAAATTCCTTTAGAATTAGGTGCATCAATTCCGTCTATTTTATGGCCTAAGCAATCTAGAGTTATCCCACTTCCTGTTATTTCTATACAAGTGGAATTTTGATAATCGATTATATCTGCAGTAAGGTAATAAGTTGTGTTCGAAACGCTCAAAACTCCACAGGAGCTTACAGGATAACCAGAACCTCCTCCATCTGGTATAGGAACAGAAAGGACTCCTTTCAAACTAAATAAAAAAATCATAAAAAAGAACGTTAAAAAAACCTTTTTACTCATGTTTCTCATAATTTCTTTTTCATTTTTAAGGATAAAAAATTAGTCTAGCGTGAAGTTAAGACTAGAAACTCTACCTTGCTCAATTTTAGCCTTTCCTAGCAAATAAAAATTATCTGTATTGTTTGTTTCAACTTTTGTAAAATAGGCGGTGTAAGAAGAGAAAAAGTATAAGATTAACAAAAAAAGAAAAACAAACAAAATTATTAGCAAAGCTTTCATGCTATCACTAGAATTTTGCTATAACATCATAGGTTCCGTTGTAAGCTAGACCACAAAAGCTTCCGTTTTCCTGTATTTGAGAAGAAAGTATCTTAAAAGCATAACCTAAGCTTTCGTTGTAATAAATGGAAGTTTTGCAAGTGCTAAAAGTAATGTTCTCTGGAATTTCTAAGTAATTGCCAGTTGACTTATAATAGCTTGGTAAAGTTCCTTCTGGTACTAACCATATTTCTTTTGCAGGCCATTTGTATTCTCCAAGCTTAAAGGTTACGCTTCCTTTTATCATTCCGAAAGAAACTAAGAATTCGTTGCTTCCAACATCTGCTATTTCGCCTTCTCTTATTCCTACTTTAAGAGAGTAGGCTGCTGGTATCAAAAGGGCAAAAACCAAAGCTACGATTGCTTTTTTCATAATTCCTGCTTGGAAAAAAGCTATGATAAAACTTTTTTACTACCTCAAGTGGTAATTCTTTTGCCAAATTTACAAAACTTTTTGACCGGGCAAGCATAGCATTTAGGCTTTGCTCTGCAAATGTCCTTACCAAACTCAACAAAAAGGCTGTTAATCAAAAGTCTATACTTTTTTGGGACAACCTTGTGCAAATCTTCTCTAATTTTTTCTGGCTTGTTACTTTTTGTCCATCCTAGTCTTTTTGAAATGGCAGCTACATGCGTATCTACAGCAATTACCGGCTTACCAAAAGAATAAGAAAGAACTACGTCAGCAGTTTTTGGTCCAACCCCTGGAAGCTTCATAAGTTCTTCTCTTGAAGGAGGAATTCTACCTTTATATTTTTCTAAGATTATCCTGCAAATTTTCTTAATTCTTTTTGCTTTTTGCCTGTAAAAGCCCACGTCTTTAATTAAGCTTTGAATTTCTTTTTCGCTCAACTTCAAAATTTTTTCTGGAGTATCTGCCTTTGAAAAAAGTTTTTTCCAAGCTTGAGAAGTTTTCTCGTCTCTAGTTCTTTGCGAAAGGATTGTGCCGATGAGAAGTTTGAAAGGTTTTTCCTTCCAAGGTTTTATCTTATATTTTTCATTCAGTGTTTCAACTATTTTTTCAACGTTTTTCACAAGAATAATTACTGTTCTTGATATAAAATTTTCATTATTTCTGAATATAGCAAGAAACTTTTTCCCTTTCTCGGTTGTTCGAGCAAAAGATTTAAAAACAAGTTTTTATCTTAATTATATTTACTCTATGCCAAGAAATTATATACTATATTCTCTGAACTTGTTTAGTGGTGAGTATGGTTTTTGAGATGCTTAACCCACAACTGAGAAAGGTTGTAGAAAAAAGGTTTAAACAACCTACTCTACCACAAAAACTTGCTATCCCACCAATTTTAGAAAGAAAAAATGTTTTGGTTATCGCACCAACAGGAACAGGGAAAACTGAAAGCTGCATGCTTCCTTTGTTCCACTTTCTTATTGAAGAAAAGCCAAAACCCATAAGCGTTCTTTACATTACCCCGTTAAAAGCTCTTAATCGAGACCTTTTAGAAAGGCTGATATGGTGGTGTAATGAGATTGGAATAGAAGCTTCTGTAAGGCATGGCGACACAAGTCAGTATGAGAGAAAGCTGCAAGTGGAGTTTCCTCCTTCTTTACTTATAACAACCCCGGAGACCTTACAAGCAATCTTGCCTGGAAAAAGAATCAGAAAACATTTAAAAAATGTAAAATGGGTTGTGATAGATGAAGTTCATGAGATAGCCGACTCAAAAAGAGGCATACAATTAAGCTTAGCTTTAGAAAGATTAAGAGAACTTTGTAAAGATTTCCAAGTTATAGGTTTAAGTGCGACCATAGGTTCACCAGAAAAAATTGCGAAGTTTATTTCTCCAAATAAACCAGTAGAAATAATAAAAGCAACCTTCCCAAAAGGGATGAAAATAAAAGTTGTGCACCCTAAACCTGAGCCCGAGGACAGGAAATTAAGTGAAAAAATCTTTGCTTCACCAGAGACTGCTGCAAGACTTAGGTTTATCATGGAAATAATTAGAAAATCTCGTTCGGTTCTAACTTTCACAAACACGAGAGAATTTGCTGAAATTTTAGCTTCAAGAATTAAAGCTCTTGATAAAAATTTTCCGGTAGGCGTGCATCATTCAAGTTTGAGCAAAGAAATCAGAATAAAAACTGAAAAAGAATTTAAACAAGAGCAAATTAAATCGATAATTTCCACTAGCTCGTTGCAGCTAGGGATAGATGTCGGGAGCGTTGATTTAGTTCTCCAATACATGAGTCCAAGACAAGTAACACAGCTTATCCAGAGAGTTGGGAGAAGTGGGCATGAAGTAGAGAGAGTAGCTAAAGGAATAATTATTTCAACTGATGAGGATGATATTTTCGAATCTGCGGTAATAGCAAGAAAGGCTCTGAAAGAAGAACTAGAAGAGTTAAGGTTTCATGAGAATTCTTTTGATGTTTTAGCACATCAAATAGTTGGTTTAACTCATGATTTTTGGAAAATAGATTTACAGAAAGCTTATGAAATAGTTAAAAGAGCTTACCCTTACAGAAATCTAACCTTCACAGAATTTTTAGAAGTTTGTAAACAACTCCAACAAATAGGCCTAATATTTTTTGATAACGAAATAAAAAAGAAAAGGAGGGGGTTTGAATATTATTTCACACAACTTTCAACAATACCGGACGTTAAACAATATAAAATTTTTAATTCTCTAGATAATAGTTTTGTTGGAGTTTTGGACGAGGAATTTGTTGCTCTACACGCTGAAATTGGTAGCAGCTTTATAGTTAAAGGTGAAGCTTGGCGAGTTCTAGATATCAAGGAAGATAAAATAATGGTTGAACCAACTCTTGATATAGAAGCTGCGATACCGGCCTGGGAAGGTGAGCTGATTCCTGTTCCTTTTGAAGTTTCTCAAGAAGTTGGAAGGTTGAGAAGGTTAATCGTAACCATGCTTAAAAATGGGGAAG
>JBMFPE010000020.1:0-9862 GCA_049969275.1 Candidatus Aenigmatarchaeota archaeon | reverse complement strand
CCAGTAATAAAAATTTTGTATCCTCTATCGTATAAGGATCTTGTTAGTATTTGCCAATTCTTTATTGTTTGTACTTCATCGAGCAATAAATTTTCTGGCTTATACTTCAGCTCTGTAAATATTTTTATGATATCAAAAAATTCTTCTATACTTAAGTCTCTGAATGCTATGTCTTCAAAATTGACGTAAAGAGGATTTCTAAGCTTCTTTGCTAAAGAATAAAAATACCATGTTTTTCCTGCTCTTCTCGGACCTGTTATTGAAATAATTTTCCGGACTTCTTTTATTTTTAATTCCCTTTCAATTCCTTCAAATTCTATTTCTCTTGAGAAAAAATCCTCTACAAGTTCTCTTTTTATCATAATATTACATTGATAGTATTATTTATAAATTTTTCTATTATAATAGTAGAAATTAAAAAGTTTCGAAGGCCTCTTTTTTCGATAATTTTTATACAGTTTGATTCCGCTGTTGTTAATTAAGTTATAAATCTCAAGTCTATCTAAAACTAGCTTTCATATCTTTGCCCAATTTTTTGCTGTGATACTCGCACTCGTAGCAAACCCACTCACCAAGAATAAGTTGTAAACTTTTATTTCCACAGTTTGGACAAATTTTAACTTTTCTCATAATTAGATATCAAGAATAACTTGGGCCTTCCATTTATTTTCTATTTTTTCAATTTTCATTTTATGATAAGTTGCTGCTTTTACATGAGTTCTAGTTTCATGTTTCTCTCTGTTTATAACTTCTCCTTTACATCTTGCTTTTAACTTCAAATTTTTTTCATCAATTTCCACATTAAATTCTGAAAAAGCTAAATTTTCTGCGTCAACAAAAACTAGCAATTTATTCAACCAATTAAAAAGTAAGGATTGTAAATCATTACCATCAACTTCTACTTCTCTTTCGACTTTTGTTTCAACTTGCTTAGTGTTAATCATTACTTCAAACATAGCTAAAGCTGAATTTGCAAAAAGTTCGTTTAGATTCTTACCGTAAGCTTCAAAAGCTACGTCAGCAGTTGTTATGTCTAAAAACTTGAACTTCATATTTTAAAATTGTTTTTCAGCTAAAAAAAGTTAAAATATTAATACTTTTTAGGGCTATTGGATATCATGGAAAGATTACCTAAAGCGTTGATAGAAGTAGAAAAATACATGAAAGTTAACTTAATAGAAACTTTCGGAGTTCCTAAGGAAAACGAGCAAATGGGTTTGGCTATAGAAGAATACTTGAGCAGGGGAGGAAAATACTTAAGGCCTGGGTTGGTTTGGTCGACTGTTAAGACTTATGAAGTAAGAAACCCAGAAGATTCTGTCTGGGCTGCGATTTCTTTAAGTTTTGACCATAACTGGTTTTTGATTCACGACGATATAGAGGATAATTCAAGGTTGAGAAGAGGAAAACCTTGCTTACACATACTTTATGGCATAGATAACGCGATAAACTATGGGGATTATTTAAGGACTCTTGCAGAGATGGCTTTAGAAAAAGGGAAGGAAAAGTGGGGGCTTGACGTCTATTCAAGGCTTATATCTGCAAGACAGGAAATGCTGAAAACTACTTGCGAAGGCCAGGATTTAGAGTTTAAGTTAAGAAAAAAACCTTTGAGTGAGATGACAGAAGAAAAAGTTTTAAGAATACTTGAGAATAAATCAGCTTTCTACACAATCTTTACTCCATTTAGGTATGGGGCAATAATCTCAGGAAGACCTGATAAAGAAATAGAGAAATTGAAACCTTCGCTTATGAAAATAGGAATTGCTTTCCAAATTCAAGACGATGTTCTTGACTTGACAGTCGAGAAAGAACAAGAAAAAGGTGAGGCTACTTTAAAAGCGCAAAAGTTTGGGAAGGATTGGGCAGGAGACCTGGAAGAAATAAAAAGAACCTTGCTTTTAGCAAGAGTTTTTAAAGCAGCAGAGCCTGATGATAGAAAGTATTTGATTAGGATGCTCGACAACGATGGAAGGATGAGAAGACTTGTTGCAGCAAGAGATTCTTTAAAAGACAAGGGTTTAGAAAATTCTTCAGAATACAGAAAAATACAGGAAAGGATAGATGAGATAAAAATAAAAGTTATAGAGATGATGCAAAAGTATAACATAATAGATGATGCGAAGGAAACGGCAAAAAACCTTTATGATTCTGGTATAGAGGTAGTAAAAGAAAAATTACCAGAAACAGAAGGAAAAAAAGATGTTTTAGATTTGCTCAAGTTTGCGGTTTTCAGACACTTCTAGAAAGGTTTATAAGTTAAAAATAAAAATAATTAATTGTAGTTAGGGAGGAAGTTTAGAATTCGGTAGCAACAGCTACGCTTTCCTTAACTTCTAAAAAAAGCTAAGGAAAGTCAAAAATTCTAAACCTCGAACTTAACTACAAAAAGCTTTTAAAATTATCTTTTTTTATTAAAAAATCCAACTTAATAATATGAAAAAAGCTCAAGCTGCCTTTGAGTATCTTATCCTGATTTCAACAGCACTTGTAATATTTGGAGGAATTCTTTACTATTTCCAGGTTTCAAAGAATAGCTTTTCAAACGACATAAGAGCTTCTCAGTTGAAAAGTGCGGTCGACTGGATGGTAGATTCTGCTAACATGGTTTGTATGCAAGGCGAGCCAGCAAGCATAATCTCGCAAGTTTACATTCCTTCTGGAGTTAAGGATGCATATTTTGACGGTAATAGAATTGTTTATAATTTAACTGTTGATTCGATGGTGACTCATATTCATGGCAAGGCTTTATGCAAGCTTAACGGGACTTTACCAAGAAATGAAGGAAGTTATAGAGTTCTTGTTAAAATGCAGGGTGATTATGTTAACATTACGTATAAGTTTTAAGGCCCAGGTCACAGCAGAATTCATCTATCTGTTAGGAGCTTTTACTTTTTTCCTACTCGCTTTTATCGTGGCTTATAGCTGGAGAAATACCCGAATTCAAGAGCAAACCATGCTTTTTGAGCTAGAAAGAATTGGAGACGAGGCTGCAAACCAGGTTAACTTAGCTCATTTGAGCGGAGACGGTTTTTCAAAAGAGTATTACTTACCAGAAAAAGTTGCAGGATTTTATTACAACATAACAATTTATGGAAATATTTTGAGAATAAACACTAGTAAAACTTCTTACACGGTTGCTTTGATAACAAGCAATGTAACAGGAAACTTTAGTGTAGGAAGAAATTTGATAAGAAATATTAAGGGGGAGGTGAGCTTAACTCATGCTTAAAAAAGCCCAGGTTTTTACTTTTGACGTTTTTTTGAGTTTAATGTTTTTCGTTAGTGTTTTTGCTATCTGGCTTTTGATAACTAATCAGTTGGTTGAGCAAGCAAGCTACGCTTATGAGATTAACATGTTAGACAAAAAGTTGCAAAGAGCTTCTGATTTGTTGATAAGAAGCAGAGGTGTGCCAGAAGATTGGAATGGTTTAAACGTAAAAGCTTTTGGCTTAGTAAACGATACAGAATACGTAGTGAGCTTTGATAAAATTTTGAATTTTTTTGATCTAACCGAAGAAAAAATAAGAAGTGTTTTGGGGTTAGGAGGTTATAACATTTATTTTAAAGTTACAAACATTACTGGAGGAGATTTTCCTGAAGGAAGACTGGAAAAAGGAAGTTATCCTTCTTCTGACGCAAGAGTTATAGTTTCGATAAAAAGATATTTTATAATTCAGTTGCGAAGAGCATGGATTCCAAATTCAACTTTTTATCTAGATAGATTACTTTTTTCTCCAAATTCGAACCTTCCTTTAAACTTTAGTGCTTTTGGCGCATTTCCTACCGGAAAATATACTAATACAACTATTTTTGCTGGAGGAGACCCTATTTATTTTTATCAAAACCCACCTTTAGATGCTGATTTTAATCTTCCAGATCCTACCCCAGCCTCCTATAAACTTAATTTTTCTATTTGGTTAGAAAATCCGACTAATGAAAAGGCAAGAATTAATTACATCCTTCAATATTATGATGAAAATGGGAATCTTAATGATATACAGGCTGTAAACGCAAAGCAATTAATCCTTAATCCAGGCGAAACCAAATTTCCTTATTCAGACGAATGGTCCGTGCCACAACCTATATTTGTACCGAAGGGCGGAGGATTTGTGTTTATTATGTGGGTAGATTTAAATCCTACTTACAAAGGAAATGTAACTATTTACTTTGATGGTTATGAAAGGTCAAGCCATTTTCGAGTCCCAGGATTTTTTCCACCCCCTCCCCCACCCAGAGAGAATGAGTTAGCTGTTATGCAATTTATAGTATGGCGATAGAATGAAAGCTCAAGTTTTTTCACTTGAAGCAATAGTGGCGATTTCTTTACTGGTAATTTTTGCGATAGTAGTTTCTTTTATCGGAACAACTTCCTTTATTCAGCATCAAACTTATGAAAGGTTTCATTATACTTCCCAAGATGCTGTCGAGCTTTTAACAAAAACAAAAGTTTCTTATGTTATTGACAAGTTCCCTGAGATAAAAGATTTGAAAGATAGAGGAATTTTAAAAGATGAAGATTTGGACAAAAGTTTGCTGGATGTTATAGGAAGCTTGTGGGCTAACGGGAGTGTAGCAGAAGCAAAGAATATAACAGAAGCTATTTTAAACTTAACAATTCCTGAGGATTTAGGTTATGAAGTTTCTATGGATGGTACTTCTATAGCCAAAAGGGATAAGCCGGTAAAAAGCTTGCTTTCAGTTTCTAAAACTACTGTTTCAGGCTATGCTATCGGAAAACCAGTAGAAGGCTATACAGCAAGAGCCTACTTAGAAAAAATTTTAGGAAAAAACACAGCTTCCTACTTTTACTTTGGAGGTTTTGTAGGGCAGGGAAATTTAACAGCAATAATTAGAGATGTTCCTTCAGACGCTAACATTTCCTCGATTTATATAGAAGGAAGTTTTGGTAGCAACTTCACTCTTTATGTAAACAAAAGCTTTTGTGGAATTTTCAACAAAACTTCTTCTGGCTACTTTGCGGTTGACAGCTTTCTGATTACTGATGAAAATTGCTTAAGCAAGATAAACAAAGGTTATGGGAATGAAACTGCTTTTGATTTTAACTTTACTTCTCCTGATATAAACTTGCAGTTCGTTGGTGGAGGGTACATAAAAGTAACTTATGATACTACAGAGTTTGCCCCACCTAGCACTAACGTTTACAGATATTATTTTCCAGGAATTTATGGTTTAATTAATCTTTACGACTCTTTTTACTTGCCAGGAACTTTAAACGAAACTAATGGAATGAGAATTCGTTTGCACTATTATAGCAATTTAACTACTCCTGATGGAGGAGTTAAGATGTTTTTGAATGTTGGTGGAGTAGAGCTAAACAGCACAAACACTACAGGAGAAGTAGTTATCGATTTAAGCTTTCAGAATATTTCTGAAAAATTTGGGGGCGTGGAGGCTTTAAAAGGAAACGTGAGCAACAGAACTGTTCCTGTAAGGTTTGGAAGTGAAGAGTTTCAGGCTTACGGAGGAGTTGGGTTGGCTGACGCTATTCTAATCACGGATATTTCATATAGTATGATAGAAAGTTGTGATGTAGACACAACCGAATGTCCGTATCCTGATTGCAACTGGAAAAGTGGTTGCCAGAATAGGAGATTACAAATAGCTAAGCTTGTTGATCATGTTTTTGTTGATACTGTTCTAAACACTTCTGGGAATAGAGTTGGGTTGGTTGCTTATTCGTCCACTCCAGCTATAAGATATTGGCATGACTTAAGTGATAACTCAACCTCTTTAAAAAATCAGATAGATCGATATACAGCAGAAGGTTGGACCTGTATTTCTTGTGGGATAAATGTATCAACAGAAATATTACTTAGGAATTCTACTTCTTCAAGGTTTAGAGGAATGCTCGTGATGAGTGATGGTGA
Organism: Candidatus Aenigmatarchaeota archaeon; assembly: GCA_049969275.1. Taxonomy (GTDB): domain Archaea; phylum Aenigmatarchaeota; class Aenigmatarchaeia; order CG10238-14; family SCSR01; genus JAVZHQ01. Next base: position 3,971 of record JBMFPE010000020.1, on the reverse strand, counting down.
CGCAAATACCTGTGAAGGTAACAACCCTTGGGTAGGATTAGCAGCTGGTGGTTGTGGGGATACTGCAAAAACAGAAGCAATAAACGAGTCTTGTAAAGCAAGAGATAGAAATATTACAGTTTTTGCTGTTGCTTTCGGAAGTGGGGCTGATACTACTACACTTAAAAAAATAGCTTGTTGGAATTGTTCTTCAAACTCTTGGATAGGTCAAGTAACTTTACCAAACGGAAGCACAGCAAGTTGCTTGGCAGTAAGATACGGAGAAAGCAACAATTATGAAGAATTGAGAAAGATCTACAAGCAATTCGCAGAATATTTTGCAGGAGCTTATGTTACTCAAAGAATAAACATAACAGGAGAAGTTTTCAGAGGAAACTACCTTTATCCAGATTCTTACATAGAATTCTACTATCAGCCAGAAGCAAAAGAAGAATACGGGGAAATTTCTTTGAAAGTAGAAACAAGTCCTTTTGGTTGCAACGGAACATTTTTTGTCCCTCAGCAAGTAAAAATTTTAGATATTCTAAGAACTTCTTATTCCTCTGACTTCTGGTCAAGAAAAATTTATGTTAACAACTCAGCCTATAATTGGCAAAATGTTTGGAGCTTAGACTCTTTTGGAAGCAATTATGTTTACCTAGGAGATCCTTTCAGAATTCAGTTTTCTCCAAGCTACGTAAAACCAGGAGAAAATAATACAGTAGGCTTGGTTCTTGGCTTAGCTCCAACAAACACAAGTGGAGTTTGCTCTTCTCGTGATAGAGCAATCTATACTGCAAGCTTCAAATCTTTCACTACTTATTCTCCAGTTTTCCCTTACATAGAAGGAAGAAACATTACTGTGTATTACGATAGGGACCATGATGGAAATGCTGACGGCTCTTACGCAGTAACTATAGGAAGAAACCTTCCAAAGTTTAACTCAACTTTAGGAGTAGTTCAAGATTTGAACATAACTCATAACGCAGTTGACTACGCTTTTCTTATGCTTTTAAATCAGCTCAACTTTATAGGTAATCAACTACCAGCAGATCCCTTAAGTATAAGTAGAGACGATTGGCCAGGGACTGAAAATAACCCAATAGATATAATGATAACTCCAGACATTTTATTCGAAACTTTGTTTGTTGCAGCAGTTCCCTCTCTTTGGGGTCCAACTAATCTAGAAATAAAGGTGTGGATATGAAGGGTTTGATTTACACGATAATTTCAATCTTGATGGTAGCCTCAATAATAGCAATTTTAACAAGCTATATGAGCATTTCTTATTCTTTAAGAAAGGACACAGCAGACAAAATTATTTCTGACCAATTACATTATTTTGAAAAGAATGTGGAAGAAGATATAGAAAGAGCTTTGAGAATTTCAGCAAGAAGGGCTTTGGTCGCAGCTGTTGATAACGTTACTTTAGGAGGAATAGCCTTTCCAAAGGGAGAAGCTATAAATAAAATTTTTGAGTTAGCTCAAAACGGAACCCTTGACGGAAGCAGGAACGATTTCATGGTCAACAACAGCATAAGCTATTGGATGGAAGAAATAGAGAAAAAGGCAAACAAAACCTTCAAGTTCAACCTTACCACGAGCAAGATAGAAATCAAGCCTTTTGACAGTTTTAACATTCTTTTCAGGATTAATTTCACGATAAACATTTCAGATCATACAGAAACTATAAGAATTTATAGAGAAGGAAAGAAAGAAGTTTTAATTTCTATAGAAGGATTAGAAGACCCTCTAGCTCCTTTATACAGCGAAGGAAGGTACAGAAAAACTATTTGGAGATGTCCTTTCGAAAGCAATCACGTGTATGAGGTTTCTGGCGTTTATCACTTCGAAAACCTTGCTAACGACACTGAAAATGGCTATTTCCACTCTTCTTTGTACGGGCCGAGCTTTTTAGACAGGCTGGAAGGAAGTTTGATAGCAAGTGATTTCTACAGAAACATGGCAACTCAAAACATAGGACTTGAAAGTTTTGTCAACATACAAAAAATTAAAGCGTTAGGTTTTACACCAACAGAGAACAAAACTCTTGTAGATTTTCTCTATTTTAACACTTCTGCTCATCCAGACTGTTATTATGTGGACAACCCTGAAGTGCAGAAGTGGTTCAGGATAGATAATAGCATAGACGATCAACAGCGTTTGATGAAGTACCAACTTTTGGGTAACCCTTACTTAAAACCTTGCTAAATTTTAATTAAAAAATCAAATTAATTATTAGATAAGTATGCTCAAAGTAAAGGATGTGATGTCAAAAAATGTTATTACAGTCTCCCCTGAGCAGAGCATAACGGAAGTGGTAAAAATTCTCACAGAGTCGAAAGTCTCTGGTTTGCCTGTAGTAAAAGAAGGGAAGATAGTAGGGATAATAACAGAAGCAGACATTTTAGACTTGGTTGGGAAGAAAAATTTGTTGGCTGTAGACGAAGGAGCTTTAAAAGAAAAGGGAGTGACAAAAGTAAAAGAAATAATGAAAAAAGTTGTTATTGTTGCCAATGAAGAAGATGGTTTGGACAGAGCAGTGCTTCTTATGAGTTTATATAAAGTTAAAAGACTTCCTGTTGTTGATAAAAAAAACAACATCGTTGGGATAATAGCAAGGGATGATATAATAAAATCTATTTCCAAGATGATGATGGAGGCTGCTCCTGAAAAAGTGGAGGAAGTTCCGAGTATGATGGAAACTGATATCGATAAAATTCTTGCTGTGATAAAAGAAAGAAAAAGGGTAAAGTTTAGCGAGTTGCAAAAAATGTTCGAAGTGAGTAAAGAAACTATAGAAGAATGGGCAAGGATTCTAGAAGACCATGGCTTGGCTGAAATTTTCTATCCTGCTATAGGCGAGCCTGAGCTTAGGTGGAGGAAATGAGAATTTTAGATAGTTATAAGCTTAACGCAGAAGGAGTTCCTGCAGAAATTAACATAGTTAAGATTGAAGGTGAGTTTGTTCCCATTTATGAGGTTTCTTTACCAAAGTTTGAGGAAGCAACCCTAGCAGTTTTGGCAGCGATAAGGGAAAGACTTATAACCGAGGTGGGAGTAAAGGCTCAGGAAATTCTTGACCCAAGGGTTATGGAAGAGTTAAAGCAAAGGTTTTTTGCCAAATCCTTAGAGCTAATTCAAAAACAGTTACCAAGAATTTCAGAAGAAGAGAAAAAAATTCTTGCAGGAACTTTAGTCCATGAGATGCTTGGTTTGGGAAAAGTTGAAGTTTTGCTTAAGGATGAAAACCTAGAAGAAGTAGTAATAAACAATTCTCAAGAGCCTCTTTGGGTCTATCACAAGAGGTTTGGCTGGTTAAAGACCAATATTGTGATAAAAACTGACTTAGAAATTTACAACTATGCAAGTATGATTGGAAGAAAAGTTGGAAGACAGATAACAAGTTTGAACCCTTTGATGGACGCTCACCTAACAACAGGAGATAGGGTTAACGCAACTTTGTTCCCGATTTCAACAAAAGGGAATACTATTACTATAAGAAAGTTTGCGAGAAAGCCTTGGACGATAACTGATTTGATTAAGAATAATACTATAAACAAGGAAGTTGCTTCTTTGCTTTGGCTAGCAATCCAGTATGAAATGAATGTAATAGTTTCAGGAGGAACGGCTACAGGAAAAACTTCTATTCTAAACGTTCTGACTACTTTCATTCCCCCAAACCATAGAATTGTTTCTATAGAGGATAGTGTTACTGGTGATGCTGAAATAATCTTTGAAAAAGAAGGAAAGATTTTTAGAAAAACTATAGGTGAACTAATAGATTCTTTACTTCCTGACGGTAAAGAAACAGTAGAAAATAAGGAGAGTATAAAGGTTTTTTCCATGGATAAAGATGGAAAAATTAAACTTGTTCGTCCTTCTTACTTTATTAGGCATAAGGTGAAAAAGAAAATTCTAGAAATAATTTTATCTAGCGGAAGAAAAATTTCTGTCACAGAAGACCATTCCCTTTTTGGTTTAAACGAGAG
>JBMFPE010000019.1:0-10534 GCA_049969275.1 Candidatus Aenigmatarchaeota archaeon | reverse complement strand
AAAAGAACTGAAAAGGCTTAAAGAGATTGTTGAGAACTTGAAAGCAGAGCAAGCCTTTATTCTTTTTAATAATGTTTGGATGCACAAAAATGCGGTTCAGTTCCAAAAACTCTTGAAGGAAATTTAAAAATTGGTTTATCTTTCTCATTTCACACGTGTGAAAAGTATATTCTCGGAATTTCTTATCAAAACATTCTCTAACTTTCCTATTTGTAGAAACTTGTTTAGAGTATTTTCTAAAAGTTTTTAATAGTTGAGTTAAAATGGGCCTGCGGGGATTTGAACCCCGGACCATTCCCCCAATCTTGTACGGGTTTCTATCATCTTTAATCAAAGCTTTTAGTCGAGGCTAAAAGCCCGCTGCTCTACCATGCTGAGCTACGGACCCTTTTATAAAATAATTTGTTTTTGAAAAATTATTTTATTCTTTTTCTTCTTACGTTATGAGTTTGCCATGAGTACTTTCTTAATTTTGAACTTTTTCCATAGCCACAAGCAGCACAAACTTTTGTTTTAACGTTATAGCTATGTCTTCCGCATCTTCTGCATCTTATATGAACTATTTTTCTTCTTTTGCCCATTGAAGGCGTTCCTTTTACCATAACTCCACCTATTTTTATATTATGGCTAACTTAATTTTAATATGATAGAAAATGAAGAAAATAGTATTTAAACTTATTTTTTGGTTTGGTGTTTTCCTCTTTTTAATTTCTTCAGCCAAGGCTATTCCTCAATATTCCTCTATTTCATTAAATTCTACTTTTGCTGGTGAAGCAAGTGAGTTTAAAGTTAAGTGGTACGATTCTTCTGGTTTGTCTGGCTACATTTTTTCTTTTGACAATTGTGAAGGTAGTTTCACTAACGATACTTTCGTTTTTCTTTCTTCAACAAATAACTTTGGTGTTTCTAGCTTAAGTTTAATTACAGGGAACAACCTAAGCTCGGATTTAAGCGTTTTGAACAATTTGGGAGAGGGTTTAACTTATGATATCGAAGAAAGTGAAATAAGCAAAGAAGAGATACAAGAGATTTTAAAAGGACCTTCTTCTTATCTCGTTTCTCCCTTTCCGTGGACAAACCCTCAAAATGCCTTTTATTCTGATGATCAGTATGCTTATACCTCTCAGGTTAATAATTTTCAGGGTTATGCCTACAACATTTCAATTCCTTCGAACGCAAGAATCCTTTCAGTTCTTGTAGGTTTTGAGGCTCACACTTCTAAAGATGATAAATTAGAAGTTAGCATTTCCTGGGATGGTGGTAATACTTACACAAAATATACTTTCAATCTACCAACACAAGACCCGAATGCTACAACATGGATAGATATTACCAACATCACAGACTGGAATTCAGCAAAGCTTAACGATACAAATTTCAGGGTAGGGATAAGAGGTATTAAAGAAGGAGGTCAGCTCGAAGTTTTTGTAGATTACTTACCAGTCAACATAACCTATTTAATTCCAGCAAAATATCAACTAGAAGTTTGGCATGATTCTTTGCCAGTAAGTTATACAGGAATTCTAAACTCCATTTCTATAATCTTAAACTTTACTTCTACTGAAACAAAAAACTTTAGCTTTGAAGCTTTCAATTGGATTTCTAACTCTTGGGTTCAAGAAGGTTGTGACTCTGGTTTAGTAGCTGCTAATTCTCCAACAATTTGGTACTGCAATTTTTCCTCAAACGCTATAAACTTTATTTCTCCCTTGAATAAAATAAGAGTAAGGTTAAAATCTTTCGAAAGTGAAAATAAAACAATTTTGAAAGAAGATTATCTTCAGTTTTACCTTACTTTTTCTCCAACAGAGACTTGGAGTATAGCCACTAAAACTTTAAGTTCTACGGTAGGGTGCAAAGTTAGATGGGTTGTTTACACGAACAATACTTTGAACGAGTGGAATACGACTGAAATTTTTGAATTTTTAACGACTTCTAAAGTATTCTGCGGTAATGGGGTATGCGATTCAGGAGAAACTTGCTCTAATTGCCCACAGGATTGTCCTTGTCCAGGCTCACCAGGGTGTTGTGGCAATTCTTGCGGATGTCCAGAAGGTCAAGTTTGTGAAAATAACGTTTGTAAAACTCCGACTGGACCTGGACCAACACCATGCGACCCTACTAGAGATTTAGCTTGCTGTGTTCAAACTTATCCCCAAGGATGTTGCGATTGTGGAAGTTTAGGTTATGTAAATTGTAGTGTTTTGCCTTTTAACCAAACTTTTGCAGATTGTAAAGAGTTGTGCAGAAATCTGTGTCCAGCGGGATGTTCTGTTTTTTCAAACTCATCCTTATGCTTAAACGCCGGCTGTTATTGGTGTTATGGTTTTTGTCAAGCATCTCCTTGTGTGAAAGATTGCTCTGTGTTTAACGATTCAATTTCTTGTGTTAACGCTGGTTGTGATTGGTGTGAAGTAAAGTGTAAAGACTTATGTTTAATTAACTGGAGATTTACTTTACCTTTAAAAATAGAGACTTTTCTTGACCAAGAAGTTAAAGCAACAGTAGAAATTAAAAACGAGGGAGAGAAAAGTTTTAGCAACGTAGCAATTCAATTGGTGAACATTTCTTCTGATATAGAATATGAAATATCACCAGAATTTTACTCCAAAATAATGCCAGGAGAAACGAAAAACTTTACTGTAATTTTAAAACCTAAAAAAGTTGGAAGTTATGTAATAGGTATAAACATAACTTCCAGTGAAGCTTCTCATTTAGCTCATATAGGCCTATTCTCTCAAGAAGCCCCAAAACATACTGAGTTTATAAGTTTAACTCTTATGTTCTGGTTAGCAACTATTGTAATAATTATTTTCATAATAGTATCTTACAAGTTGTACGTCAAGGAAAAGCTTAAAGTTAAGGAAAAAGTTCCGGTTAAAAAAGTCAAGAGAATTAAGAAGATTAGGAAAAAATCAAGAAAGAAATGATTTAAAGTTGAACAGGAGAAGCATAAACTATTGTATCTCCCCTAACCAAAATAGTACCAAGCTTTATCTTGTTATCGTTCCTTTGGATTTCTGCTTCTTCTAACCAAAGGTTTAGGTGTAAATCTAAAGCCTTTAGAATTCCTGTTATCTCTTCTCCGTTCTTTAACTTCACAAAAACTTTTTTCCCTTTTGCTTTATCCAAAGCATCTATTGGTCTTTCTGTCATTTCTTTTCACTATTTAATTCAATAAGAAAATATATAAGCATTAATGCTATTAAAGTTATTGTGGCAAGGCTTAAAATCACTAAATCTATTTGCCCTGAAAATCCATTTGAAAGGTTGGACGCTGAACTTTTTGTCGACGAGTTAAACAGAGTGATGATAAGAAAAAATTGTTCAAAGCACGGAAGTTTTGAAGATGTTTATTGGTCTGATTTTACTCAGTACAAAAGGGCAGAAAGGTTTAGAGATTTAGGCGATGGAATAGCTTTGCCAAGGAAAGCTGAAAAAGGTTGTCCTTATGATTGTGGTTTGTGTGAAAACCATAACTCAAGAACAACTTTGTTAATAATCGATATAACAAACAGATGCAACTTAACTTGCCCAATATGCTTTGCGTATGCTGGAGCAAAAGGTTATGTTTATGAACCAAGTAAAGAACAAATAGAAAATATTTTGGATTATGCGCAGGAAGTAAATTATCCAGTAAAAGTTAGAGCTCTCCAGTTTAGTGGAGGAGAACCTACAGTTAGGAAAGATTTGCCTGAGTTAATAAAGTTGGCAAAACAAAAAGGCTATAAGCATGTTGAAGTTAACACCAACGGAGTTGTTGTTGCTAATAAAGGAGCAAGCTATATAAGAGAACTTAAGAATGCAGGAATGAGCACTTTTTACCTTCAGTTTGATGGTTTAAAGCCAGAAATTTATGAAAAAACTCGAGGAGTGAACTTGCTTCCAATAAAACAAAAAGTTATAGAAAGTGCAAGAGAGGCTGGTTTAGATAGTGTAGTTCTTGTCATGACTTTGGTAGGTGGTGTGAACGACAGCGATTTAGGGGATGTTATAAGGTATGGAGCAAAGAATTCTGATGTTGTTAGATGTATAAACGTTCAGCCTGTGAGTATTACAGGAAGAATTGAAAAAAGTGAAAGGGAAAAAATGAGAGTTACGCTCTCTGATTTTACTAGACTGTGTGAAGAACAAACTAACGGGCAAATTGAAAAGGAAGATTTCTATCCAGTACCAACCATTAACATACTTGGAAAAGTTTTGAACTATTATTTAAAGCAAGGGGAAAGGTATTTTCCTGAATTTACCGCACACCCCCATTGCGGGTTAGCAACTTTTGTTTTTACAAAAGGAGAAAAAGTAGTTCCTATAACGCGCTACATAAACATAGACAAACTTTATGGTGATTTAGAAAAAAACATAGAAGAAATAGAAAAAACAAAGGAAATTCCAAAGAAAAGAAAGCTTGTTTATACCTTTCTTAAGGATACTAAAATAAGATTTTTATCAAAATTACCAAAGGTTTATTCTTTAATTAAGAGCGGAAGCTACGAAGCTTCTGGAAAATTCATGAGAAGCTTGCTGATGATAGGAGGGATGCATTTCATGGATCCTTACAACTTTGATTTGGAAAGAGTTCAGAATTGCTGTATTCATTATGGTGTGCCTGATAAAAAAGAAAAGGCCAGGCTTGTTCCTTTTTGTACTATGAATTCGATTCATAGAGATGCTATAGAAAAAGAATTTTCCATACCTTTAGAAAAATATAAAACCATATAAGTTTAATTTGATTTAAGTTGAGACGATAGTTATGCCAGTTTGGCACGGAGAAAAAGGGAGAAAACCAACAGGAGGATTAATAAAAATAGCTAGAAAAAAGAAGAAGCATGAGTTAGGAAGTTTACCTACTCACACAAGAATAGGAAAAGAAAAGAAAAAAATAGTAAGAACTAGAGGTGGGGGAAGAAAAGTAAGGGCTTTATCTGTGGAGTATGCTAATGTTTTAGACCTTAAAGCAAACACTACGAAAAAAGTTAAGATTTTAGATGTAGTTGAAAATAAAGCAAACCCACATTTTGTGAGAAGAGGAATAATTACTAAAGGTTGCATAATCAAAACTGAAATCGGAAAAGCAAGAGTTACTTCTAGACCAAGTCAAGAAGGAGTTGTAAACGCTGTTTTAATTGAAAGTTGATAATAAAATGTCGTCAAATAATTTTAAAAAATGGAAAAAAACAGGAAGGGAAGAAAGGGTGAAAAGTGAAATTCCTGGAATTTTTGTAGTCTTGCTTTTGTCCTTTATTTTATTCTTGTTTGCTTCTTCTGCTAGTTTTTCTTCAGGATATTTTGTTAAATCTACTGATTTAATTTCAATCTCATTAATCTTTTCTTTTTTGCTTGCTTTTTCTATAATTTTACTTTTGAAAAATTTATAAAAAATGAAAAAAGAAGATTTATTTAATGATTGACGTTCATTGCCATTTAGAATCTAAAGATTATGATAAAGATAGAGAAGAAATTATTGAGAAATGTAAGAAAGAATTAAAGGCAATAATAACCTGTTGTGCTCATCCTAAAGATTTCGATTTAACTTTAAACTTGGTTGAAAAACATAAAGGTTTTGTTTTTGCTACAATTGGAATTCATCCAGAATATGTGAAAGAAATTTCCAAAGAAGAAAAAGAAAGTTTCCTTGAAAAGATCAAGAGTAATAAAGATAAGGTTGTTGGAATTGGAGAAACTGGATTAGACTTTTTCTGGATAAAAGAGAAAGAATGGCAAGAAAGGCAAAAAGAGCTTTTCATCGAGCTGATAAACTTTGCAAAGGAGCTAAATAAGCCGTTAATAATTCATGCAAGAAACGCTTATGACGAAGCCGTAAAAATTTTAGAACAAGAAGATGCTAAAGAAGTTTTGATGCACATGTTTGGAGCAAATTATTTAGTTAAAAGAATAATAGAAAATAATTGGTATGTTTCGATGAATACAATCGTTCTGAAGAGCAAAAAGCATAAAAAAGTTATAAGGGACACGCCTCTAGAAAGAATTTTACTAGAAACAGATTCACCCTGGCTTGGTTTTGGGAAAAGAAACGACCCTTTAAGTGTTAAAATTGTTGCTGAAAAAATTGCAGAAATAAAGGAAGTTAGTTTTGAAGAAGTTGATAGAATAACAACAGAAAATACTATAAAATTTTTTAACTTGCAAGTTTAAACGACAAGCAGACTTTCTATTCTCAAATCAAAAGTTAAAGTTTTTGGAGTAAACTTGAAATCTTTTAGACTCAAGTGTGTTTTGTACCATTCTTTCGCGCTTCTATAAACTTCAAGACTTCTTTCAGAAATTTTATTAACATAAGGTTTGAGCGAGCCTAAATTTTCTTCGAATCTTTCTTCAAACTTCTTATAGTTAGCGTTAGTTTTATAGGCATAACATTTCAAAAGTTTTTTCATAGTTTCAAAATCGTTTACGTAGAAAGCTACTCTTCTAATACCAGTTATACTGCCACCAGAAAAAAGTTCAAAGTCTACTATTCCTAATTTTTTAAGGTCTTCTAATCCTTTTGGTCCCTTACCACCTTCACAAATTTCATACAATTCCTTTGCTCCGTATACGTTAAAAACTATAGGAAAGAGTTCTCTTGAAGAAAAACTTAATCTTAAGCCATCTTTTAAAAGAAATTCTCTTATAAAATAACCACAACTGTAGCCTATTATTGCTTCTTCCTTACTTTGCGCAAAGAACGGATTTCCAGGTTTAAACAAATGATCAATCTTTATTCTTTGACCTGGAAAATTGTATTTCAAATCTTTAATTATCTCTTTTTCAGTAAGGATCTTCACAATTAAGTTAAAGTAAAGAAATCTTTATAAATTTTTAATTTAAACTTTTAACCTATGCAAGAGCAAAACCTCACTGTAATAGCTCCAGTAAAAGGAAAGGGTACAAGACTTTATCCCCTTACTTTATATGATTCTAAATCTCTCGTAGGAATAGCAAACCAACCGGCTTTAGAAAGAATTTTTGAAAATTTAACTTTTCATGGATGCAGAAATTTTTGGATAATCGGAGAATACGAGCTTTACTTTTATTTCAGAAGAGGTGAAGGTTTTTCTAAAAGGCTTGGCCTAAAGCCAGAAGTTTTATTTAACTACTCTACTGAGGAAGATCTTGGAAATGCAGACGGAACTAGAAAACTTCTTGAAAGTCAAAAAATAGACGGGAATGTTCTGATTATTGGTGGAGATAATCTAACGGACATAAATGTCCAAGAGATGTTAAAGTTGCACGAGAATAATAACGCTGATTTGACTGTAGCTCTTGCAGAAGTTAAAGATGTTTCAAAGTATGGAATAGCAAAGTTAGACGGCCAAAGGATTGTTGATTTTATAGAAAAGCCTGGGCCAGAAAAAGCACCCTCAAACCTTGGAAGCATGTTTTGCTACTTGGCAAAAGCTCAAACTCTTAAGGAATTTTTAGAAAAAGAAAAAAGTTATACAGATTTTGGTTCTCAAGTTATTCCAAAAATGGTTAAAGAATGTAGAGTTTATGGATATGTACATAAAGGTTATTGGAACGATATAGGAAGTCCTGAAAATTTGCTTCAGGCATCTTTGGATATTCTTGACGGTAAAATTGGAAAAATCGATGAAAGAATTCATCCAACAACTAAAAATAACATAGGAGATAATGTAGAAATGGAAAATGTGCTTATAGGAGCAAATGTAAAAATTGGAAATGATGTAAAACTGAAGAATGTTTGTATAGAGGACAACTGTGTGATAGAGGATGGTGCTGAAATAGAAAATTCAATGCTCTATTTTTCGGCAAGGGTTGGGGAGAAAACTAAAGTAAGAAAATCAATCATTGGAAGGTTTGCTTACACTGGAAAGAAAAGTGTTATAGGAAGTTATGAAATAGATAAAGTTTCAGTCGTGGGAAATAACGTAAAGATGGGTGATGAATGGTTGATTTGGGCAGGTGAACTTTTAACCCCTTATTCTCCCAAAAGCATGAAAAAAATCAAGAAAGCAACGATAAACGCTCAGGATTTGTATAAAATAATAAACGTAGACAATGAAATTATATTTTTTGTCAGTAGAAAAACTCTTTACGAAGATTATAAAGGAACACCACCGCCAATTTTTAGAAAGTTTTAGTTAAGCTTATACCTTAAAAAAGCCCCAATCCCACCCAATTCCTTAAACTGAGCACCTTCGCTACTTTCTGTCGAAATAAATTCTATCTTCGTCCCTAAGCTTTTTGCTTTTTCGTTCAGTAAATCAATCAATTCTTCGATATTTTCGACACTCATAGTTTGGTTACATTTCTCGCAGTATTGGGTTTCAATTTTATTTCTCGGTAAATCTTTTTCTTGGGTTATGTTACATTTGCTACATTTCAACTTAGCATGAACCCAGTCAAAACCTTCTGATATAAGCAAGGTTTCAACAGCACCAATTTCTAAAGCTTTTATAGTTTCTTTAAAACCGTAAGTAACATTCCCACCTTTTTGCAATTCAGAGAAAAACTTATCCAGAATTTCTTTTTCTTTTATTATCGATGCTTTCTCAAGCAAGTCTTCTGACCTGTTTACAAGCTCTCTTAGCCCATACTCTCCTGTGTAGCTAGTATCTTTTACTCCCAAAACTTTCTTTTGAATTTCATGATGCAAATAATTCCCTTGGAAAAAAGTTTCTTTTGTTGGTCCTGGCCCGCCAATTATAACCCCTTTGAGCTCTGGTTGTTGTAAGAAAACATTAGAGGCAATCTCACCAACTTTTTTGAAGAATTCATTCAAAGCATCTTCTCTAAGTCTATCATAACGTTTCTGTGAATTATGTACAACTATTCCGTTTGCGACAAAAGAATTAATTCCTGGAACGTATAAGTCATAAAATTCTTTACTTGCTTTGATCTCTTTTTTTTCTTTAACAGTAACTGTAACTAATCCACAATTGTAAATTTTCTTCAATAAATTTACTATCTGTCTATTTTTTAACTTTTTATTAGCTTCTTTTATCAGCCTTTTAAAAGGTGGGTATCCTATATTCCTTTTTCCAAGAAGAAACATACCATATCTTTTAAAGTCCTCTTTTTTGAGTCCACACGTCTCTATCAATTTTCTTATATAAATTCCAGATACAGGAACTCTTGTTGATTTGCCACTTTTGTATTTCTTAACTATCGAAAGAAGTTTCTTCCTTTTTTTCAAAGAGGAAAAGTTAATTTCCTTTTTAAAGTTTTTTATGTACAAGGAGTTTGTAATTCTTAATTCATAGCGACCGAGCTTGTCCGGACCTCTTAGGCTTGAGACTATACCAAAACGAGTTAAAATTAGTTGGATTTTTTTAACAATCTTTTCATTAGTTAGTCTCATGCCGATGCCAGTTTTATCAACATAACCTTCAGCGTCAAACAACCCTTTTAAGAAATATCTTAACTTTTGATTTGGCAAGACTAGAATGACAGCATCTATATCTTTATTCTCTCTTGGCTTTGAAAGATTTGGAAAGTTTAGCATTAAGAAATCAGCGAAAGATTTTTTATAGATCCTTAATTCATATGAATTTCTTCTTTTCAAGATTGTTGGTCTCTTGCAGGTGATCTTTATAGCAAGTCTTTTATAAAAATTTAGTAGTTGTAAGTCTTTATCATATAGTATTACTCTGTCATTATCTATCGTTCCGTCACCCATAAAATAGCCTAATAGTTGCAAAAGTTCGTTGCTGATGCTTTTATTGTCTCTGCTTTTTGGTTTTAATTTAGAGACATATAGTAGCATATCTCCGGCACTCAACTCATCTACCTTTTTCTCTACTATACCATTTCTTCCTACTACAAAAACAGTGTGTTCTGGAGTTAGGACTATTGAAGTAGATGGTTCTTTGAGAACTAGTTCATAAGATTTGTTCGCCTTTCTTTTGAAGATTTCAAAAGAGTTAGTAAAATAATGTTTGAAATTCTTGAAAGAATATGAAAGGATTTTTTCGTTCATAGAAAGTTCTTTTATGGGAATAATGTTTCCATCTTCTAATTGTATTAGTGTGTCTTCGCTAACACACATCCCACCCTTTACGCTTTTCGAAGGAACTGTAGATTCCAATTTTTTCAACTCTTGGACTGATTTTCCCTTAAGCAAGCCAACGTTGGCTTCCCCAGCATCCAAAACTATCAGGCCATAAACTTCCCTTTCTCTCAACATTTCTTTTAAAGGGTCAAGAATGAAAATTTGGTCGCATCTGTAAATTTTTACTGATAGTTTTTCTGGTGGCTCCAAGCTCCAAATCTTTATGTCAGAAACTCCAGGGTCAGGAGAAATGTTCCCACAAAAAACTACTAAACCATTTTCTGGAGTTTTTCTAAAAATCCTTAAGTGTTGAATTATTTTTTCTAGTGCGTTCATCACGTTTTTTCTTACAGTTTTATCCTTGACATTTTGTGCTAGGCTGTATTCTTCTCTTAGCATGTTAATAACTTCTTGTAGATTAGAGCCAGAAGGAACATAAACACTAACCAATTCTGTGTGTCTTCCCCTTATCTTTTCCAATTCTTTAACAATTTTTTTTAGTTTTAACAGTTTTTCTTCTTCCAT
>JBMFPE010000018.1:0-10573 GCA_049969275.1 Candidatus Aenigmatarchaeota archaeon | reverse complement strand
AAGAACTAAGTTAATCTTCTTGTTAAAAATTCTTATTCCTTCCAAAGCTCCAAAAAGGATAGCAAACATTACTATAAAGGAAGAAAAATGTAGAAAATGTTTTGCAAGGGCTCTTGAGCTAGAATCAATTCTTCATCTTTAGGAACATAAGAAGGATTAAGCTTTCTTAATTCAAAAATTGTTAAGCTTCCAACCTCTATTCCTTCCAATTCCCTGTAGAAACATTTTAATTCTTCACAAAAATTTTCTGGATTTCTCCTAAATTTTCTAATTCAGAAATAAGTTTTTCAAAGATAGGCAAAATATTTCTTATTTTAAACTCATCCTCCCACATTGCATCCGAAAGCTCGTCAGCATCGTTTGCAACTTTATACCAAGGAGAAGGTGGAATTTCAACAGCTACTATTTCTCTTTTAACTTCTGCAGGCTTAACTTCCAAAGGTCTTTGAGCCTTTTTAATTTTTTCAAGTTCTTTATTTGCTTCTGCAACAAGCTTCCCTGCATAACCTACTATTTCTGTTGATTTAGTTTTATAAGTAAAAAATCTTGTTATAGGGTTTTGCAAAAATTTAAAAATTTGGTCAAGTTTTTTGTATTCTTCTGTCTGTTTAAGCTGAGGAAAATAAGTTACAAGCTCTGAAAAACTTTGTAACGCATGAGGAAGTATTCCTATTTCATCAGTTAAAGTTAAAACATTAATCTCAAATTTTTTTATTATATTTTCAAGAGTTTCTATGCTCATCGATTAATTAATGGTAGAAAAAGCTTTTAAGTCTTTTAAATTTTGAATAAAAATTTAAATAATTTACTGAGAAAAGAAAAATCATGTCGTATCTCTTCAATACAGCCAAAAGTTTTGTAGAAAAAATGATTGAAGAAGAAAAAGACTCTTCTGAAATAGAAAGTTGGCTCGAGGAAAACCCTTTTGTAGAAGGAGATTTCATAATCGATACAATATTGTTCGCAACCCCCTCCAAGTCCTATTCTGTTGATTCTTCCTTCTCTCTTGAAGAAACCGAAGTGAAAGAAAGAGTAAGACCTCCTTGCAATTATTTAAAGTTTTATTTGGGTTCCAAAAACTTGTGGAAAAAACAATACGAAGAGTTTGACAGAGCTTTAACAGAATTAGAAACTGCCTATAAGTTTGAAAAAAATGAAAAGAAACTTTTAAAGAAGTATGAAGAATATAGAAGCGCTAAAGAAAATTTCCAAAAAAACTTGATTCCTTTTGATTTAGCCTTAAAAAGAATAAGGAAACTTGCTTTCGAGGAAAAGCTAATGTACGATATCGAAAGTTTGGATATAATAAAGGGGTTCAGGCTTTACGAAAAAGGGCTTTCAACCGCAGCCAAAAGAGAAAAAGTTTTAAAAGAAAAAGTAAAGCCTCCAAAACTTTTAATCCCTTTTACGATTTGGCTAATTGATTTGGAAGGTATGTTAGTAAAAGCTTTTCTTTTTCACGCAGGCTATCTGGCTGGTGAAGCAGGAATTTTTGAAAAAATAGGAAGAGATGTTTATGGCTTAAGAACAAGCAGAAGTTTAAGTGAAGAAGAAATAGTCAGGAAAGCTTTGGGTAATTATTAATAATTTAAAATACAAAATTAAATTATGGCAAATGTTTTCACTGCAATAAAAGTATTTGTTGTGGCTTATTTCGCATTCTCTATGGGTATGGGAATTGTTTCTGGAATTGGAGCAGCTTTAGCAGCCATAGAGAGTATGGGAGGAGAATGTAATTTCGATCCATGGTGGTGTAACTGGTTGGTAGCTTTTGGTTTCCCACCACAGTTTTTAAATTCAAACACATTTTTGTGGTATGCAATAATCCCTTTAGGAATTATTGCTATATCAATTTACATAGTCTTCTCTTTTGTTAGGAATGTTGTTCCTGGTTTAAACGATTGGGCAATAGGAGCTTTTTCTATTCTTGGAGCTCTAGCTACAGTTCCAACAAGGTTTTTCTTAGTTTTTGTTGGCACTACTATGGTAATTTTTGGGACTTATGCTTATACTATAATGCTTTTGATAGGTATATTAGCAGGAATAGGTGTTTTAGAAAAAGTTTGGAGTTATGCTAGAAAAACATTCAGTCCCAAGCAGCAGTATAAAGATATTAAAAAAATGATAGAAGAAGAACTTAAAGCAAGGAGATAAGAGATGTAATTTCGGATATAGATAAAGAAATGGCAAGAATTAAAAGAGAAATTCAGAAAGATTGGGTGGAATATGACAGAGCAAAAACTAAGGAAGCGAAATTTGCTATAGCATCTGCTATATATGATAAACAACAATACCTTAAATGGTTAGAGACACTTGCGGCCCGTAGAGTTCGTAAGTGATTTTAAATTTTTGAAAAGGAAAATAATATTGATAAGAATGAATAAAAAAACATCTTCATTTTTTCTTCTTTTAATCATCTTCTTTTCTTTAATCGTCTCAGCAAAAGCTCAAGATTATGGTGAATTCTGGAGTATAGAATATTTATGGAGTCAAGTTCTTGGTTTACCCCAAGAATGGCTTCAAGCAAGAGAGTTCATTTTTAACTTTCTTGTTCCTTTCCTTGCTCTTTATGTGATTTTACTGGGAATTTTAAGACAGTTAAAAATTTTTTGGAGGACTCCAGCTATTGAAGTAGTTGTTGCTTTTGCCATGGCTTTCATGACTTTGCCAAGCAGAATTTTCATAACTTTTGTCAGCATAACCTTAGGAGCTGCTGGAATTTGGGGTTATCTAATGTTTCTTTTGATGTTTTTCGGAGGTTCCTTGTTTTATTCCTGGGGTTTTGTCAGAAGGCGCCAAGCACTAGCAAATATTTATAGTGGTTATCAAAAAGGTGCAAAAGGTTTAGAAAACGAACTCCACAACATTAGAATTCAGATGGCCAAGATACAGCAGGAAATGCTGCAGCAGCCAGCAGGAACAGACCTAACTCCTTACATAAATAAAATAGAAAAATTGAGAAAACAGGAAGAAGACATCATCAACAAACTGAATGCTTTAAAACTTACGTTAAAAGCACAAGTTTAAATATTTTTCTATTTTTATTACTTTAAAGTGGTTACATGATAAAAAGAAGAAAATATCTTATGCTTAAAAAATCACCTTATGAGCTAGGAGAAGATATAGAATCTACTCTAGCAGAATTTTTAGGAAACTTCGCACTCTCGAGCTTCGCAGAGTACGCCAAAAATCCTGCTGATGCTGACGCTCAAACAAAGAAACAAAACGCAGAATCTCTCCTTCAACTAGCAGAAAAATGCATAGAGAAGGGAGGAACGTACAGGCTAATGAAAAAAATTAAGATCTAAGCTTTGAGCTTTTGCGTCAGCTCACTCAAAGCCCTTATGCTTTCTATTAGCGCAGGCAAGGTCTCTTTAAAAGCTTTTTCCAGACTTTCGAGCCTAGCGTTCATCTCAACTATTAAATCTTTCAAAGAATCGATTTTTGTCCCTATCAACTGTTGCTCAGTAGCTTTTACTTGAGAAACTTCACTTAGCCTTTCATGCAAACTTGCAAGTTTTGCTTCAAGTTCTTTTTGCTTGAGCATGAACTCGTTTATCTTCTTGTTAATTTCTTCTGTCTTTTCCTTTACCATGTAGTCTATATAATCCTCAGTTGAATATTCAGGATAGAAATAATCCTGCTGAACAGAAACTTCAGGAACTTGAGGCATTGGTTCTGAAGGAAGCTCAAGTGGTGCTGGTAAGCTTGCTGGTAGCTTTGGTGGCTCAGGTGGTGGAGGAGGAAGTTTTTTTGGTTCTTCTTTTGGTCTTGGTAAGGGTGGAGCTCTTACTTGGGTAGCCCCAATTTTCAAAGCTTCGGTCAACCCTTTATCGATTTCATCCGGTGAGTAACCTTCTTTCCTCAACGTATCGATTATTTCTATTTCAGACAAGCCACGAGACGAAAGTTCTTCTATCCTGCTCAAAACAGAAGGTTTGGAGAAAATTTCTTCCTTTCTTGCTAAAGGTGCAGCCATTAAACCACTAATTATTTTTTGTTTTTTAAAATAATAAGCTTAAATTCTCTTTTTTCTTATTTCCTCAAGAGCTCTTTCCATTTCTTCCCTAGTGACAAACTTTGATGTAACAGGGTTTAGAATTTCAACATAAGTCTCTATTTTTTTCAATTCTGCTTTGCTAGCAGTTTTTGCTAATTCTTTGTTCAACCTTAAAATCTCACTTTCATAAAGGTTCAACTTTTCAACAAGCCCTTCAATCTTTTTCCCAAGTTTTGTTATATCTATCTTCAAATCATTCAGCTGATTAAGCATTTTTTCTTCTATAGTTGAAAAGCTTGTTTCCATTCTGTCAATTCTCATCTCTACATCTCTTATCCTTCTTTCACTTTCATTCAACCTTCTAACAATCTCGTTTATTATCGGCCTGATGCTTATTGGCCTTTCTTCTGCCATTAATAAAGAATTTGTGAAAAGAAAAAGATAAATTTAATATAGTGGTAAACTTGGTTTGTGATTATGAATTAAGAGAAGGTGTTTTAAGAGTAAACTGCTTAGGCTGTGTTTTTGGCTCAAGCATAGAAGATTTTGAGGCATGCATGGCAAAAACTATAGACAAACTTTTAGAAGCAAAGAATGTCGAAAGAATAGTTCTTGCAGAAACAAGAGAAAATGAGTATGATTTTGAGCAGGTAAAAATTTTAAGAGAAATAGCAGAAGCTTACAACAAAATTTTGAACGAGGAAAAAATTCTTACGATGGAAAAGCTTACTCCTCCTGGTTGTGAGAAGCTTTTCTCAAAAAGGTTTTCAGACTTGCAATTTCTTATTCTTGAACTTTTGAGAAAAGACCCGATAGCTGCTTACGTGAGGTTGCAGAAGATGATCGTTGCAGCAAGAATAAACGAAGAAAAGGCTCCTGCCGAAAATAAGAAATGTTTTTCTCATTACTTAGAGAATGCTCTTTTACCTTTAGAAAGAATTCTTTCTTCCTGCAAGCTGATAAAAATAGCAAAAGAAAGGTTAGAAGGTTACAAGTTTGGGGACAGAAAAATTTACAGAGAAATATTTCATCCTTTAGTAAAACCAAACTTCATGCTTACTCGCTTCATGCTCCTTCCTCCAAAAAATGCTCAGCTCCTAGATAAATACTGTATAGCCAACAACATTTTGGTTGAGATTTTTAAAGTTCCAGAAAAAGTTAGACTAGTTTATCATATAACTCCACCAGAGTTTAAGCTAGACGAAAGGAAATTCGTGATTCTTGACAGAGCAAGAAGCTATCTTGCTGCTCACAAACCAACTGAAACAGAAATTACCGAGCCTCAAAAAGCAAGAGAAATTTTCTTCAACATAGGAAAGGATTTGATAAAAGAAATCGGAAGAAGTATGAACATAGAGCTAAACCCAGAAGAACTAGAAGAGCTGGCAATGCTTTTAGCAAGGTATACAGCAGGCTTTGGTGTTCTTGAACTTTTGTTAGCTGATGAAAAAATTCAAGATATTTACATAAACTCACCGATAGGCTTAACTCCAATTTATATTTTCCATTCTGACTTTGAGGAATGCGAGACAAATTTAATTCCAACAAGAGAAGATGCGGAAGCTTGGGCAACCCGTTTCAGACTTTATTCAGGCAGGCCATTAGACGAAGCAAACCCTGTTTTGGATTGTGAGCTAGAAGTTCCAGGAGGAAGGGCAAGAGTTGCAGCAATAACAAGAACATTAAGTCCGGAAGGTTTGGCTTTTGCTTTCAGAAGACATAGAGAAAGACCTTGGACCTTTCCCCTATTCTTGAAAGCAAAAATGTTTGATCCTTTGTACGCTGGGCTTATGAGCTTTATAGTTGATGGAGGAAGAGCAATCCTAATTGCAGGCGGAAGAGGTGCTGGAAAAACTTCATTCCTTTCTGCTTTATTGCTTGAAATAATGAGGAAGTTTAGGATGGTAGTGATCGAAGACACTTTAGAAATCCCTGTTTCAAGATTAAGACAAATTGGCTACAACATAGAAAGAATGAAATCACGTTCTGTGATAACAAGAGTTGAGACCGAACTTTCGCCAGACGAGGCGCTAAGAACAGCGTTACGATTGGGAGACTCATGTTTGATAGTTGGTGAAGTAAGGTCAACCGAGTCAACAGCTTTATTCGAAGCTATGAGAATAGGGAGTTTATCTAACATAGTAGCAGGAACGATTCACGGTGAATCTCCTTATGGAGTTTATGACAGAGTAGTTCATGATTTGGGAGTTGCCCCAACAAGCTTCAAAGCAATAGATTTGATAACAATCTGCAACATGCTTCGTTCCCCTGATGGTTTACATCGCTTTAGAAGGGTAACCGAGCTAACAGAAGTGAGAAAGCATTGGAAGCAGGACCCTTTAGATGAAGGAGGGTTTGTTCCTTTAATGCAGTACTCAGCAAAAGAGGACAAACTTAAACCTACTGATACTTTGATAGACGGAGAATCTTATGTTTTGAACGAAATAGCAAAAAGAGTTAGGGAGTGGCATGGAAGATGGGACGATGTTTGGGACAATATTTTGCTGAGAGGAAAGATAAAACAGACTTTGGTTGAACATTCAGAAAAGTTGAACAAACCAGAAATTCTTGAGGCAGAGTTTGTTTGTGAAAGCAATGACATGTTTCACATAATTTCTGAGCAAGTTAGGCAGGAAGTTGGTGCTTTAGACTCAAAGATGATTTATGAGAAATGGTTAGAATGGCTTAAATCTAGGTTGAGGTGAGATGAATCGAATTTAAAAGAACGTTTTGGTATGAAGAACTTTGCAATATTTGTGAAAAAATATTACCGATAAAACCATGGAAAAGCTTGGAAAAACAGTACCAAGAGTTGATCGAGTTTTCTCATCTTAACGTTACCCCTACAGGAGCTTTTTCTCTAGCATTTCTTGCAACTTTAGTTACAGTTGTTGTACCAACAACCCTCATAATAGTTCTTAATCTTGTTTATCCAGCTCTTTTTATTTTAATAGGAATATTTGCAGCAGTTGTTTTCTATTTTCTTTACGATTATCCGATGCACTATGCTGCCTGGTTTAGGATAAACGCATCTTCTGAGATGACCCTTTGCATTCTTTTCATGGCAACTTCTATGAGAATAACTCCAACCTTAGAAAAAGCTATAGATTACGCAGCAAAAAATTTGAGAGGAGCCTTGGCTTATGATCTAAAGTTGCTAATGTGGGAAATTTATTCGAGAAAATATACTACAGAAGAAGCGATAGAAAAATTTATAGAAAAATGGAAAAAAGATAACCAAGAATTCACAGAGGCTCTTTATCTAATCAAGAATGCTTCACTTTATGGTCAAACCGAAATGGAAAGAATTTTAGACGAAGCAGTTTCTGTAATGTTAGAAGGAACAAAAGATAGAATGAAGACTTTTGCAAGAGAGCTTAACACACCAATAACAATAATAAATGCTCTAGGAATTTTGCTTCCTCTTATCGGAGTAGTTTTTTTCCCAATAATGTCTCTATTCTTACCAGAGTTTATCCAGCCTTTAACAATAGCTATAGGCTATGATATAATTTTACCTTTAGTCGTCTATTGGCTTATGAAAATGTATTTAGATAGAAGACCTTCTACCTTTCATCAGCCAGATATTTCTAAACATCCAAAATTTAAAAAGGAAAAACTAATAGATAAAACTTTAACTATGTCTTTATTCGTTGGTGGAATTCTTTGTTTTTACGGATTTTTAGGGATAGTTTCCATAGAAGCTGCTTTTTCACCAGAACAACTTTATGCTTCACTTTTGGTAACATTAGGAATAGGATTAGCTTTTTCTATTTATATGATCCTTTCCACAAGAGATAAAATAAAGCTAAGAGAAGAAATAATAACGATTGAATCAGAATTTCCTGAAGCTATTTTTCAAATAGGAAACAGACTAAGGTTAGGCGTTCCTTTAGAAAAAGTTTTTTCAGAAGTATTGCCTAAGATTAAAAACTTAAAGGTATCACAATTTATAAAAGAAATTTTGCAAAACATAGAAAACTTTGGTGTAACCTTAGAACAAGCTGTTTTTGACGAAAGGTATGGAGCTATTCTCAAATATCCTTCTACTCTTATCGAAACTGTAATGAGGGCTTTAGTTGAAATACAGAAAAAAGGATCTCTTGCAATTTCAAAAACTATGTTGACAATTTCAACTTACCTGAAAAATGTTCACTCGGTTGAAGAAAGCTTAAAAGATTTGATGTCTGAAATAACTTCATCTCTCAAAATTCAAGCTTTACTTTTGGCTCCTCTAACTGGAGGAATTGTAGTTGCTTTAGCGGCCATAATAATGCAGCTTCTAGTTGTTCTTGAGAACGCAGAATTACTGTATAAACAAGTTGAAGGTTTTGGTCCTTTAGCTTCTGCAGGAAAAGGCATACTTTCATCTTTCATAAGTTTGGACTCTATGATACCTGTTCATTTATTTCAAATTACTATAGGAATTTATATTATAGAAATAATTGCTTTGATGTCGATATTTTCAAGTATAATAGAAAACGGTGAGGAAAATATTATTAAACGGTCAACGATGGGAAAAAGAGTTTTAATCGGTGTGATATTTTATTTAATAACACTAATAATTATTTATTCATTATTTATGGCGATGGTACCAAGTGAGTTAGCATGAAAGGAAGTGTTAACAAGTATATAATAACCTTCATAATTTTGCTAATTATAGGTTTATTTCTACTAATCTTTTTTTATGCAGGAGTAGAAAAATTAATTAAGGAGTTTTTGGAAGGAATTTCAGGTGATTGAATGAAAGGAATAATGACAGGAGAAATTTTAATAATCATAGGTTCTTTAATTTTTGCTATAATATTATTAGCATTTTTCTGGGGGTTTATCCAAAAAGGTGTGAGTACTCTTATAGAAGGTGTACGAATAGTTATTACAGGGTTATTAAAGTGGTTTTGTGATACAGTTGTTAGAAAGGTTGTGCCCCTTGTACCTTTCTGCTAGTGGAATTTATGTTGGAGCTCACAAATCTAACTTTTCAATTAGTTATTATTGATAGTTTTTTGTTTGCCTTTAATTTTTCTTATCTTTGGAAGTTTGATAATAACTTTTATAGCAGATGCTATAATATTAATAACAGAAGGAATAGAAAAATTAAAAGTTTGGATATGTTAATTTGAACTTTTGCGTGGGAAAATGAAAGGAATTCAAGTGATTCCAACAATTTTTTACGTGGCACTTTTCATAATTGTTTTGGCTGTTGTTGGGTTGTTAGTTGCATCCTTTCCTGGAATTGAACAAAGAATTTTGAACCTTTTAAGACAATTTTTTAATTTGCCTATCCAAGACATAGCAGTTATCTACCATTTTGACGAAGGAAGCGGGAGCTGTGTAGAAGATTCGAGCAATCATGAAAATCTAGGAAGATTTGGAAATACAGACGATTGCACTAAGTATGTTTCTAATTCACCAGCATGGGTCCTAGATAAGAAAAAAATTATGGTTGGCTCGGGAGCTGTAGAATTTGATAATGCTAACGATTACATTATGGTTAAACCTTCTGACCCAGGAAAAGAAATGCTTAACATGAAAAACGCAGAAGGAATGACGATAGATTTGTGGTTGTACCTTACCGAATATCATTCTGATGACAGATATATTCTTTACAGAGGAAATTCAATAAGTGATTGCAATAGTGGAAATGCTAATTTTTGTTTGTTGTTAGCTTTTGATGACACAATTCTTTTCAAAGTTAAACTAATCCACGAACAAGGTGGGACGAGCTATTGTACTATCAGGAGTAAAAGTAAACTGGGCTATAAAGGCTTTACTCATGTAGCAATAAGGTACGATAATATAACAAATGAAACAAGAATTTATTTACAAGGTACTTTAGACAACAAAGTTACATGCCCAAGTGGAAGAATTGCTCCAAGCAATCCTGAAGATGCGCCGCTAATAATAGGCTGCAAAGATGGAAATTGTGCAGCACCTGTTGTTATGGATGAATTGAGAATTTACACGAGAGCAATTTCCCCGGAAGAAATAGTTATGCATTATCAAGCAATTTACTGATTATAAATTTTCTTGGCAACTGTTAAACAATCCCAAGTTTGGAAACATTTTTGTTCCAATTAGAATTCTAAATTTGAATTCAAAAATTTTAACTCCATTTTCTAGAGGATACTTGGAGGAGCTTGTAAGTTTAACTAACGCGTTAAAGCCTGCATCAAAATTAAAATCACAAGTTTTTGTGTATTCAGAATCTGTTTTACTGTGGCTGCAGGAAGGGGTAATTTTACTAGCTGTTATAACATCCCTTATGTTTAGAGTTCCGAGTTTTTCCTTTATTTTACCTTCAATTAATCTTTCTGCTTCAGAAAAAGTTTTTCCGTTGCAACTGGAATCAGCAAAAACTTCTTCATCGCTTGGAATATAAGGTTTGGTTAAAGAACAGCTAGATTTTAAATTAGCATCATTAATTGCGTTTTTAACTAATTGTTTAAAGTCGTGTGACTCTACGAAGTTTTTTGCGTTTATGTATTCATTTAAAAGCCCTGAACTAATCTTAGCGTTTAAATTGGCTTTGTCTTCGATTTTCACGTATTTGCTTTTGAACCTTAGATTTAT